>JAZRZU010000085.1:0-2180 GCA_045601465.1 Acutalibacteraceae bacterium
TAGCAAACAAAAACCTTTACGGTTGTCAGTTCCACCCCGAAAAAAGCGGTGACGTTGGTCTTCGGATTTTAAAAGCGTTTTGTGAAATGGAGTAAAACATGAAACTTTTTCCTGCTATTGACCTATACGACGGTAAAGCGGTGCGTCTATACAAAGGCGACTACAACCAAATGACCGTTTACAGCGAAAACCCGATTGAGATAGCACGTGATTTTGAAAACTGCGGTGCCGAGTGTATTCACGTCGTGGATTTGGAAGGTGCTAAAAACGGCAACACACCCAATCTGCATATCGTCAAACAAATCGCCGAGCAAACCAATTTATTTTGTGAGATCGGCGGCGGTATACGCAATATGCCAACCATTGAAGCCTACGTCAAATGCGGTGTAGACCGTGTAATCTTGGGAACCGCCGCTGTCAAAGATCCGGAATTCTTAAAGCAAGCCGTTACCCGCTACGGCAATAAAATTGCGGTTGGTGTAGACGTGAAAGACGGGTACGTCGCCATAAAAGGCTGGACCGAGAAAAGTGAGTATTCCTGCTTTGAATTTTGCCAAAAAATGCAGGACCTGGGTGTCCGAACGCTTATCTGCACTGATATTTCCAAGGACGGTGCGATGAACGGCACCAACCGAGAGCTTTACAAAGCATTATCCGAACAATTTTCGCTGAACATCACCGCATCCGGCGGTGTTTCGACGCTGGATGATGTCAAGGCGCTGCGGGATATGAACCTTTACGGCGCCATTATCGGGAAAGCCTACTATATCGGTGCAATCGATTTAAAAGAGGCATTGGAGGCGGTAAGATGATAACCAAACGCATTATCCCGTGCCTGGATGTCAAAAACGGCCGTGTCGTCAAAGGCGTTAACTTTAATAACTTAAACGACGTGTCCTCCCCTGTGGAACTCGGCAAGTATTACAGCGATAACGGCGCAGATGAATTGGTATTCTACGATATTACCGCTTCGAGCGACGGTCGAAAGCTTTTTACCGACATCTTAAAAGAAGTAGCGCAAAATATTTTCATTCCGCTGACCGTCGGCGGCGGTATCAACACCATTGAGGACTTTGACCGTGTTTTAAAATGCGGAGCCGACAAGGTAAGTGTAAACTCCGGTGCTATTAAAAACCCCGCCCTTATTCGAGAAGCGGCGCTCAAATACGGCAATCAATGCGTTGTCCTTTCGGTGGACGTTAAACGAGTGGACGGAACGTTCCACGTCTTCGCCAAAGGCGGCCGTGAAGATACCGGCATGGAAGCCATTTCTTGGATCACGCAATGTGTGGCAAACGGTGCCGGCGAAGTGGTGGTTAACTCCATCGACACGGATGGTGTAAAACAGGGCTTTGATATCGAATTATTAAAAGCCGTATGTCATGCTGTGAACGTACCGGTGATTGCCTCTGGCGGCGCCGGTTGTCAAGAGGATTTTGTCAAGCTGTTTAAAGAAATCCCGGATATCGATGCCGGTCTTGCGGCTTCCATCTTCCATTTCGGAGAAGTCAAAATCTCCAACTTAAAACAAACGCTAAAACAAAACGATATTATCGTTAGAATATGAGGGTGCCTATCATGATACAAATCAACGAATTAAAATTTGATACCAACGGTCTGATTCCCGCCATCGTGGTGGATAACCTGTCCAAGAAAGTCCTCACCTTAGCATATATGAATGAAGAAAGCCTGCGTATCTCGCTTGAAAAACAACTCACCTGTTTTTACAGCCGTTCAAGGCAGGAACTGTGGTTAAAAGGAGAAACCAGCGGCAACTATCAACATATCGTATCCATATCGGCGGACTGTGATAAGGATGCGCTGTTAGTGGTGGTGGAAAAAGACGGTCCTGCCTGTCATACAGGTGCCGACTCTTGCTTCTTCTCTCCCCTGTTTATCAGCGAAACGCTGCCCGAATTTTCAATGGACAGCCTGTACGAACTTTTACAAGACCGTCAAAAGACCTTACCCCAAGGTTCGTATACCACCTATCTCTTTGAAAAAGGCATCGACAAGATCTTAAAGAAGATCGGCGAGGAATCCACCGAGGTCATCATCGCCGCCAAAGCAAACGACAAAAAAGAAACCATCTATGAGATCGCCGACCTTGCGTATCACATTATGGTCATGATGGTGGACAGAGGCATCACATTGGACGACGTGCGAAAAGAGCTCGCCTC
>JAZRZU010000086.1:0-18532 GCA_045601465.1 Acutalibacteraceae bacterium
AGCCGTACGAAGATTGTTGTACGGTATTTACCCCTCGCCATCCACGTACACGTCCCCGTTTAGCGGAGATTGAGGCAGCAGAACAGGCGTTGGATGTTGAAGCGTTGGTGGATGAAGCGATAGCGGGTGTGCGGATTTTACACATAGGATAAAAGGTGGTGAAATCGATGAATGCTGAAATTATTTCGGTCGGAACCGAACTGTTACTGGGTGATATTGTCAATTCCAATAGTCAATTTTTGTCCCGTGAGCTGACGGTTTACGGGATTGATACATTGTATCAATCCACGGTAGGGGATAATCGGGAACGATTACAGCAGGCAATCGAATTAGCGTTATCCCGCTGTGATATGGTGTTATTAACCGGCGGTCTCGGTCCCACCGAAGACGATATAACCCGTGAAACGGTAGCGGACTGTCTGGGTGTTCCGCTTGTCTTGCATGAGGAAAGTGACCGCCGTATCCGAGAGTACTTTGAGCGTACCGATAAAGAATATACCGAAAACAATAAAAAACAAGCGATGTTACCGGAGGGTTGTACGGTATTTTTGAATGATTGGGGTACTGCGCCTGGCTGCGCCGTCGAGCAGAATGGCAAATGCCTCATTCTGCTTCCCGGTCCCCCGCCAGAAATAGCGCCCATGTTTTTCTATCGGGTTGCTCCCTTTTTAGCACAACGTTCCGGCGGGACAATCCAAACCCATACCATTGGTGTATTCGGTATCCCGGAGGCCGCCATCGATGAACGATTACACGATTTATTGGAGAGTTCCAATCCAACCGTTGCCCCTTATGCCAAAGACGGCGAGGTGGTGTTACGTATCACCGCCAAAGCCGATACGGCGGGGCAAGCACAAGCTCTTTGTCAGCCAATAATTGCTGAGATAACCGAACGGCTTGATAAAGCCGTATACGGTGTTGATGCGGGCGGCCTTGCTAAACGTGTGGTATCGCTGTTAACGGAACATGAATTAAAAATTGCCACAGCCGAATCGTGTACAGCCGGTCTTTTATCCGGTCGTCTTACCGAAGTACCGGGCGCATCGAGTGTCTTTGAATGCGGCATTGCTGCCTATTCCAAAGAAATTAAACACCAAATGTTGGGTGTACCCGCATCCGTTTTGGAAGAACGAGGCGCCGTATCCCCCGAAACTGCCGGAGCCATGGCGGTTGGCGCCTGCCGTGTTAGCGGTGCGGATATTGGTATCGGTATAACCGGAGTAGCAGGTCCCGACACCAGCGAGGGGAAAGCGGTCGGCACGGTATATATTGCGTTAGCGGACAAAAAGCGTGTATGGGTCAAAAAGGTTTTCGCCGGCCATGGTGAAGAAGATCGTGAGCAGATCCGCAACCGAGCCACCTCATTTGCGCTGGATATGGCACGGCGATATCTGGAAACGTTGCCGGGTGTTATGGCGGGCGGCCAGTCGTTGGAACAGATGCGACAAGAAGCCGCACAGGTAACGGCGGAACAAGACCGCATCGTGAAGAAACGTCGTCGTCGTACGCGGTTGCTTCGCTGGCTATCTGCCTTGGCTGTTGTGTGTTTAGCAGCCGCATTTGCCGGCTATGTTTACCTTTATAAGCCGTATTGGAACCAAAAACAATTTGATGAATTGTATGCGATGTATACCCAGGCCGAGGTGGAAACCGAAGGCTGGTATCCCACCGGCATCTTGCCGCAATTTATGACGCTGTATCGGAATAACGATGACGTGCGGGGATGGGTCAGTATTGCCGATACCCGTATCAATTATCCGGTCATGGTGGAACCGTCGTTGGGCTATTATCAGCAACATGATTTTCATAAAACCGCCTCTGCCTTTGGCGTCCCGTACCTGGAAACCGGGACAGCGGTAGATGCGGCGCACATGAAACCTACGTTGACGATTTACGGTAACAATCCCGGAAACGGCCAAATGTTTTCCGATTTGGAAAAGTTCACCGAACTTGCCTTTTTGAAGAAACATACCATTGTTGAGATGAACACCCTCTACCAGCAAAACACCTATAAAATTTTCGGTGTGTTCTTGGTAGATGATACCGATACGACAGAGTTTAACTATGCGCGGACGGTTTTTGATAACGAAGAAGACTTTTTGTATCACGTTGCGCAGATTCGATCACGCTCATTGTTTGATACACCGGTTGATGTTATTTACGGGGATCGGTTGTTGCTGTTGACGACCCCCATTGACTATGGATACCCGGGTGCACGTATCGTGGTAGCGGCTCGTCGTGCCCGTGCGGATGAGGATTCGGGCAACGACCTGTCCAAAGCCCGTGTCAACCGCACGGCGAAGATGCCCAAAGGATGGGTGGAGGCGAACGAGGGCCGCACAATTGCTTCTCAAACGACCACCACAGTAGAAACGACTACCGCAACGGTTGAAACCACTGAGCAAACAACCACGACCGAACAAACCACCACAACCTCGACATCAAAACCATCTACAACCACGACCACTACGACCAAACCTAAGAAACCGACCACGACACAGGATGAGGGAGATGAATTGGTCGGGGAATCCACCACCTCCTCTACCACGGTGATACCCACGACGCAAAATATTACAAAACCGCCTGTTGTGACACCAACTCCGCCGAGCCTGACACCCAGTGCCGGAACGGTACAGGGTAAGATTTCGGAGTATGAGTTTTTGGCATATGTTGCGGTGAAAAACAACGGAACGTTTTCGGGGTTTGCGCCGGATGCAGATGGGATTCACCGTCCCAAAACCAAAGAACAACTGCAATTATTGCTGACGTCGATTGTGAAAGCGGAACTGGGCAGTGCCTCAACAATGGTCAAGTCCACCGAAGCACAGAAAGCTCAGGCGGTCGCATCGTATACGTATTTGTTGAATTATAACCTCAGTAACAATAAACCGTACCCGTCCAACCTGTCGCCTATCAATTTGTCCAACAAATATGACAAGATGATTTACGACGCAGTCGGAGACGTGGTGGGTGTAAAATTACTATTTACCAACCAAACCAAAATTTCGAAAAAAATGTTGCTACAAGCTTGTTATTCAGCATCTACCGGCGGATATAGCGCATCCAGTAATCGTGTGTGGACAGGCGCACTGCCGTATGCCAAGAGCGTTGTCAGTAAATATGACAATGCGGTAACCAATGCGAAATACGGCGGCAGAAACTTCACCTCTAAGGTAACGATTTCTCGGGATGACCTGTATGCGAAGGTGAAACAATGGTTTGAGAACAATGTTCAAAATCGATATCCGAGTTATACCATGCCGGAAGAACAGTTTACAACCGATGGTCAGCTTCCGTTAAAAGCACTTAGCTATGACGGGGATGGCAGCGCCGGTAGCGGAGATGCCTGGAACTACGTGTTCCATACAAATTTCTATTACCTGGATAATAAAGGAAACAAAAAACCGCTGACCGGTTACAATATGCGCAACGCATTAGGGTTGCGTTCTCATGCATTTCGCACGACGTATGATGAGGCAACGGGGATTGTTACCATCACCTGTCAAGGGTGGGGACACGGTGTCGGACTCAGCCAAATGGGCGCTGTGGGATATGCCAACGAAGAAGGGTGGACCTATGTCCAAATTTTGCGCCATTATTATTCGGTGACAGATACCAGTACCCATCAAATTGTCACCCCGCTTTGGTAAAAATCGGTTGACAAATCGGGTGGAGTATGGTATACTCCGTCACAAGGTGTTGCTTTATGAAACAGACATTTTTTGCAGCAGAATATCGTTATTATTTCTTTTACTTTCAAAAAATAAGTAGAAGTCTTTTTTGCTGCCGTTGATGTAAGGTCAACAACCCTCTAATCGAAACCTTTGAGAAGGGCCCGCAGTAAAAATGCGGGCCCTTTATATTTTAGGAGGAATACGCATGATTGCCGTTATTAAACAAGGCGTCCCCGAAACACAGATCGATAATTTAGTGAATTGGTTGGAAACGCAAAATTTGACAGTTCACCGTTCACAAGGTATGTATACCACCATTTTGGGATTGGTGGGCGATACCACGCATGTGGATATTGAGTTGTTGCAAAACTTAGAAATCGTGGAAACTGTTACCCGTATTTCCGAACCGTTTAAGAGTGCAAACCGTCAGTTCCACCCCGAGGACACCGTCGTCGACGTTTCCGGTGTCAAGGTGGGCGGCGGACATTTCGCCATTGTGGCGGGTCCTTGCTCGGTGGAATCTCGGGAACAGATCGTTGATGTGGCAACACAGGTGAAAGCATCGGGCGCTACCTTGTTGCGTGGCGGTGCGTTCAAACCCCGTACATCTCCCTATGATTTTCAAGGCCTTCAAGCGGACGGACTCGCTTTGTTGAAGGAAGCCAAAAAAGAAACAGGTATGCCGATTGTTACCGAAATTATGAATGCCAATCACCTACCGTTGTTCGAGGATGTCGATTTGATTCAGGTGGGCGCACGCAATATGCAGAACTTCGATCTACTCAAAGAATTGGGCCGTATCCGCAAACCCATCTTACTCAAACGGGGATTGGCGAACACCATGAAAGAGTGGTTGATGAGTGCCGAATATATCATGGCGGGTGGCAATGAACAGGTGATTCTTTGCGAACGGGGTATTCGCACCTACGAAACGTACACCCGTAATACGCTGGACCTGTCGGCAGTTCCCATGCTACACGAGTTAACGCACCTGCCTGTCGTGGTTGACCCCAGCCACGCCTGCGGCATTAGTTGGATGGTAAAACCGATGGCGATGGCTGCGGCAGCGGCCGGCGCCGATGGCTTGATGATTGAGGTTCACAACAACCCCAAAAAGGCATGGTGTGACGGTGCGCAATCACTCACACCCGAGCAATTTGATGACGTGGCAAAACGTGTCCGTCAGATTCGTGAGGCGATACAGGAATGACAGTCGGAATTATCGGCCTTGGGCTTATCGGCGGCTCGCTTGCCAAAGCGTTCAAGGCCCACACAAACCATTACGTGTTGGGATATGACATCGACTCGGCAGTGACCCAGTATGCGATGCTGACCAACAGCATCGACGGCACGTTGGATGCTCATACGATTGCTGACTGTGAGCTTATCTTGCTGGCGGTGTATCCGTCGGCGACGGTATCCTATCTTTTTGAAACCGCAACAAAAATTGCACCGGGCACCATCGTCATCGATTGCAGCGGTATTAAACGGAGCGTTTGTGAAAAGTGCCGTCCCCTTGCAGCGCAAAACGGTTGGATCTTTATCGGCGGTCACCCGATGGCGGGTTTGCACCATTCCGGTATCAAATATGCCACGGCGGATCTGTATGCCGGTGCCTCGATGATCTTAACGCCCGAAAACACCGACGATATTTTATTGCTGGAACGGGTGACGGGATGGCTCAAATCCATTGGATTTGGCTCGGTTACCGTGACCACACCGGAACAACACGACGAGCTGATCGCTTTTACTTCACAGTTAGCACACGTCGTATCCAACGCATACGTTAAAAGCCCCCGTGCGGCGATCCATCGAGGATTTTCCGCCGGCAGTTATCGGGATCTGACCCGTGTGGCACGGCTAAATGAAACTATGTGGACGGAGTTGTTTTTAGAAAACAAAGACAACCTGATTGCGGAAATCGACCATATTGTAACGGCATTGCAAGAGTATAAAACGGCGCTCGAAAACGAGGATGCCGCCATGCTTAAAGCGTTGCTCAAAGACGGAAGCGAACGAAAAGAAAGGATTGACAGCCCCTATGGAGAAGGTTAAGGTCGGAACAGGGCGCCCTTATGAAATCCATATTGAAGAAGGTCTCCTTACCCGTGTAGGAGAGGAATGTGCGGCGGTGCTGGGCAGCGAAAAAATCTTGCTGCTCAGCGATAGCAATGTATTCCCCTTATACGGCGAGGCTGTTGGCTCATGTTTAAAAGCTGCGGGGTTTGCGGTATTTGAGTATGTTATCCCTGCCGGTGAAAGCTCGAAGAATACGGCACAATATTTGGATATTATCTCTTCCCTTGCACAGCACGGATTTTCCCGTAGCGATGCGATCGTCGCTCTCGGCGGCGGTGTTGTGGGAGATTTGGCGGGATTTTGTGCGGCGACGTATCAACGGGGCATTCCGTTTGTGCAGATTCCCACGACGCTGTTAGCGTGTGTGGATTCTTCCGTCGGCGGCAAAACGGCGGTGAATTTGCCGGAGGGAAAAAATCTGCTGGGAGCGTTTTATCAACCTCGGTTGGTACTGTGCGACCCGTCTACCTTGTGTACTTTACCCGCTGCGATATATGCCGATGGCATGGCAGAGGTTATCAAATACGGCATGATCCGTGATCCGGAAATGTTCGAAGCGCTGGAAAAACAGGCATGGGACGATACCCGGCTGATTACACGATGTGTCACCGTTAAAAGTGAGATCGTGGCAGCCGATGAATTCGATAATGGCTGTCGGCTGTTGCTCAACTACGGGCATACCATCGGCCATGCCGTGGAACTATGCAGTCAGTTTTCCATTTCGCATGGTAGCGCCGTGGCGATCGGCATGGCGGTCATGGCACGTGCCGAGCAGAACGGTCAACAGTTGGCGAAACGGTTAGATGCAGTTCTTGGGCTATATCATTTGCCGACCGGCTGTGATTTTTCAAAAGAAGAATTGTACCAGGCAGCGTTGTCGGATAAAAAACGGCGGAATCAACAACTGCATATCGTGACGGTTCCCAAACTGGGCGAGGGTGTAGTATGCACCATTCCGGTTGAGCGCCTGCGGGATTATCTACGGGAGGGACTGGCAACATGACTGTGACCGTAACCGGAAAGCAGCTGTTAGGCACCACCCGGATTATTGCGTCTAAATCCGTAATCCACCGTTTGTTGATCTGTGCGGCGTTGTGTAAAACACCCACCGTTATTGAGGGGGTGTCCTACTCACAGGATATCGAAGCCACCGTTGCTTGCTTGCGGTCATCCTTTGCGGATGTGGTGTGTGAATCGGACCGTGTGATGATAACACCGTATGAAACTCCTCGGCAGAATCGGATGCTGGACTGCGGAGAAAGCGGTTCTACCCTTCGTTTTTTATTGCCGATCTGTGCGGCGGTGGGCGGTGCGGCTTTTACAGGACGTGGACGCTTATCCGAACGTCCCACTACCCCGTTGCGACCGCTTTTGGAACAGAACGGTTGTCAACTATCGGCAGAGGGACAGTTTCCGCTGGTACTTGACGGTAAGTTGCGTGGCAACACCTTTCACATTGACGGCAGTTTAAGTTCACAGTTCGTCAGCGGCTTGTTGATGGCGGCGCCGTTGCTGGGAACGCCCTGTCATATTCATGTACAAGGGAAGATGACCTCGTATCCGTACATTGCTTTAACAATCGAAGCGTTATCTCATTTTGGCATTACCGTAACCAAACAAGATACCACCTTCACGGTGACCGGCACCTACGTTTCACCGACTCGGCTTGCGGCGGAGGGTGATTGGTCCAATGCCGCTTTTTGGATGGTGGGTGCGGCAGTTTCCCACAGTCACGATTTTCGATTACAGGGCTTATCCACCGCCTCTGTGCAAGGGGATAAAGCGATTGTCGATGTGTTGGAACAGGCGGGTTTTTCGGTGTACAATACACCCGAAGGGTTACAAATGACAGACATTGGCGACCGTCAAGCGATTTCGCTGGACGCCGAAGCTGTTCCGGACATGGTGCCGATTGCGGCGGTACTGGCGACGGCATTGCCCGGTCAAACCAAGATTTACAATGCAGCACGGTTGATTTACAAAGAAAGCAATCGCTTGCAAAGCGTGTACGAGATGCTTACTGCCTTAGGGGGTAAGGTCACCATGCAAGAGGACGGACTGGTTATTACCGGAGGTCCGCTGAATGGTGGTGTAGTGAAGGGGTATAACGACCACCGCATTGTCATGGCGGCAGCGGTTGCTTCGTTGCTTTGCGAAGATCCTGTTACGATTACGGGAGCACAAGCGGTACAAAAATCGTACCCGACATTTTTTGAGGAGTTAGAAAAGAGAGGGATGAAAGTATGTCATCTGTCTGGGGAAGAAAACTAACGATTACGGTATTTGGGCAATCGCACGCCGATGCCATTGGTGTCGTCGTGGATGGTTTACCGGCCGGCTTTCGGGTTGACCGGGAGCAATTACAAACCTTTTTGAAACGGCGAGCAGCGGGCGGTCCTTTTGCCACCTCCCGTGTTGAACCGGATGCACCGGAATTTGTGAGTGGCTTGGTGGACGACGTTACCTGCGGCGCCCCCATCACGGCGCTGATTCGAAATACCAATGTACGGTCGGGTGACTATCGGGAACTACGGGATCATCCCCGTCCTTCTCATGCCGATTATCCGGCTTCGGTGCGGTTTGACGGTATGAATGACGTTCGGGGCGGTGGTCAATTTTCAGGACGTTTAACAGCAGCTCTTTGCGTTGCCGGCGGTTTATGCTTGCAATTTTTAAAAAGCAAAGGAATTGCGGTCGGGGCACATATCGCCTCGGTTGCCGGCGTGCAGGATACCCTTTTTGATGCGGTCAACGTATCGCCTGCGGATTTTGTTACGGATGCGTTTCCCGTGCGGGATCAGGCTGCCAAACAACAAATGCAACAACGTATTACCGATGCTAAACAAAACGGCGATTCGGTCGGTGGTGTCATTGAATGTGCGGTGGTGGGATTGCCCGCCGGTATCGGTGACCCGTTGTTCGATGGCTTGGAGAACCGCATTTCATCGCTTATGTTTGGCATCCCGGCTGTGAAAGGTATTGAATTCGGTAACGGATTTGCCGCCGCTGAGTTGTTTGGCTCAACCAATAACGACGCCTATTATTTTGATAACGGTGTTGTGAAAACCCGCACCAATCGCAGCGGCGGAATTGTCGGCGGCATTTCCACAGGCATGCCGCTTATTTGTCGGGTGGCGATTAAACCCACCCCGTCCATTTCCAAGGAGCAGGAAACCGTAGAATTAAGCTCGGGGAATGCCTATACGTTGGTGGTAGCGGGACGTCACGATCCCTGTATTGTTCCTCGTGCCGTACCGTGTACGGAGGCAGTGCTGGGAATTGTGTTAGCAGATTATCTGGTGTAAAGAGGGTAAACGTATGGATATACAAGAATTGAGAAAAGAAATTGACGGCATAGATAGCGAATTGGTGGCATTGTTTCGGCGACGCATGAACGTATCAGCGCAGGTAGCCGCATTTAAGAAAGAAACCGGCAAACCAATTCTGGACCCCGAACGTGAACGGCAGTTGCTCACAAAGGTGTCTGAGCTTGCCGGCGAGGATATGGAATCCCAAACACGCATTTTATATAATTTGATTTTAAGCCTCAGCCGTTCCTATCAAGGGCATCTATTGGGACTGGATACCACGTTGGCGGAACGGGTGACATCCGCCATTTCAAAAACGGAGTCGGTGTTCCCTGAACGGGCGGTGGTTGCGTGTCAGGGGGTAGAGGGCGCTTATTCCCAACTCGCTTGCGATAAATTGTTCAGCGCCCCCAGTATTATGTATATGAACTCTTTCGAGGGTGTCTTTCAGGCGGTGGATAAGGGGCTGTGCCGCTATGGTATCCTGCCGATTGAAAACAGTACCGCCGGCTCGGTCAACCGCATATATGATTTGATGCTCAGCCATCATTTTCACATTGTGCGTAGTACACGACTTCATGTTCCGCACGTTTTGGTGGCGCCAAAAGGAGCAAATTTGGGTGCTATCACGGAGGTGTATTCGCACGAGCAAGCCATTCAACAATGCAGTGCATTTTTACAACAATTCAAGGGCGTTAAGGTACACGTTTGCGAAAATACCGCTATGGCAGCCAAAGCAGTTGCGGAAAGCGGGCGGACCGACGTTGCGGCGATTTCTTCCGAGTCGTGTGCCGCACTGTATAGTTTAGCGGTGCTCAAAACCGATATCGCCAATGTGGAGAACAACTACACACGGTTTATCTGTATCTCGAAAGAATTGGAAATTTACCCCGGCGCACAGCGGACCAGCTTGATGCTCACGCTGCCCCATAAACCGGGCGCACTTTACGCTGTCATGGCAAAATTCTATTCACTGGGCATTAACCTTATCAAGTTGGAAAGCCGTCCGATTCCGGGCAAGGATTTCGAGTTCATGTTTTATTTTGATATTGACGTGTCGGTGTACTCGCCCGCCTTTACCGACTTGTTATCACAACTGCAAACCGAAACAGATAGCTTCCGTTATCTCGGCAGCTATACCGAGATCGTATGACGGGGCGGTATGGTTTGCTGGGAAAGACGCTGTCCCACAGTCTTTCTCCGCAAATACACAACTATTTTGGGGACTATTCTTACGAATTGATCGAAAAAAACGAAGATGAACTGGCGGCATTTTTTCAAGACCCTCCTGTGCAGGGGATGAATGTCACCATTCCCTATAAAAAAACGGTGATACCGTTTTGTACCGAATTGGATGAAACGGCACAGCGTTTGGGGAGTGTTAACACCATTCGCTTTGACGGCGAAACGGTTCGGGGGTACAATACCGATTATTTTGGATTTGCGTATTTACTGGAACAAGCCGATATTGCGGTAGCCGGTAAAAAGGTGGTGGTGCTCGGCAGCGGCGGTGCTTCGGCGACGGTGTGCGGCGTCCTTCGGGACAACGGTGCGGCCGAGGTTACGGTGATTTCACGAAGCGGACCCCATAATTACAACAATTTGCAACAACATCGGGATGCAGATATTGTTGTCAATACCACACCTGTGGGGATGTACCCGGAAACGGAAGCGGCGCCCGTATCGCTGGATTGCTTCGAGCGTTGCGAGGCGGTGGCGGATGTGATTTATAATCCGCTTCGCACCCGCCTTTTGCTGGATGCCGGGCGGCGGGGTATCAAAACCGCAAACGGGTTGACCATGTTGGTGGCGCAAGGATTTCGTGCCGCTGAGATATTTTTGGGACAGTCGCTGGATAGGTGCTTGATTGAAAAGGCAACACGAGAGTTGGAGCGATCGTTTCGCAATATTGTGTTGGTGGGAATGCCGGGGTGTGGTAAAAGCACACAAGCCGCCCTGTTGGCAGAGGTATTGGGCCGAAAAGCGGTGGATAGTGATGCGGTCGTGGAACAGTGTGCTGGGAAACCTATTCCGCAAATTTTTGCTGAACAAGGCGAAGCGGCATTCCGAAAACAAGAGGCGGCGGTGGTGCAGGAACTGGGAAAACGTTCCGGCTTGGTCATCGCTACCGGCGGCGGTGCTATTTTGACGGCTGAAAATCGGGATGCATTGCGGCAAAATGCCGTGGTGGCCTTTTTGGAAAAGGAACTGGAAGGGTTGGCAACTGCTGGAAGACCGTTATCCCAAGATATGGCGGCACTCCAAGCGATGTACGAAAAGCGGTTGCCGCTTTATCGGGAAGTTGCCGATGTGACCGTGGCGGTGCAACACTCGCCACAGGAAACCTGTCGGCAGATACAGGAGGCTTTGAAAAGATGAAAATATACATTGTCAATGGTCCCAACCTGAATATGCTGGGCATCCGTGAACCGGATATCTACGGTCGCAAAACGTACGAACAATTGGTTAACGAATTGACTGCGTACTGCGAAGAAAAGGATATTGAACCCATCTTCGTGCAGTCCAATCACGAGGGCGAACTGGTGACGGCGATTCAAAATGCGTATTTTGAACAAGCGGACGGCATCGTAATCAATCCGGCAGCGTATACCCATACCAGCATTGCGTTGCTGGACGCACTCGAAGCGGTGTCGATACCGACGGTGGAGGTGCATTTGTCGGACGTGGATAGCCGGGAGGAGTTCCGCCACGTATCCTATGTGCGTAAGGCGTGTATCGCAACCATATCCGGCAAAGGCTTTGACGGGTATCGGGAAGCAATTGACTTGTTGTTGCAGCAAAACAAATAAGTACCTCCTTAAAATAACAAATACCCCCCTAAAATAAAAAATACGAAAAGCGGCACTCGTCAACGTGATGGCGGGTGCCGCTTTTTTGCGTTCTATTAATACCTTATTATATATAAAAGGAAATCTCAGATATAGGGGGTCAACAAGAAAAAATAGCCATATGTTGTGGTGCTCTAAAAAGCCTTGAAAAATGCGGAAAATTCTTTGAAATTTTTCGAAAAAAATGCGAAAAAACACTTGATTTTTTTAAAAACTTGCGGTAAAATAGTCGAGCATGACTATGGGAAGTAGGGCTTTTGCGCCCTTTTTCAGGTTCATGCAGACTGCACGATATGCGATGACGCGGGAGGTTGCGACTGGCAACGGTCGGTTTTTCCGCTGAGTATGTCCGATTTCAAACCGGGCGACAAGGAATAGCTGTAAGGAGCAAAACGAAACGGCGAGAGAGTGTTGCGCTCTACGTCGGCGTGCTTGCGACGCAAGTTTTGCCACAGTCTTTTCAAGACGCTTACGCTGCACCCGGACGCTTGAAACCCAGCAGGCATCCGGTTTTTAAAATGCCGGTGCAGAAACACCCGGCAGGGTGTGCAGTTTTGGCGTCGCCCGCCAACTAAATTTTAAAGGAGGCGTTTTTAGTGGCAGTCAAAGAAAAAATCCGTATTCGCATCAAGGGGTACGATCATCAGTTGGTGGATCAATCCGCCGAGAAGATCGTAGAGACCGCTCGCCGTACCGGCGCTCGTGTTTCCGGTCCTGTGCCGCTCCCGACCGAGAAGGAGGTTGTCACCATCCTGCGTGCTGTGCACAAGTACAAGGATTCTCGTGAACAGTTTGAGTCTCGTACGCACAAGCGTTTGATCGACATCCTTCGTCCGTCTAACAAGACAGTTGAAGCTCTGATGGGGCTTGAACTCCCCGCCGGTGTAGAAATCGAAATCAAACTGTAATGCCGGTTTGAAGAGATGAAACATCTCTGTTTCGCACAAGCGAGGTCATGTTCCCGATTGCGGCAAGTTTGTGGCAGAGGGAACCAATAACCAAGGAGGTATAAGACATGCAAAAAGGCATCATCGGTAAGAAGATGGGCATGACGCAAATCTTCGACGAGAAGGGCAACGCCGTTGCGGTAACGGTCATTGAGGCCGGTCCCTGCGTAGTTGTTCAGAAAAAGACCGAAGAGAACGACGGCTACAAAGCTGTTCAGCTCGGCTTCGGCGACGTAAAGGCCCAAAAGGTCAACAAACCCATGAAAGGTCATTTCGACAAAGCGGATGTCGCTCCCAAAAAAGCGCTGCGTGAATTCCGTTTTGACGATTGCGATGCTTACAATGTGGGTGACATCGTAAAAGCGGATGTTTTCGCAAACGGCGATAAAGTCGACGTTGTGGGCGTCAGCAAAGGTAAAGGCTACGCCGGCGTTATCAAACGCTGGAATCACGGCCGTTTGAAAGAGACACACGGTACGGGTCCTGTTGCTCGCCATGCCGGTTCTCTGGGCGCTTGTTCCTCTCCCTCTCGTGTATACAAAGGGATGAAAGGCGCCGGTCATTTAGGCGCTGAGCGTGTAACGGTTCAGAACCTGAAAGTCGTGAAAGTGGACGTAGAGAACAATCTTATCGCAATTTGCGGCGCCGTTCCCGGCCCCCGCGGCGGTTTGATTTTAATCTCCGATTCCGTCAAGGCGTAAGGGAAGGAGGAAATAGACAATGGCTACAGTATCAACTTTTGATATGACCGGCAAGCAGACCGGCGTTATGGAATTGGCCGACAGCGTTTTCGGCATTGCTCCTAACGCAACCGTGTTGCATAGTGCCGTAGTCAACTACCTGGCAAACCAACGCCAAGGTACTCAATCCACCCTCACCCGTGCGGAAGTTCGCGGTGGTGGTAAGAAACCGTGGAGACAAAAGGGCACCGGACACGCTCGTCAGGGTTCCATCCGTGCTCCTCAATGGACACACGGTGGTATTGCACTCGGCCCGAAACCTCGCAGCTACAACTATGTACTGCCTAAGAAGGTTCGCCGTTTGGCAATCAAGTCTGCATTCTCTTCCAAGGTGCAAGACGGCGAGATGCTGGTTCTTGACAGCTTGACGATGGATGAGATCAAAACCAAGACAGTTGCAACCATGCTGACCGCTTTGAATGCAAAGAAAAAGGTTTTGATCGTTCTTCCGGAGAAGAATGACACCGTTATCTTGTCCGCCCGTAACATTCCCGGTGTGAAGACCGCATTGGTCAACACCTTAAACGTGTACGATATCCTCAACTGTGATACCTTTATCGTTGTTAAGGATGCCGTTGCTCAAATCGAGGAGGTATACGCATAATGAACGCACGTGATATTATTCTCGCGCCGGTCATTACCGAAAAAGCGGTGGCGATGCTTCCTGAAAAGAAGTACACCTTCCGCGTAGCAAAGAGCGCGAACAAAATTGAGATTGCCAAAGCGGTGGAAGCGATCTTCGGCGTGAAAGTCGACAAGGTCAACACCATCAGCATGAAAGGCCATCTTCGCCGCATGGGCCGTAACGAGGGTTATACCTCCGATTGGAAGAAAGCCGTCGTTACCCTGAAAGCCGACTCCAAGACCATCGAGTTCTTCGACGGTATGTTCTAAGGAGCGCCGCCGAATACACAAGGTCGCGGCAACGTATGGGGCACCTTCCTGTAACAGGATAGCGGCTGTGTCCCGCAAAGCCAAGAAAAAGGAGAGAAAATCGGAATGCCTACAAAACTGTATAAACCGACGACTCCCGGACGTCGCGGTATGTCCGTTTTGGACTACAGCAATCTGTCTAAGGTAGCGCCGGAAAAGAGCCTGTTGGCTCCTTTGGAAAAGAAAGCCGGCCGTAACAGCTACGGTCGCATCACCGTTCGCCATCGTGGCGGCGGAAATCGTCGTAAATATCGTATCATCGATTTCAAACGTAACAAGTTGGATATGAACGCCACGGTTATGACGTTGGAATACGATCCGAACCGCAGCGCTAACATTGCGCTGGTTCAGTACGAAGATGGCGAGAAACGTTACATTGTTGCTCCGCAAGGCTTGTCGGTTGGAGACGTTATCTCCGCCGGTACCGCTGCGGACATCAAACCCGGTAACGCCTTGCCGATGGCAAACATCCCGACCGGTACGTTTATCCACAACGTGGAACTTTACCCCGGTAAGGGCGCTCAGCTTGCTCGTGCTGCCGGTGTGATGGCACAGTTGGTCGGTAAAGAAAACAACATGGCAATGGTTCGTCTGCCTTCCGGCGAGATGCGCAACATCCCGCTGAACTGCATGGCAACGATCGGCCAGGTTGGTAACTTAGAGCATGAGAACGTCAAGATCGGTAAAGCCGGTCGTAAACGCCACATGGGTTGGCGCCCGACGGTGCGCGGTTCGGTTATGAACCCCTGCGATCACCCGCACGGTGGTGGTGAAGGTAAATCGCCCATCGGTCGTCCCGGCCCGGTCACTCCTTGGGGTAAACCGGCTCTGGGTTACAAGACCCGTAAACATCACAAAGCCTCCGATAAATTTATCGTGAAGCGCCGCAACGGCAAGTAAACGAAAGGAGATTCATCATTTATGGGTAGAAGCGTAAAGAAGGGTCCTTTCGTACAGCCTGTTCTGTTGAAAAGGATTCAAGAAATGAATGCCGCCGGAGAAAAACGCATTTTAAAAACATGGAGCCGTTCCTCCACGATTTTCCCGGATTTCGTCGGTCACACCTTTGCGGTGCATGACGGTCGGAAACATGTGCCGGTGTACGTCACCGAAGACATGGTTGGCCATAAGCTGGGCGAGTTCGCCCCCACTCGTACGTTCCGCGGTCACGTCGGATCGAAAACATCAAAGTAAGCGGTTGAAAGGAGAGTAACGCTATGGAAGCAAGGGCACAAGTTACCTATGTCCGTATGTCCCCTCGCAAAGTGAAAATCGTTCTCGACCTCATCCGCAACAAACCGGTTGATGTCGCACTTGCGATTACCAAAAACATTACCAAGGCTGCCGGCGAACCTGTTTACAAGGTTTTGAAATCTGCACTCGCCAATGCCGAAAACAATTACAACATGGACCGCCAGAATTTGGTTGTATCTGAATGTTTTGTATGCCCCGGCCCCATTCTTAAGCGCGTCCGTCCGAGAGCACAGGGTCGTGCGTTCCGCATTGAAAAGCGGACTTCGCACATCACCGTCGTGCTTACGGAAAAGGAATAAGCAAGGAGGAGGACGATTATGGGACAGAAAGTTAATCCCCACGGTCTGCGCGTTGGCGTTATCAAAGACTGGGATTCCCGTTGGTTTGTAAAGAAGAATCAGATCGGTGATACGATTGTTTCGGATTATAAATTGCGTGAGTACCTGAAAAAGACGCTGTACGCTGCCGGCATCTCGAAAGTCGAGATTGAACGCGATGCAACTCGCGTGCGTGTAAACATTCATTGTGCCAAGCCCGGTCTTGTGATCGGTAAGGGCGGTGCGGATATCGAAAAACTCCGCCAAGCCTGTGAAAAAATGCTGGGCAAACCCACGTTGTTAAACATCGTGGAAATCAAAACTCCTGATACCAACGCTCAGTTGGTTGCGGAAAACATTGCGCAACAGTTGGAGAAACGTATCTCCTTCCGCCGTGCAATGAAACAGTGCATCGGCCGTGCTATGCGGATGGGTGCCAGAGGTATTAAGACACAGGTTTCCGGTCGTTTAGGCGGCGCAGAAATCGCCCGTGTCGAGCAGTATCATGAGGGTACGATTCCGCTGCAAACCCTGCGTGCGGATATCGATTACGGTTTTGCTGAGGCAAACACCACCTACGGCCGCATCGGTGTTAAGGTGTGGATCTACCGTGGTGAAGTTCTTGCCGGTGCTGCCAAACCCCGTCGGGAAGGAGGCCGCAAATAATGCTGTTACCGAAGAGAGTAAAATATCGTCGCGTGCAGAGAGGCCGCCTTACCGGTAAGGCTCTTCGCGGCAACAAAGTGACCTACGGTGATTTCGGTCTGGTGGCATTAGAGCCCGCTTGGATCAAATCCAATCAGATCGAAGCAGCCCGTATCGCAATGACTCGTTACATCAAGCGTGGCGGTCAGGTGTGGATCAAGATCTTCCCTGACAAGCCGGTAACCGAGAAACCTGCTGAAACTCGAATGGGTTCCGGTAAAGGTTCTCCCGAATACTGGGTAGCGGTTGTAAAACCGGGCCGTGTGATGTTCGAAATTGCAGGCGTTCCGGAAGAGACCGCCAGAGAAGCTATGAGACTCGCAGCCAACAAGCTGCCCATCAAATGCAAATTCGTTTGCAAGGAAGAAACGGATGGTGAGCAGGAATGAAGTCCACTGAAATTCAGAAAATCAGAGAACTGAATGAAACCGAGTTGGAAAAGCGGCTTCAGGACCTCAAAGAGGAACTGTTCAACCTGAGATTCCAACACGCAATCAACCAGTTGGAGAATCCGATGCGTCTGAAAGCCGTTAAGAAGGAAATTGCGGTTGTCAAAACGATTATCCGTGAGAACGAACTTAAAAACGGCGCAGAAGCGTAACGGAAGGAGGAAACATTGTGAGCGAACGGAATCTTAGAAAAACACGGACCGGCCTCGTCGTCAGCGACAAGATGGAGAAAACTGTCGTTGTAGCTGTTGAAGACAATGTCCGTCATCCGCTTTACAAAAAAATTGTGAAACGTACTGTAAAGCTGAAAGCCCACGATGAGAACAACGAGTGCCGTGTAGGCGATCGTGTTATGGTCATGGAGACCCGCCCGTTATCCAAGGATAAGCGTTGGCGTGTCGACCACATCATCGAAAAGGCGAAGTAAGTCGGTTAATCTGAAAGGAGGAACACACTGTGGTTCAACAGCAGACCTACCTCAAAGTTGCCGACAACACCGGTGCGAAGGAACTTATGTGCATTCGCGTTCTCGGTGGTTCTGGCCGGAGGTATGCAAATATCGGCGACGTTGTGGTGGCTTCCGTTAAGAAAGCAGCACCCGGCGGCGTTGTGAAAAAGGGCGATGTCGTGAAAGCGGTTATTGTCCGTACTGTGAAGGGCGTTCGTCGTGAAGACGGTACCTATATCCGTTTTGATGAAAACGCTGCTGTTATCATTCGTGATGACAAAAACCCCAGAGGTACTCGTATCTTTGGGCCGGTGGCGAGAGAATTGAGAGAAAAAGAATATCTCAAAATTTTAAGTCTCGCTCCCGAAGTGCTGTGATGGGAGGCGTCGAAATTGAGTAACAAACTTCATGTGAAAAAGGACGATACTGTCCTGGTCATCAGCGGTGACGACCGTGGCAAAAAGGGCAAGGTCTTAGAGGTCAGCCCCAAAGAAGGCAAGGTCATCGTTGAGGGGCTGAACATGGTCAAAAAACATGTGAAACCCCGTAAAATGGGTGAAACCGGCGGCATCGTTGAAGCCGAAGGCGCTTTCTATGCCAGCAAGGTTCAGGTAATCTGCCCGTCTTGCAAAAAGCCGACGCGCGTTGCCTACAAAAAATTTGCCGATGATAACGGCAAAGCTCGCTCAGTCCGTGTTTGCAACAAATGCGGCGAGACGCTGTAAAGGAGGGGATAGGGAATGGCTAGACTGAAAGAGTATTACGTCAATGAAGTCGCTCCGGCTCTGATGAAGAAATTCAGCTACAAATCTGTGATGCAGATCCCGAA
>JAZRZU010000087.1:0-2118 GCA_045601465.1 Acutalibacteraceae bacterium
TTGCAGCAGTCTCACTTCCATCGCCGTTGACGAAAACAACACAGCATATACTTCACAAGACGGCGTGCTGTTTAACAAAGCAAAAACCATTTTAATGCAATATCCTGCCGGCAAAACCGACCTCTCTTATGCCATCCCGGACAGTGTGACGAGTATTGGGGATTATACGTTTTACGGTTGCAGCGGTCTGAGAGATGTTTGGTATAACGGTTCGCAAAGCGATAGAGAAGGTATGACAATTGATACTACCAGCAACTTCCCGCTGACCGGGGCACTCTGGCATTATAACACGTGTAAAGAAACGCACACCTATTTCGGTGATTGTGACAGTTCGTGTAACACCTGTGAATGGGTGAGAATTGCACCATCTACCGAGCACACACACGACGGAGATTGTGACACGACTTGCAACGTATGTGGTGAGGTGCGGGCGTTGCTGCAGTCAATCAGCGTCATTGTTAAGCCGAACAAACTGACCTATATCGAAGGTGAAGCGTTTAATAAGAGCGGTATGGTAGTTACCGCTTACTACAACAACGGCACGAGTGCCCCGATTACGGAGTATACGGTGAGCGGGTACAGCTCTACGCCGGGTACTAAGACGATCACAGTTACTTATGGCGGTAAAACAACCACCTTTACCGTGACAGTTAACGCCAAGACGTTGACCTCCATTGCAGTGACGAAAAAGCCGACTAAGCTGACGTATACCGAGGGTGAGAGTTTTGATAAGACCGGATTGGTGGTTACTGCTTACTACAACAACGGCACGAGCGCCTCGATTACGGATTATACGGTGTGCGGGTACAGTTCCACGCCGGGTACCAAAACGATCACGGTCAGCTACGGCGGAAAGAGCGCTACTTTTACGGTGACGGTCAACAAAAAGCCGGTTGTCGTGGGTGATGCCAACGGCGACGGAAAGGTAACGATCACGGATATGATTTCGATCAAATCCGTTTTGCTCGGCAAATCCACTTTGACAGGGGATGCCGCCAAAGCCGCCGATACCAACGGTGACGGGAAGATCACGATCACCGATTTCATTCAAGTGAAAGCACATCTGCTCGGCAAGAGCACGCTGGCGTAATGAGGAGGAAGTAACATGAAAAAGGTGTTTTCAGTTTTAACAGCGGCGATCCTGTGCTTGACTTTGCTGTTGCCGATGAGTGTATCGGCGGCGGGTGCGTCGGCGAGCTTGACCGGTCCCGGCACGGTGCGTGCGGGGGATACCATTACCCTTACCTTTAATCTGAACGGCAGTGGGTTGTTCGGTGCATCGGGTACCTTGTCGTATGACAGCAGCCAAGTGACGCTTACCGGTACCAAGCAATCCATTGCGGCACCGTGGGCGGTAGAGTTCAACGGTAACAATTTTGTGGCGTATGACAATAACCTGAGCAATCCCATTAACAAAAATAAAGCGTTGTTTACCGCCACCTTTACGGTCAAGAACGTAGCCGTGGGGACGGCGATCAAGATTGCGTATACGAACGTAACGGCGTCGGACGGTTCGGCAGATGCGAATGTGGGCACGGTGACCTATCAAAAGACAGTTGCTGCACCATTGTCCGGCGCAAACAAGCTGACGTCCTTGACTGTCAGCAACGCGACCATTTCGCCGGCGTTTAGTCCGGATACCGTGACGTATACGGCGAGCGTACCGTTTTCGGTTTCCAAGCTGGATGTAAAAGCGATCGGTGAGGCTAAAACGACAGTGAGTATTTCCAATCCGACCTTGAAGCCGGGCGGCACTACCAATGTGGTAATTTCGGTCAAGGCAGAGAGTGGTGCGACGAAAGCGTATACGATCAAGGTCACGCGGGAGAAGGATCCCAATTATGTGGCGAGTGGCGAAAAGACCGCCAAGGAAATCAAGGTGGATGGTTTCGTGTTGTCACCGGCATTTAGCGCGGATACGACACAGTACGTCGTTTGGTTGCCGTATGAAACCGATGCGATTACGGTAACCGGCCAAGCGAGTGACGCAAAGGCGAGCGTTGAGGTGATTGGCGGCACGAATCTGTTGGCAGGACAGGATAATGAAGTTAAGGTGATCATTACTGCCGAGGACGGCAGTAAAAAGACCTATACGGTGATTGCCAAGCGTGCAGCGGC
>JAZRZU010000088.1:0-2946 GCA_045601465.1 Acutalibacteraceae bacterium
AATGTATACAAACATGAATGTAACGAGCCGCTTTAAGCAATCGCTTAAAGCGGCTCGTTTCGTATGGTTTGTTTAAAAACTTGACTTAAAATCCAAAGCGTGTTAAAATAACAAAAACGGAACAACAGAGAATGGAACCAGCTGTCTGCAGAGGATGCGGTTCCTTTTTGTTTTATAATCGTAAATGTAGGGTGTAGGATTTGGTTATGAAAAAACAACAGCTTTCCATTTCGACAACACATATCATATTGCTAAGCTTTCTTGTCGCTATCTTGATCGGTTCGGTATTACTTGCCTTACCGATAAGCTCAGCGAATGGAAAGCCCACACCGTTTTTGGATGCTCTGTTTACCGCTACAACCTCTACCTGTGTTACGGGATTGGTGGTCATGCCCACCGTTTCATCGTGGAGTGTGTTCGGACAGATCGTCATACTCCTTTTAATTCAAATCGGTGGTCTTGGTGTAATCACCATTATGTCCGGTGTGATGATCCTTCTGCACAGGAAAATGGGTATCGGTAATCGACTGCTTTTACAGGACGCATTCAATCTCAACTCTCTTTCGGGGCTGGTTCGTTTTGTGAAGAAAGTGGTTGCGGGAACGTTGCTTATCGAAGGGTTTGGCGCTTTGCTGTATATGCTGGTGTTTGTTCCGGAGTTTGGCGCAAAGGGAATATGGATCTCGGTCTTTACTTCTGTTTCGGCATTTTGTAACGCCGGTATCGATATTATTGCCGAAAACAGTCTTTGTAATTATGCGTTGAATCCGCTGGTTAATCTCGTTACCTGTGCGTTGATTATTTTGGGCGGTATCGGCTATATCGTTTGGTGGGATGTACTTCGCATACTGAAACAGGCACGAACGAAGAACGTAAAATTATTCAGAGATCTTACGTTGCACAGTAAAATTGTTATCGCCGCAACGTTAATTTTCATTCTTGTTGGTGCGGTTTTAATTTTTGTTTTTGAGTATGATAACCCTCAAACCATGAACGATTATACGTTGCCTCAGAAAATTCAAGCGTCTGTATTTCAGTCGGTGACAACAAGAACGGCAGGGTTTGCCACCATACCGCAAGAGAATTTGACAAATGCTTCCTCGGTCGTTTGTTTGTTGCTGATGTTTATCGGCGGTTCGCCCGTAGGGACGGCCGGTGGGATTAAAACAGTTACTTTTGCTGTTATTATTGTGGCGGCGGTTGCCTCTGTTCGTAACAAAGACGAGGTCGAGCTGTTTGGCAGACGGCTTACCAAGCAAGCGGTTAGCAAGGCAACAGCTGTTGCCTGTATGTCGTTTATTATTGTGTTTGTTTCCACCGTTTTACTGTCTGCCGTTACGGATGCGTCGGCACTCGATATTGTTTACGAAACGGTTAGTGCCACCGCAACCGTCGGTCTTACCAGGAATTTAACAGCGTCGCTTGATAGCGTGGGCAAGCTCATTATTATTTTGACGATGTATCTGGGCAGGGTGGGGCCGATATCGTTTGCGATTGCATTTAATCGTAAAAAAGACAATCAAAATCTTATTAAAAATCCCATTGAAGAAATCAGTGTAGGATAAAAAGGGGGATGTATTATGAGTATTCATAAAACCTATGCCGTATTCGGGCTTGGCAGATACGGGAGAGCTGTTGCAGAAGAACTTGTCAATAGTGGTGCGGAGGTTTTGGCGGTGGATATTGACCAAAACAACGTCAACAATGCCATTGAGACCATTCCTGTTTGCAAATGTGCCGATATTACCGAGCCGGAAGTGATCAAAAGACTCGGTATTTCCAATATGGATGTTGTGATCGTGGCGATCGCAAGCAATCTGGAAGCCAGCGTGATGGCGGTAACGCTTTGCAAAGAGGCGGGGGTCGAAACCGTTATTGTCAAATGCGGAAACGAGATGCACCAAAAGATTTTAAGCCGTGTTGGTGCAGATGCGGTGATCTTCCCTGAAAAAGAATCCGGAACACGGCTTGCCAAAAATTTGCTTACGTCGGGATTTGCGGAAATGATCGAGTTATCGGACGATGTTTCAATGGTGGAGATCCATATAAAGGATGAATGGGTCGGCAAAACCTTAATTGAACTGAGTCTTCGCAAGAAATATTCCATCAACGTAGTGGCGATCCGAAATGGGGATGCCATCAGCACAGCGGTGGATCCGGCGCTCCCGCTTGAAAAAGGGATGGGGCTTATTGTGATTGCTAACACCTCAAAACTGCAAAAATTAAAATGATTTGGGGCTGTGGACATGAAAAAGAAAAAGCTCGTTGCGCCCATGGTGGTCACGGTACTGATGATTCTATACTATGTTGTTTACTTTGGCTTTTTAATCTCGTTGCTTGATGGTATATGGAAGTGTGTGTTAGGGATTATTCCACTCATATTTTCGGTGGTAACGATTAAAGTTTGCATAGAAAGAATCCAGGAGATAAAGAAAGGTGAAGAAGATGATCTTAGTCAATACTGATTACATTAGCGGGAAGGAAATTCAAACGTTAGGTCTTGTTAAGGGAAGCACCATCCAGTCCAAACATATTGGGAACGACATTGCCCAAAGTTTTAAGACGCTAGTCGGTGGCGAGTTAAAGGCGTACAACGAAATGATGAATGACGCACGTGCGCTCGCTACCAAGCGGATGGTAGCAGAAGCAGACGAACTTGGTGCTGATGCCATTGTCAACGTTCGGTATGCATCTGCTGCTGTTATGCAGGGCGCTGCGGAAGTGATTGTCTACGGGACAGCGGTTAAGTTTTTGGAAAAATAAGAGCGAGGCATATAATCAAAAGAGAGGTTACAAAAAAAGAACCCCCATAGTGGGGGTTCTTTTTTTGTTAATCACAACACGGGTCGTGTTTTGCTTTCGGTTCCGGCATATCCGGTGCCGGTTGGGTCGTATCGCCCAGACCGGACGTTTCGGAGAAAATGACGTTGGATTTTGTCATGTCCA
>JAZRZU010000089.1:0-15660 GCA_045601465.1 Acutalibacteraceae bacterium
GACTCCACCGAAGCGATGGCATTGGCGCACGGCTTTGATGCGCTCGTCATGGTGCCTAACTGTGACAAAAACGTACCGGGACTGCTCATGGCGGCAGCTCGTGTAAACGTTCCGACCATTTTTGTCAGCGGCGGTCCGATGCTGGCCGGTCATGTGGATGGCGCTAAAACCAGCTTCTCGTCCATTTCCGAAGCGGTGGGTGAGTTTAATGCCGGTAAGATCACCGAGGAAAAACTGCGGGAGTACGAGTGTAAAACCTGCCCCACTTGTGGGTCGTGCTCCGGTATGTATACCGCAAACTCCATGAACTGTCTGACCGAAGCGCTGGGCATGGGCTTGCGTGGCAACGGCACCATTCCGGCGGTTTATTCTCAACGTATCGAGCTTGCAAAACATGCCGGTATGCAAATTATGGAGCTGATTAAAAAGGATATTCGCCCTCGGGATATCATGACCGAGGCGGCATTCCAAAACGCTTTGACGGTGGATATGGCATTGGGTTGCTCTACCAACAGTATGTTGCATCTGCCGGCAATCGCCAACGAGTGCGGCATTGCGATTGATTTGGACATTGCAAACAGCATCAGCGCCAAAACACCGAACCTGTGTCATCTCGCACCGGCCGGTAGAACGTATATTGAAGAACTCGATGAAGCAGGCGGTGTGTATGCCGTTATGAACGAGCTGAACAAAAAAGGCCTGCTTAATACCGATTGCTTGACGGTTACCGGTAAAACGGTGGCTGAAAACATCGCCGGTTGTGTGAATCGGGATCACAAGGTGATCCGTCCGATTGAAGATCCGTATAGCGAAACGGGCGGCATTGCGGTACTCAAAGGCAATTTGGCGCCCGACGGCAGCGTGGTCAAACGCTCGGCGGTGTTGCCCGAAATGTTGGTACACGAAGGTCCGGCCCGTGTGTTCGAATGTGAAGAGGATGCACAAGCGGCGATCAATGCGGGTGAGATCCGTCCGGGTGACGTTGTGGTCATTCGGTATGAAGGCCCCAAAGGCGGCCCCGGTATGCGTGAGATGCTTAACCCCACCTCTGCTATTATGGGGATGGGTCTCGGAAGCAGTGTTGCCCTCATTACCGACGGTCGTTTCAGCGGCGCCACACGTGGCGCCTGTATCGGCCACGTGTCTCCCGAGGCGGCAGCCGGTGGTGTGATCGGTGTTGTCGAAGAAGGCGATATTATCCGCATTAATATTCCGGAAAACACGCTGGAATTGGTGGTGGATGATGCAGAACTTGCAAAGCGTATGAAAAACTTTGTTCCCAAGAAAAAAGAGCTGTCCGGATATCTCAAACGGTATGCGGCGCTGGTTTCCAGCGGTGCGAAAGGTGCGATCTTGAACGGATGAAAGTGACCGAATTAGCAAAACTGAATACGGCTTTGCACTCGGTGGCGGTTTTTAGAGCGTTGCTGCGAGATGCCGTTGTTGCGGCGCTTTGTCGGTTTTTGGATGCGGTGGAGAATTCGTCGCTGACCGAGGCGGTGTCCGGTTATGCAGCGTTTGTATCAGGCTTATATGAATCGGACTGCGCAACATTGGCTTCGCATCTGCAAAGTCTTGTAAACGACGATGAAAATGCATACATTCGGTTAATCGGGCAAGGCAAAACGCCGCCGACCGAAATGACCGAGTGCGTCCAAAAAGAGCTTGCCATTTTGCAACAAATTGCAGATCTTAAACCCCAAGACCTTCAAAAAGGGCTTGCGTGGGATGGCTACTGGCCGCTGTTTCCTACCTCCACCGTCAATCTGGCTTTGGAATATGAGAAACGGTGTCAACAAGTGTCTCGGTATGGCTATGGCATTTATGCCAAACATCGGATGTTTTATATTGGCTTGGATCATAAAATCGTGCCCGTGCGTCACCCGGATCGTACACGCCTTTCGTCACTTATTGATTATAAGCGTGAACAGCAGATCATCCTGGACAACACCATTGCATTGTTGGAAGGAAAACCCGCAGCCAATATTTTGTTGACAGGCGATGCCGGCACCGGCAAGTCTTCTACCGTCAAAGCGGTGGTGAACGAGCTGTATGACCGAGGATTGCGTATTTTAGAGGTGCGCAAAGACCAGTTGCATCAAATTCCGACGGTTTTAGACACGCTCAACAACAATCCGCTGAAATTTATTTTGTTTATCGACGATCTGTCGTTTCAAAAAGACGATGACAATTTCAGCGCATTGAAAGCCATTTTAGAAGGTTCGGTTGCTGCGAAATCGCAAAACGTCGTGGTCTATGCCACCAGTAACCGTCGTCACTTGGTAAAAGAAACCTTTTCTGACCGAGAGGGCGACGATGTTCATCGTAACGATACGATACAGGAGATTTTATCGCTTTCCGACCGTTTTGGCATCCATGTCAGCTTCCAAAAGCCCGACAAACAAACCTATCTCGACATCGTTCGACATTTGGCGGCGGAAAAAGGGCTCCCCCACTCTGCCGATGAGTTGGATTTGTTGGCTGAACGTTTTGCGCTGGGCAAAGGCGGGCGTTCCGCCCGCACCGCCAAACAGTTTGTAGACGGATTGGTGACAGCAAAAGAATAACACAACAAAGAGTACGGTGCAGAAAATAAGTCCGGCAAAACACAACAGCACCGCAAACAAAGTTGTGTACAAAAAAGAGTGCTGCTCGAAGAGCGGGCGCGCACCTAACGACAGAAGCAAAGCTCGGGTTAACACCCGAGCTTTCTTGACAACAGAAAAGAACAGTTGTTCTTTGTTTCATGTGAAACATTTCTGTTTTTTCGCAAAATTCTTCATTTTTCTCTTTTATCTGAGGAAAAAGTGTGATAGTATAAAGATACACCGAAAAAAGAGGTGAAAATATGGGTAAAATTGTAGCGGTCGTCAACCAAAAAGGCGGTGTCGGCAAAACCACCACAACGGTTAACCTGACGTCGGCGGTTGGTGCGCTTGGAAAACGGTGCTTGCTGGTGGATCTGGATCCGCAGGGAAACGCAACAAGCGGTGTCGGAATTGACAAACGGCAGAAGATGCTTTCTACATACGATTTGTTGATTGGACAAGCGGGTGTTCAAAAAGCGGTGCTTAAAACGCCGTATCAAAATGTTGACGTGTTGCCGTCGAGTATGCAGTTGGCGGGTGCCGAGATTGAAATGGTGGAAATCGCACGTCGTGAAAACCGCTTAAAAGCGGTGCTGGCGGAGCTTCGGGAGCAGTATGCGTATATTTTTATTGACTGTCCCCCCTCTCTCGGGCTGCTTACGCTCAATGCGCTTTGTGCGGCGGATACGTTGCTGGTGCCAATTCAGTGCGAATATTATGCGTTGGAGGGTTTGTCGCAACTTATGGCAACAGTTCGCCAAATAAAACGGCTGTATAATCCGCAGTTGGAGCTGGAAGGTGTTTTGCTAACCATGTTTGACGGTCGTTTAAACCTGACACAGCAAGTGGTGAACGAGGTAAAGCGGTTTTTCCCACGCAAAGTTTTTGCCACCCCTATCCCCCGCAGCGTTCGATTGTCGGAGGCGCCAAGCTTCGGTAAACCGATTAATTATTACGATAAAAACTCCAAAGGTGCCAAAGCGTATGATAAGTTGGCACAAGAGTTTGTAGGAAGAGGATAGGAGGGAAAGCATGGCGAGTAAAATAGGCGGTCTTGGAAAAGGTTTGGACGCTTTATTTGCTGAAAACGCAGTCGAAGAACAAGGGAAAGTGGTAACCTTACGCATTACCGAGATTGAACCGAACCGTTCACAGCCTCGCAAGCGGTTTGATGACGCAGCGTTGGCGGATTTATCGGCTTCGATTGCGCAACACGGTGTGTTACAACCGTTGCTGGTACGTCCGATCCCAAGCGGTCGTTATCAACTGGTGGCGGGTGAGCGTCGTTGGCGGGCTTCACGTATGGCAGGACTTACTGAGGTGCCGGTTGTAGTGCGTGAAATGAGCGACCGGGAAGCTGCTGAACTGGCATTGATTGAAAATTTACAGCGGCAAGATCTTAATCCGATGGAAGAGGCGCTCGGATACCGCACGTTGATTGAAACGTACGGCATGACACAGGAGGAAGCGGCTCGTGCCGTTAACAAGTCACGCCCCGCAGTTGCCAACGCTTTGCGGTTGCTACAACTGCCGAACGAGCTTACTCAATTAGTGGAAAGCGGGAAGTTATCGGCGGGACATGCCCGCACGTTACTTGGTTTTGAAACCAAAGCAGAGCAAGTCGAGGCTGCAAATCTTGTGATTTCACAAGACCTATCGGTTCGTGCTCTGGAAAAAATGGCACGGTCAGCAAAAAAATCCGCCTCACCCCGTACGGTTTCTCGTCGGGATAGCTTTTACGACGAAGTTGAGATGATTTTGTCGGAAAAATTGGGGCGTAAGGTGCGGGTGTTGTCAAAGGATGATAACGGCACGTTACAATTAGAGTTTTATGGCAAGGACGATTTAGCCGCTTTGGCAAACGCCTTGGTTCCACAGGAATAAGAAAGAGGGAGAACCATGATTGATATTAAGTTGGTACGTAGCAATCCGGATTATGTAAAGGCGGCAGTGCGCAAGCGTGAAATGGACTTGGATGCTGTCATCGACGAAATTTTGACCATTGACGCCGAACGGCGTCAATTATCGGGGAAAACCGATGCGCTGAAAGCGCAGCAAAATGCGGCTTCCAAAAAAATCCCCCAGATGAAAAAGGAAGGTGGAGACGTTTCCGCTATTATGGCGGAAATGAAAGAGTTGTCCGCCCAAATTAAAGAAGCAGATGTCAAAATCGGTGAGCTGGAAACCCGGCAAAAAGAGCTGATTTATGCGATTCCCAACCTACCGGACGAGGATTTGGCCGCCGGTGGCAAAGAAAACAATACGGTGGTGCGTGTTTTCAAAGAAAAACCGCAATTCTCTTTCCCGATCAAAAACCACGTTGAGCTGTGTGAAGATTTAGGTCTGATTGATTACGAACGTGGCGCCAAATTAGCCGGTAACGGTTCGTGGGTGTACCGTGGTTGGGGTGCTCGCTTAGAGTGGGCGTTGCTCAACTACTTTATTGACGAGCATATTCGTGACGGATATGAATTTATTTTGCCGCCGCATATGCTGGGCTATGACTGCGGATACGTCGCCGGACAGTTCCCGAAATTCACCGAAGAAGTATATTGGATTCAAAATCCGACAAGCTCGGATAAGAAATTCATGCTACCGACGGCAGAAACCGCTTTGGTCAACCTGCACCGTGACGAAATTTTAACCAAAGCCGAGCTTCCGCACAAATATATTGCGTATACACCGTGTTATCGCCGTGAAGCGGGCAGCTATCGTTCGGAGGAACGTGGCATGATCCGTGGTCACCAGTTTAATAAGGTAGAAATGGTGCAGTATACCACCGCAGAAGGCTCAGATGCTGCGTTTGAGGAGTTGGTGGGCAAGGCCGAGCGATTAGTACAGGGCTTGGGTCTGCATTATCAACTTAGCAAACTGGCGGCGGGGGATTGCTCGTTCGGTATGGCAAGGACGTCGGATATTGAGGTCTGGATTCCCAGTATGGGCATTTACAAAGAGGTCAGCTCGGCTTCCAATGCAAGGGATTACCAAGCTCGCCGTGGAAACGTGAAATATCGCGATGACGACGGCAAGTTGAAATTGGCACATACGCTCAACGCTTCGGGTTTGGCGACCAGTCGTGTAATTCCCGCTATCGTCGAGCAGTACCAAAACGAGGACGGCTCGGTTACGGTGCCTGAAGTTCTGCGTAAATATATGGGTATTGACGTTATTCGCAAATAAATTGTTTCATGTGAAACAAAACGGTCAGTTCGAAACCATCCTGACCCTACACGACGTAAAAGTGTCGAATGTAGAAATCAAAACTACGGAAGTTGGCAAAATTATGCACAAAAAAATACTAACCATTACACAAGCGGCGCTTGTGGCGGCGGCGTATGTCGCCTTAACCATGGTGATCCAACCGATTGGATATGGGCCGTTGCAGTTTCGTGTGGCGGAGGCGTTGACGATTTTGCCGGTATATATGCCGGCGGCGATCCCCGGACTTACAGTCGGGTGCTTTTTGTCAAATTTAATCGGATTGTCAAGCGGTTTAAATCCAGCCGGAGGATGGGACTTGTTGGTAGGAACAGGCGCAACGCTGATAGCGGCGCTGCTCAGCTATCGATTTCGTTCTCTCCGGTTCAAGAACCTACCGCTGCTAGCCACTTTGCCGCCGGTTGTGATAAATGCTGTTGCGATTGGGTTGGAACTGACATTGGTGTACAGCGGATTGCCTTGGTATTGGCATGTGGCCGGTGTTGCGGCAGGACAATTCGTGGCTTGCTGTTTATGCGGCTCGGTATTGTCTATGGTATTTAATCGAATGAAACGTTCTTAAAAAGGAGCCACCCCGCAGAAAATCGGGGTGGCTCCTTTTGGCCATGCTATAAAGAGTGAATACGCATTGTTTTACAAAATGGGCGCCGCATTAAAAAAGTCGGGAAAGAACCGTGTCAAAGGCAAAACACAGCAGATAGATGATAGGCTGATGTAATAAGTAAATGAACAGGGTGTGTCTGCCGATAGCAGCAAGCCGAGGCAGACGGGAACGGTATAAGGTTTTGGGGAATTTTCCCTGCTTTGCCCAAACGCCGATATAGGTTCCGATCAAAAAGCAGAAAAGCCAGGGGATAAGCGGAAAATAATCCGCTGTATCGAAGACGGGACAAAGACCCAAAGCGTATAACCAAGGGTTGTTGGCAGATGCTTGCGGTATGGCCCATTCAAATACACCGGGGATACCGAAAAAACCACCTGCATCAAACGGAATGTGCCAACAGCAGGCAAATAGCAGTCCGTTTAGCAAGATGCCAAACCAAGGGGGCAGAAGTTGCAAAGTCGGTTTAAATAAGACGTATAATAAAGTACAGACCGCCAAACAATGTAGAACACCGAACCAAACGTATGAATCGCTGCCGATAATGCCCCAAAAAACAGCACACCACATCACCAACGACAATAACGCTGCCATCGCCGCAAGCAAAAGCCCTCGTTTCAGGTTGTTGTGGGACAGCTGGCAGGAAATCCCACAGATTGTCACGAAAAGTCCGGCGAAAAAAGGTTGAACCGGTTCAAAAAAATGAAATAACACCTTGGCAAATGAAACATCAAACAAATATCCGATGACATACAAGGCATGATAGCATATCATAAGCACTACGCAAAACCCACGCAGTTCGTCTAAAAATCGAATACGTCTAGACTGTCCCATTGTTATACCCCCTTTTCTTGTTAGGTAGTATAACACACCGTTGCATGAAGCGCAAGATGTATACATATTGTATAATTTTAACAAAATATTACAAAAAACAAGCAAAAATAGCAGTAAAAGGTACCGTAGTGTGAAATGATTTATTGTTGAAACGGGTAAAGAAAAAGTACGAAAAAGCCTTGACACCTCATTTCCTGTATGGTATACTAGGCGATGCCGCTTGTTCCGGGCGGTGTTTCGTCGTGCGATGAAACACCAAAAGCATCGTCGCCCGAGCGCAGCGAGTCTAAAGAAAAGGCAGGTACAAAGTATGTACGCCATTATTGAAACCGGCGGTAAACAGTACAAAGTACAAAACGGCGATGTTCTGTACATTGAAAAACTGGATGCGGCCGAAGATAGCCAGGTTAAGCTGGACGCCGTTGTGGCCTTGCACAATGATAAGGAACTGAAAATCGGTTCTCCGTATCTGAAGGGCGCATACGTAGATGCAAAAGTTCTGAAAAACGGCAAATCGAAGAAGATCACCGTGTTCACCTATCGTCCTAAGAAGGGCAGCAAGCGTGCGATGGGTCATCGCCAACCCTACACAAAGGTGCAGATTGAAGGAATTCATGCCAGAGCGCCTCGTGCTCCCAAGGCGGAGGCTCCTGTCGAAGAAGCATGATTTGCGCAGAATTGCTGATGCGGAATGGTACGCTGTGCGGGTTTGACGTACACGGGCACTCCGGTTCGGCGACAGCCGGTAACGATATTGTATGTGCAGCCGTGTCCTCTGCGGTGTATTTGGCGGCAAACACCCTCACGGAAGTGTGTGGTTGTGAGGCAAGCATTACACAGGCGGACGGAAAATTACGGTTTGTCGTAGACGTTGCGGATGTCAACAAAGCGCAAGAAGTGCTGAAAGGCCTTCACATTCACTTGAAGGGGCTGGTTGCCCAGTATCCCCGATTTATTACGATACAACTTACGGAGGTGTAACGATATGTTGAAAATCAACATCCAGCTGTTCGCCCATAAAAAAGGTATGGGTTCTACAAAGAACGGTCGTGATTCCGAATCCAAGAGATTGGGTGCAAAACGTGCGGACGGTCAATTTGTTCTCGCAGGAAATATTTTAGTTCGTCAGCGTGGCACACACATTCATCCCGGCCAGAACGTCGGCATTGGTTCGGATGATACGCTGTACGCAAAAGCGAATGGTACCGTTCGTTTCGAGCGTATGGGCAAGGATCGCAAACGTGTGAGCGTTTACGAAACCGAGCAGTAAAGAAAACGAAAAGCCTTGTCGTTTTGCGACAAGGCTTTTTTTGTAAAAAAGACTACCATATTCTGTATGCTTTGTGGTACACTATAAAGGAAGTATCCACGCAAAGAAAAATAAAGGATGAAAAGTATGTTTATTGATAAGGCCATCATCCGCATCAAAGCAGGAAACGGCGGAAATGGTGCGGTATCTTTCCACCGAGAAAAATATGTAGCAGCAGGCGGCCCGGACGGCGGAGACGGCGGCAGAGGCGGTAACGTTGTTTTTGTGCCGCAAGATGGGAGTAATACCTTGTCCGACTTTCGGTACAAGCGTAAATTTTCGGCACCTGCCGGTGAAAACGGCGGGGCGAAACGGTGCTTTGGACGTGCCGGGGAGGATCTCATCATCCCGGTACCTCGGGGTACGTTGATTTATGATAACGAAACCGGACGGTTGATGGCGGATATGTCACAGTCGGAACGGTTTGTAGCGGCAAAAGGTGGTCGTGGCGGTTGGGGCAACTCGCATTTTGCCACGGCGACCCGTCAAGTTCCTCGTTTTTCAAAACCGGGTGTTCCCGGAGAAGAATTCGAGGTTCGATTAGAACTGAAATTATTGGCTGATGTGGGATTGGTGGGATTTCCGAACGTCGGAAAATCCACGTTGATCTCGGTGGTCAGCGAGGCAAAGCCGGAGATTGCCAACTATCACTTTACCACCTTAACACCGGTGCTGGGTGTTGTACGGGTGGCAGAGGGTGCATCGTTTGTTATGGCGGATATCCCGGGCGTCATTGAAGGCGCCAGCGAAGGTGTCGGACTGGGACATGCCTTTTTGCGGCACGTTGAACGCTGCCGGTTGTTGATTCATGTAGTGGACGTGGCGGGTAGCGAGGGCCGTGATCCGTTAGAGGATTTTGATACCATCAATCGAGAGTTGGAAAAGTTTAATCCGGAACTGGCAAAATGTCCCATGCTTGTTGCGGGTAACAAATGTGATCTTGCTACCGACGAACAGTTGCAGGCGTTTGAAAGCGCTATTCGGCAACGGGGGTTTGAATATTTCCCCATGATGGCAGCGATTGCGCACGGTACCAAGGAGTTGGTCGAAAGAACCGCTGCCAAATTGGCGGAATTGCCGCCGATTCGTGTGTTTGAGGCAGAACCTGCGCCGCTTGCGGATGTTGGTGCGTTGCGTGACCGTTCGGTGCGTATTGTAAACCACGATGGTGTATTCTTTGTGGAGGGTGAGTGGTTGCTGAAATTATTGCAGACCATCGACCTGCAAGAGCCGGACAGCTTGCAATACTTTGAACGGGTTTTACAGACTACCGGTGTCATTAAACAATTAGAGGAAGCGGGTATCCAAGAGGGCGATACCGTCAGCATCTATGATTTAGAATTTGATTTCGTTGTATGATGGGGGAAACCAACATGAATCGACTGTATCCAAAGGATGTGGATCTGCACACCGTCAGTCCGCTAAATCTGGCGTTTGTGGGGGATGGGGTGTATGAGCTGATGGTTCGTGAGCGTTTGGTTAGCCTTGCAAACCGTCCCAATAAAGAGTTGCATCAACTGGCGGTCAAACAGGTGCGTGCCGAAGCGCAGGCAGAGGCACTGGATCGGTTGATTCCTTTTCTCAGCGAAGAAGAAGCGGCAGTATACCGCCGTGGCCGTAATGCCCATACAACCCGCACCGGCGGAGATTATCATAAGGCGACCGGGTTGGAGGCGTTGTTTGGATTTTTATATTTGTCGGGGAATATTGACCGTATTCGTGACTTATTCAAAATAATCACCGAGGAGGCTGTCGATTGAACAAACCTGATTTTTATCAGGATGTGAAACGATTGATAATAGACATACTTTTTTATACGGTTGGCAGTTTTTTATATGCGGTGTCTGTCAATTGTTTTAGTGTACCCAATAATTTGGCGCCCGGCGGTGTAACCGGGCTTGCAACTATCATACACTACGGTGTACCGTCCGTGCCGATGGGGTTTATGATTTTTTTCTTAAATATCCCCCTTCTTGTCATGGCATGGCGGTTGATCGGTGGTAGCTTTACGGCTCGGACGCTGATGTGTTTGATCTTCTCCTCTGTGGTGATGGATGCGGCGCAGCCGCTGTTGCCGGTATATCAAGGGGATATGTTTTTGGTGGTTTTGATCGGTGGTGCCTGTACCGGAGTTGGACTCGGCCTTATTTTTATGCGTGGCGGGTCAACCGGCGGGACAGAGGTGGTGGCACGACTTTTAGAAAGACGATACCCGCATATACCTGTCGGACGTCTGATGCTCCTTATAGATGCGTTTGTCATTCTGCTTTCTGCGGTAGTGTTTCATAATGTGGAATGTGCGTTATATGCCGTTGTGTATACGTTTGTCGCTTCTACATTGATTGACGTGTTGGTATATGGTGGCGCCGGCGGAAAACTGGTGCTCATTTTCAGCAGTCGACACGAGGAGATCGTCAGCGGTGTGTTAAACACGTTGCAACGGGGTGTGACGAAACTGCATAGCCAAGGCGGATATAATGGTATTGAGGGAGAGGTTTTGGTTTGTGCGGTACGACGCACTGAGGTATATCCTTTACGCAGTTTGGTACAACAACTCGACCCGTCGGCTTTTTTGGTGATAGCGAAGGCGGAAGAGGTGTTGGGGAAAGGGTTCTCCACGACTCACTAAAAAATTTTAGAAAAAACCCAAAAAAACATTGACAAACGCCGTGAATATGAATACTATTTTCATAGAGGTTACACAGAATGATTCTTAGGAGGAACGATTATGGTTTTTGAAAAACTGAAATTAATTCTCAGCAACCAGTTTGACGTTGAGGAAGATACGATTACAATGGATACAAACATCATTGAGGATTTGGGAGCAGATTCCTTAGATGTTGTGGATATGTTAATGTCCTTAGAAGATGAATTTGATGTAGAAATTCCCGACGAGGAAATCGAAAAAATGCGCACGGTGTCTGAGGTTGTCGCCTACATCGAAGAGCATATGTAAATAACAAACGCCGGACTTTTGTCCGGCGTTGTTTTTTAGTGTCTATATTCGGTTCTCATATCGTAAAAACCGACCTATTTTAGTAATAGGCCGGTTTTGTTATTCGATAGAAAGGCTGGAACACGCATTTAGTTCGGCACCGGCCGTGTTGCCGGCTAAAAACTCGTAATATCCTTGTGCGCCAACCATGGCAGCGTTATCGCCGCAAAGGGAAAGCGGAGGAACGTACAAATGAAACCCTTGTTCACGGCAACAAGCCTCCATTTGAGCACGCAGACCGGAATTGGCGGATACACCTCCGGCTAACACGAGTGTTTTATCGCCCGTTAACCGAGTGGCCTCTAAAAAGCGGGCACACAGAATGTCGCATACGGTTTTTTGAAACGATGCGGCGAGGTCATGAACAGGAAGCGTTTCACCTCGTTGTTCCGCTTTGTGAAGAAGATTGATTACAGCAGTTTTAAGGCCCGAGAAACTGAAATCATACGGACATCCCTCAACTTTGGGATGTGGTAAGGAAAAGGCGGTTGGGTCGCCGCTTTGAGCCGCTTTGTCGAGATGTATACCGCCGGGATAGGGCATGCCCATGGCACGGGCAGCTTTATCGAAACATTCACCGGCAGCGTCGTCACGGGTACGACCGATAACCGTAAAGGTAGTGTAATCCTTGACGTGAACAATGTGGCTGTGACCGCCGGAGACAACCAGACATAAAAAGGGCGGTTTTAAGTCGGGATGAGCGAGGTAGTTCGCGGCAATGTGAGAGCGCAGATGGTGTACCGGTATCAGCGGTAAATTCGCCGCAGCTGCCAAGCCTTTTGCGAAGTTAACACCCACTAAAAGAGGACCGATAAGACCGGGTGCATAGGTAACGGCAACGGCATCCATATCTTGCAGAGAGAGGCCGGATTCCGTTAGAGCTTGTCGGGTAACGAAGCTGACCGCCTCCGTGTGGCGCCGACTGGCAATTTCGGGTACGACACCACCGTACAGTTTGTGTTCTTCCGCTTGCGAAGCGATACAATTAGAAAGAACGACCCGCCCGTCACGCACAACGGCGGCAGCGGTTTCATCGCAAGAGGATTCTAACGCTAAAATATTCAAGGAAAATCATCTCGTTTCGGGATAGTAGTAACTGTAAATACAGGCATCCTCAACAGGTGCCGTGTAAAAGCGGGGGCGAATACCGTCCTTGACAAAGCCACGGGACTCATAAAGTGCAATGGCGGCCGCATTGGATTTTCGCACCTCCAACGTTAGCCGAGAAAGGGCAGCGCCTTGTTGGATGGCGGCGGAGATCAAGGCGCATGCGATGCCTTGCCGCCGATGTTCCGGATGAACGGCAATGTTGGTAATATAGCCTTCGCCGGCAATATGGTGACACCCCAAATACCCTACCACGTTTTTGCCGCTAACAGCAACTAAAAAACGGGAGCAAGGGTTGGTCAGTTCTTCTTCCAAAGCACTCCGACTCCACGGCGTGGAAAAACAAAGCGATTCCAACAAAGCTACGTCATCCAGGTGTTGTGCAGAAAGTGAGGTGATACTTATGCACATAACGCCAGGATATCCGCCACAAGCTGCGGAAGACTTTCTAGTAAATCGTCTCGGCATTTGCGGTATACGGAAAGCGGATGACCATACGGGTCGGCTATACCGGCACCCGGTACCACGATTTTTTCCGGATCGGCACCGTGATAAAACGCAAGCGCTACCCCGTGCTCAGTGGTCAGGGCGACAAAAATGTCAGCGGATTCCACAATGGCGGGTGTTACTTGACGAGAACTGTGTTCGGAAATGTCTATTCCGATTTCTTGCATGACGGTAACAGCGTGCGGAGTGGGGATCATATTGTCGTCCGTCATGGTGCCGGCGCTTCGAACCGTAATATCGGTTCGCCCTATCTTTTCAAATTCAAGTCGCAACAGTGCTTCCAGCATGGGGCTTCGACAAATGTTACCGGTGCAAACACATAAAACGTTCAAAGCAAAAACCTCACTTTCTGAATACTAAGTATATTATAAAGGATATTTACGGAATACTCAACCGTAATTTTTAAGATTTCGGGATACCTCTCATTTTATATGGAAAATGTGGTATACTTTAAAACAACAGCACCGAAAGGGGGAACTTGGCAATGCAAGTATTTAATTCACGGGATATTCGTTATCGCAAGCCGTTCGGTGCGGTGACACAGGGGACGACGGTTTTGTTCCGAATCTGTATTCCTCGCTCCTGGTCGTGTCGGGCAGCGTGGTTTATTCATGAATCGGACGGCGGTGTTGCTCGTTGGGACGGCATGTTTTGGGCCGGTATGGAAGACGACGACCATGAATGGTGGGATTGCCGTTATACGGTTAATGAAGTAAATTTGTATTGGTACTCTTTTGCGGTGGACACGGTAAACGGTCGGCAATTTTTATCTTGCCGACCTGACGGCACGGCGTGTTGTGGGGACACCTTGGGTAACAAGTGGCAACTAACCTGTTATGATAAAACGTTTACCACCCCCGATTGGTTAGCGGGAGGGGTGTTCTATCAAATCTTTCCCGATCGGTTTTGTTGTTCGGGAAAACCGAAATTATCAGTCCCGTCCGACCGGATTTTACATGAACGTTGGGGTGAACCGCCGGACTGGCGACCGGATGCGCTCGGCGTGGTAAACAATAACGACTTTTTTGGCGGTGATTTGGATGGGATTCGTCAAAAGTTGCCGTATTTGAAAAAACTTGGGGTTACCTGCCTTTACCTTAATCCGATTTTTGAATCACACTCCAACCATCGGTATGATACGGCGGATTATACGAATATTGACCCTCTGCTTGGCACGCAAGAGAATCTGTGCGAACTGATAAAAGAGGCAAAGGAAATGGGAATACGGATCATGCTGGACGGTGTGTTTAGTCATACCGGTGCGGATAGTCGTTATTTTAATAAAAAAAGACGGTATTCTGAGCAGGGAGCCTATCAGTCAAAAGAGTCCCCGTATGCAGCATGGTATCATTTTATAAAATGGCCCAATGAATATACCGGATGGTGGGGGTTTGATACCTTGCCCGAGGTAAATGAATGCGCCCCTTCTTTTATTACCTATATCATGCACAACGTGATTCGACATTGGTTAAACGTCGGGATAGCCGGTTGGCGTTTAGATGTAGCGGATGAACTTCCCGATGCGTTTTTGGAAGAACTGCGTCGTACCGTAAAAACAGTGGATTCGGATGCGCTTGTATTGGGGGAGGTATGGGAAGATGCCAGTAACAAACAAAGTTACGGACATCGGCGGCGGTATTTACTCGGCTATCAACTTGACAGTGTGATGAATTACCCGTTTCGAAGTGCGGTATTAGATTTTTTGCGAAAGGGTAACGGTGTTCGTTTTATCAATTCTATTTATACCGTCGTCGAAAACTATCCGCCCCCGGTCACACGGCTATTGATGAATTCGCTCGGCACACACGATACCGAACGTGCGTTGACGGCATTGGCAGGTGAGGCGGCAAACGGGCGAGGCCGGCGTTGGCAATCCGAAACAAAGCTGTCGCCCGATCAACGTGCTTTGGGTATTCGTCGACTGAAAGCCGCCGCTGTTTTGCAATATTGTTTGCCCGGTGTTCCGTGCCTGTATTACGGTGATGAAGCCGGTGTAGAGGGATATCGAGATCCCTTTAATCGTACTTGCTACCCGTGGGGGCAAGGGGACAACGAATTGGTTAAATTTTTTTGCGCATTAGGTAAAGTGCGTGCAACAGTTGATGCGTTTCGAGAGGGTTCGTTTGTTCCGATACACGCAAGTGAAGAATTTGTGGTGTTTGACCGTTGCGGGAAAGAGAATACGATACGGTGCGCTGTCAATCGTTCGGATGCCGAACAACAAATGCGGTTAGAGGAGGGGTGGCGAATAGCCTTCGGCAGTGGAACCATTTATCAAGATTACCTATGTTTACCACCGATATCGGGCATAATTTTGGTGAAAGATTAACAAGTTGAAGAAAAAGATAAAAAAACCGTCAAAAAAGTGTTGACAAAGCGAGAGTGTGGTGGTATTATAGCAAAGCTGTCTGCAAAAGAGGCAGCAAAAGGACCTTGAAAATTAAACAATGCAAAACGAGAAAGAAACACACACAACCCGTAATTTCGAAGAAGATCCGAA
>JAZRZU010000090.1:0-3402 GCA_045601465.1 Acutalibacteraceae bacterium
GCAGACCTTTGAACGCATCCTTCATTTTGTATGGCCCAGCAGCCTTTCCGCCCACTCCGTTTCCCGAAACCGAACCAGTACCTCCCCATCGCCGACCAGCAATGGCCGTTTGACCAACATACCGTCGGTGGCGAGCAATTGTAACTGTTCGCTTTCCGACATGGTGGGAAGTTTTTCTTTGAGGTTTAAGGCTTTATACGACAACCCGCTGGTGTTAAAAAACCGTTTCAGCGGCAACCCGCTTTGCCGATACCACGCTGTCAATTCCTCGACCGAAGGGTTATCGGTTTTGATGTGCCGTACCGTATATGAAATACCGTGTTCATCCAACCAACGTTGTGCTTTTTGACAGGTAGTACAAGTGGGATAACAAACAAACGTCCACATACAAAGTCCTCCGTTTTTGGGGTTTACGCATCAAGTTGTATCGTAATGAGCTCGTCCTGTGCTTTGCGTTTTTTCGGGCGAGGGGTATCCAGCGCATAACCCAGCGTAATCACCAACCGCACCGTGCCGTCAATATCGCAAAGTGCTTGTATCTTATCGCTGTCCAACCAACCGATGATACAGCTTCCCAGTCCCTGAGCCGTTGCTTCGGCGGTCAGATACGCCGCTAAAATGCCGATGTCGATGGAACGATAATCGTTATGTTTGAGCTTGGCGCCCACCGCTGCCATTTTACAATACGGTTTTTCTGAGATAACAAGCAACACGGGGGCTTGGTCCACAAATGTGTTGATTTTGAGATCTCGTGTGGTACGTGCCACTTGTTTGGCAAGCTCCCCCGTACAAACGGTAATGTGGTACGGCTGGCCGTTACACGCCGACGGTGCCAACAGTCCCGCCTGTAATACCGCTTGCACCTTTTCATTCTCTACCTGTCGGTCACGATCATACGCACGGCAAGAATACCGCGCGTTGGCGAGTTCGGTAAAATTCATACGTTTCCCCTCTTTGTATATCAGTCTTCCAACAACGCTAAGATCTGTGCTTTGGAGCGATAGCCAACAGCGGTGTCCACCAAAGCGCCGTCTTTCATCACCGCCAAGGTCGGAATACTGGATATTTGAAAGGCTGTCGCCAGTTCCGGTTGTTCATCCACGTTCACTTTACACACTTTAATATCCAGCCGTTCTTCGGCAATCTCCTCCACAAGCGGTGCGATCATACGGCAAGGGCCGCACCAGGTAGCCCAAAAATCCAGCAGTACGGGTTTATCCGACTGTAAGACCTCTGCTTCAAAATTCTGTTTCGTAATGACAACTTCTGCCACCGGTATTCCACTCCTTTATTTGGATTTATAGTACAGCATACAATGACAAAACCCTTCAAAATCGGGGTCTTTAATCTGCTCTTTAAACGCTTTACACATACATTTGGTATCCTCTGTTTGCTCTCGTACACACGGGCAATAACCGCCGGTGCGTTCCAATCCTTCCTTGACCAGTTTGACAATCTCCGCATCCGGATTGAGTGTAATTTTCATACGAGGCACCTCTCTTTCTTGTATTCAGTATACCACAAATTCGCCCCTAAAACAAGTACCGCTTTTCCTTTGGTTTTCTGTATTTAGTATATGCAAAACAAAAACGGTTTTCCCTCGGATTTCACCGAAGCCGATGACGCAAAGAACACGGCTTGACCGAATCGATCAAGCCGTGTTCTTGCGTATTTTATACAAAAGAGAGATACCGCTTGGTATATTCCGCATATTTTTCTTTATAGAACTCGCTATCGCTTCTGAGCAGTTTCAGCGATTCGTGCAAGTTCATATTTTGGTCTTTGCTGTCCATCACACAGCCGGCAATGTTGGAGCAATGATCGGAGACCCGTTCCATATCGGTGATGAGATCACTCCAAACAAAGCCCGCCTCAATGCTGCAATCGCCCAGACGTAAGCGGTCGATATGACGGCTGCGGAGTAATTCTTTCATGCGGTCAATGACCTGTTCCAAGGGTTCTACCAGGGTTGCCTGTTCCGGGTTATTTTGGACAAAAGCATCATAAGAGAGGGTGACGATCTCGGTGGTTGCCGCCCTGAGCGCATCCAGCTCTGCCATGGCACCATCCGTGAATACGATACCCTTTTCCCGTATCTCTTCGGCGGATTCCAATATATTCACAGCGTGGTCGGAGATCCGTTCAAAATCACCGATCGCTTTGAGAAGCATCGAAGCGGTGGCGCCCTCTTTTTCGTTGAGCTGTTTCGTACTAAGCTTGACAAGATAACTGCCGATCACGTCTTCAAAGCGGTCGGTCTTATCTTCTGCATCACGGATGATCTGCGCTTTTGCTTTATCATAAACCCGCAGGCTTTCGATACTGCTCACCAGCGCCTCGGTGGCGATCTTCGCCATATCGAAGGTGAGGTTATGCGCACATTCGAGTGCGATGGCGGGGGTTGCCAGCAATCGGTCATCCAGCACGGGAACCGTTTCGGCCTGCTCCGTATCCGGAATGAGCGCATAAGCGAGCTTTTCAAGCAGTCCCGACAAGGGAAGCAGCAACAAGGTACACGCAATGTTGAAAATGGAGTGTGCTGTCGCAATGCCTGCATAATTCGCCGCCTCATTCAAAAATGCGGGGGCTAAAAAGACTTTGACAGCGGCAAAAATGCCCAGACAAGCAACCGTGCCGAGCACGTTAAAGGATAAGTGCACCAGCGCTGCCCGCCGTGCGTTTTTGGTGGTGCCGACCGAAGAAAGGATGGCGGTAATACACGTGCCGATATTCTGTCCCATAATGATCGGGATAGCGGCGCCGTAAGAAACCGCACCGGTCACCGCAAGCGCTTGCAGGATACCCACAGACGCCGAGCTGGACTGGATAACAGCGGTAAGCACGGCACCTGCCAGCACGCCCAAAATTGGATTTTTAAACATAAGAAACAACTGTTGGAAAGCGGGGATATCTTTCAGCCCCGCAACCGCATCGGTCATGGCCTCCATACCGAACATAAGCGTGGCAAAGCCTAACAGGACAATGCCGATATCTTTTTTGCGGTTGCTCTTGACAAACATCAACAGAACAATGCCGATCAGTGCAAGAACCGGTGTAAACGAGGACGGCTTTAACAGTTTTAAAAACAGATTACTGCCCGAAATACCGCTGAGGCTGAGTATCCAAGCCGTAACCGTCGTGCCGATGTTGGCACCCATGATCACATGAATGGCTTGCTTTAAGGTCATGAGTTTGGAGTTGACAAAACCGACCACCATAACGGTGGTAGCCGATGAACTCTGGATAACGGCGGTGACACCAAGGCCTGTCAGCAAACCCGCCAATCGGCCGGTGGTCAGCTTGCCAATCATGATTTCCAGTTTACTGCCGGCGCTTCGTTCCAAAGCATCGCCCATAAGGTTCATAAGTCGGATCGTAGCCATGTCGTTCTGTGGGCCAAGG
>JAZRZU010000091.1:0-1862 GCA_045601465.1 Acutalibacteraceae bacterium
GTTAAGGCAACATCAACAATCGGGTCGGTGGCGTAGCTTGCCTTTAAGCCCGTTACCGTAACGGTCTGCGTGTAATACCCGCCCGAAAGCGTCCATCCCGATGTGGGGAGGGTTGCGGTATACTGTACGCCCTTTGCTTGCACCGCCCCGAAAGCGTCATTGACGGAAGGATCATCGTTCGGGTCAAGCCCCAATGCCGTAGCCGTGGCATCGGTAAGCAAGTTCGCCTTATTGAGAGGCGTTCCCGTAACGGTGGCATCGTCCGCAAGGGTCATGTCGTAGGTGTTTGTCTGCCCCGATACGGGTACAAGCTGTACTCTGCCGGGGTAAGTCGGAACACGATCTTTCACTTTGTCCTCCTTTTATGAGAATTGCGTATTAACCAAACCGCAAGGCGGTTGTCCGCAAAATACCCACGAAGCGGCGGTGTTGTCCGCATACTGTTCAAGTTCGGCAAGCATAGCCGCAAGCGTGTTTTCTATGGTTATCAGTATGGTTTCAATGTTGTTCGCGTCAGCGTAATTGATATTCGCCATGCTTGCGGGCAAATTCGGCGTATCAGCGGGTAAAGTCAGCACCGCCCGTAAGGTTGTAAGACTGTCCAAAAAATCGGACATATCGGCATTTTGCACATCGTCCGTTTGCGTCCAATCCGTTTTGGTGACAATGCTTATTGGGGTGGTATACGGCAAGGTGAAATATTCATCGGGGGCAACGCCCAAAGCCGCTATATATGCCGCCAACGTGGTAGGCGCTGTGTTCAGTTCCGTTGTCACGGTATCCATAGCGTTCCCCACACGGTTAAGGTCTGTATAGTTATAGGCGGCTATCAAGTTGTCAAGCCATTCCGTCCATTCATCGGCGGTTGCGGTACGGTTTATGATCTTCGTCCGCAACGCTTTAAGGTCGGACACATCGGTTGCCGTTCGGTTGGTAATCAGCGACAAGGCCATTAGCTGTATACCCTCCCCTCATACGATCCACGAAACGCGCCGTTGTATGTGTAGTTTATGGAGGTTATAAACACGGTGTTTGTGGCGTACTTGTTTTCAAGGGTCACATAATCCAAAGCGTCAAGGCGGGGGTCTGCTCTAAACTCGCCGCTGACGGTACGCCTGTTAACAAGGCAGTCTTTAACCCACGTTGCAAGAGCGTTAGCAACGGTGGAGTTTTTCACAAACTCATTCTTAACAAGCTGTATCTCGCCCGTAGTGCTGTTGCTTGCCGTTCCCTGTCCATCATTCACGTTTACGCTTTGCAGTTCCTTTGAGATTTCGTACCCGGCGTTTGAATAAGAGGTAAACTGCGATATGACATAATCGGTAAGGGTGGTGGAAAGCGGTTCAACGCGCATTACACCGTCCCTGTCTTGATACATGACGCACAAGGCGGCATTGGCGCAAAGCTGTACGATCTCCGCACAAGTATAGGACAAATCCGCCGTTATGGTTACGCTTATGCTCGACAAAGAGTTATCTATCGTCCAACGGACATTCCCGTTATCGTCCGTGGGTATGTTGGATTGCGTAAAGGCGCTCTCCGCAAGCTGATAAAGCGTGTATGTTCCCGCCGTGGGAACGTAGGGGTTTTCCATGAACGCTATAACATCACGGGCGTTAAAGCTTGCCGATATACCATTCTGCGGGGTGTTCCAACCGTTGAGCCAAAACGTACCCGCCTTGATCCATTCAAAAGCGCCGTTTATCTCATAGCCGTATCTAACGGTTATCTCCTGTCGTTCGGCAAGGTATTGATACACGCCGTTCGGGTTAAAGGGGTTCCATGAGCCATCCACGTTTGACAGTTCAAACGCTATGTTGGCGTTTGGCAGATTGAAGGACAGCAAATCAGCAGATTGATTG
>JAZRZU010000092.1:0-6562 GCA_045601465.1 Acutalibacteraceae bacterium
GTACTGAATACCGATGCTCCTATCTTCCTGTATGCCGACTGTGGTGCCGCTCAGGGATTGACCATTGAACTCGGTAATACCACTTGGAATGTCGCACCGCATGAGCCATTCATCCTCAATGCCGGTACCGTCGCCCCCGGCACCGTTGCCACCCTCACGGTAACCGCAAACTCTGCTTGCAGCGGCAACTTTTACGTAGCCGAATTCAACGAAGAAGTTTTTTCTGCCGGCATGGCAGCTCTCGCACAAAACACCTTAACGATTCGCCACTTTAACGGCAATCGGCTTTTCGGTTCCATTCAGGCGGCGCAAGAGGGCATCCTCATGACCTCCATTCCGTATGACCAGGGGTGGGCCGTCACGGTAGACGGTGCCGCCGTCCCCACTTTCGGCATCAGTAACGGCTTGTTAGCTTTCGATATCCCCGCCGGCAACCACCACGTATCCCTCACGTATACTCCCAAAGGACTCTTAGTCGGCATCGGTATCAGCATCACAAGCGTTCTCATACTGATCATCTTGCTCATTGTGCACCGTCCTAAACGCCGTCCTACCCCCGTCCAAGAGGTGTTGGACGACAAAAACGTGCAGCCCGTGCAACAAGATTTTTCCGTCACCGGTAAACCGCAAACAACGTTGCCCCCGCTGCCCGAAACCCTGCAAGAACTCACCAACCCTGAACAAAATTAAAAACACGGCAACGAGCAGGACGCTCGTTGCCGTGTTTTTTGTCCTATTCTTCTTGTCGCCGAACGACCCGCCGGCATAAAGCCCGCAGATCGGACAGCGTGCTGATCGTCCCCGCTTCTCCACGAAAAACAGCGGCACCATGTAACTCCCGCATATACCAGGAAGCGTGCTTTCTCGCTTCTAATAAAGCGACCCTCTCCCCTTTGAGCTTTACCGCCAACTCCACCTGACGGCACAACACTTCCATACGCTCTTCCACCGAAGGGGCGGGTAACAACTCACCTGTTTCAAAATAAGCCTCAATCGCCGCAAACAGCCATGGTGCACCAAGTGCCCCACGCCCGACCATCACAAAATCGCACCCGGTCTGCTCGTACATCCGAGCTGCGGCTTGTGGGGAATTGACGTCGCCGTTGCCGATAACCGGCACCGAAACCGCTTGCTTCACAGCCCGAATAATGTCCCAATCCACCGGTGGCGCATACATTTGGTCACGGGTGCGCCCGTGAACGGTAATCGCCGCTGCACCACCGCTTTCACACGCTTTGGCAACCTCCACAGCGGTCACGTCATCCTTTGCATACCCTTTTCGGATCTTCACCGTAACCGGCACCTCGACCGCTTCGGTCACCGCTTTCACGATCTTTCGGCATAACTCCGGCTCCCGTAACAAAGCACTGCCGCAATGATTCCCCGCAATTTTAGGGGCGGGACAACCCATATTAATATCGATCCAATCCGGCTTTTGCAACATCGCAATACGTGCCGCTTTTGCAAACGTGTCAGGATCATCGCCAAACAATTGAATAGCCGCTGGTCGTTCATGGTCATAAAGCTCCATCAACTCTCGGCTTTTCACGTCACCGTAAGTCAACGCTTTGGCGCTGACCATTTCGGACACCGTAAAGGCTGCACCGTACTCACGGCAAATGCGTCGAAAAGCACCGTCCGCTACGCCGGCCATGGGTGCCAAAGCGGCATGCCCGGCAAATTCTATCGTTCCTAACCGCATACTCATGCATCCTTGTCCGCCACGTATTCCAAAATATCACCCGGCTGACAATCCAATGCTTTGCAGATAGCATCCAGCGTAGAAAACCGAATCGCCTTTGCCTTGTTATTCTTTAAAACAGATAAATTGGCAAGCGTTACCCCCACTTTATCCGACAACTCGGTCAAGCCCATCTTACGCCGTGCCATCATAACATCCAAATTGATTAAGATCGCCATCGTCTGTTCTCCTTCCGGTCGGCGTTTAAATGGTCATGTCGTTTTCTTCTTTATATGCGTTTGCCTGTGCAAACAACTCAGCAAACACAAACAGGATTAACCCAATAAACGCAAACATGATCATCAAAAAAGCCATCAAGAATTTGAACACGTCTAATACCACCACAAAAACCAACCAAACGATGGATAGCACCAGACACTCTACACCAAGAATACGTAGCCGCCGCACCGTGTCGGCACAAAACGGACTTCCGGCATTGACATTGCGCAGAATCCCCCGACATTGCCAAACTACCGGCAAAGCAAAAACACCCGTAACGTATAAAAATAACAGATAATGCACATACAACACGCTGGTACGTGGCTGACTCGTTAGCACCTCAACAATCCATGGCAATGCCACCATCAACAGCAGGTCAAACGCCATTAAAGCATAGGTAAACCCTTCCAAAAATCGGCTCAACCGTCCACCGTGTTTCATGATACCCTCTACCTCTTTTACTTATAACGTTACGTACAGTTTACCACAATCCCCCGAAACGGTCAACTTAAATATCTCGTTATACCGTTTGCAACACCCAGCGCAAATAACTGCGGTGAATTCGCCATCAGCGAAGCATCCCCCGCATTGGTAATAAACCCTAATTCCACCAACACCGCCGGCATCCGTGTCCGCCGCAACACGTATAGATCGGTACGTTGTACCACTCCACGGTTCGGTAGCCCCGTCGCATCCGCTAACCCCACCAATATATCTGCCCCCAAGTCAGCCGCCGCCGAATTTAGGCTGTATACCAATGCCTCCGAACCGGACGCACCGGCAAGCGAAGAGGAGTTTGCGTGTAAACTGATAAAATAATCGGCACCCCACGCATTTGCTTCATTGACCCTGGCCGCCAACGACGTGGCATTGGACGTGCCAAGCTGTGTATCCGCCGTCGGCCGAGAAAGCCTTACGTCATACCCCTCTGCCCGTAAAATTTCCGCTAATTCCACACCAATGGTAAACACCAGATCCTGCTCCCGATACCCGTTCCCCTCTGCGCCCGCATTCGGATTCACCGGATTATGCCCCTGGTCTATGTAGATTTTAGTTGCCATGTTCATGCACTCCTTTCCCCCCATTGTATGCAACGACCGCCCCTTGTGCCTCTGCCAACTCTCCTTTCACCTGTACCAAAAAACCGTGGCCGAGCAGTAGCAAGGCCACGGTTTTTCATTCTTCCATCTGTTTACCTAAAAAAGCGGCGGCAACCTGCGCCAGCTTAATATCCGTATCCCCCGGCATCGCACCGGCTTCGTTCATCAAAATACACACACAACCCGTTACGTCCCCCGACGATAAGATCGGCGCCGCAATACCCGCTAACCGATCCCGTCCCTCCACAACCGGTACACCTTTGCCGCCCTCGGTGCGTGCGGTTACTAACTGCCGTTCATCCATTACCTTTTCCAACTCCGGCGATAACCGCCGTTCCATAAATTCTTTTTTGGATTCCCCCGACACCGCAATCACGTGGTCACGATCCCCAATGACCACCGGCAACCCGCAAGCACGTGACATCACATCCGCATACTGCGCCGCAAACTCGGTAATCTCCCCAATCGGGGAATATTTTTTAAATACCACCTCGTTATTTGACCCCGTAAAAATTTCCAGCGGATCACCTTCACGTATCCGCATAGTTCTGCGAATTTCTTTGGGGATAACAACCCTTCCCAAATCGTCTATTCTTCTCACAATACCTGTTGCTTTCATATATAAATCTCCTCTTTTTACAATTTTAATGTGATATTAGTATCACACTTTTTGTAGAAATTATGAGTAGAATTTCCAATTGTTTTTAAATTTTCAAATCGATATATGAAAAGGGCGATGACTTAATTTGTCATCGCCCTAATCGAATAACTATAAGTAATTTCCGTGATAAAATATCCTCATTGAGCCCATGTGCTGACATCAATGGAATACTCAAGTGTTCCTGGGGTGTTTTCTGCCCCAAAAGCACGCAATAATTTGGTTTGCGCATAACCGAAGTAGCTTCTTGGCGCACGCCAAATGTCCGTCTTTTCAAGAACCGTTCGATACACCGGCATCACTGTAGCCGTACCTTTTACCGAGTTCAAATCACTAAAGGAAAATGTGTAGGCATAATATATGGTGTCGCTTATTTTTTCTACACAATAATACAGTTGATTTGTTTCATCCGATACAAATTTTAAATTTCCTCCTGAAACCTTTTGGTTAGAAAAAACAAGACCATACTTGTCCAAATATCCTTCAAGCACGTGTTTATTGTCGTAATTCAAACCATATCCTTTGTTATTTTCATTCAGAATAAGTTCAATCAAAGCCAAGTGATTTTCGCCGATTTCCGATTCTGTCGGAAGTATTTCTTCCGGTTTCCACTCAAAATCTGACAGAGAAACACTCAAATTTTCTTGCGCATTCGGAGCGGTTTCATAGGTGTAATACCACGTGGCGAAAACTCCGCCTACAGAGGCAAGAATAAACAAGCTGCACAGAAACGCCGTATATCGCACTATACTTCTGCCCATTCGTGTCCCTCCTCGTTTGCACCTTCATACAACTGAACCGAAAAAGCAGAAATACGTTTTTCCGTTGCTTCTTTTATCTTCTTTTCCACAATCGGCGTCACGATCATAGAAAAGATTACCAGCAGTACACACAGCCATCCGGCAGGCGACTGTAAAAACAATATGAAGCTACCGATAAACGGAATACGATTACCTTCATAAATTCCTTGCATCTGATTATATAGCACAGGGAATTTGTCCGGATTTTCCACCGCATCACCCTGAAGCAAAAAATGCCTTACGCCCGGATGGTTTTCATTCGGCTCTTCAATGCCAACGATACGGTGAATGACATACATATTCTCCTGCTTGTACACCACTATGTCATATAGTTTCAGTTCATCCTCAGCAGGAAGGTGATTACAAACCACGACATCAAACATCTGGAATTGATCGTTAAGGTTATTGTCAGACAAATAAATATTGTCCGGATGTTTCTTTGACATAGACTCGCTTTTAACCACCTTAATGGACGGAATTCCGTTGGCAGGGCGGTCTTGCGTTGCACGAATATACACAGCAAAAGCGAATGTTGTTACAAAAACAGCGCACAACAAAAGTGAGACGATTCTGTTAATCCAGAGAAAAACTCGGCTTTCTTGTCTCTTTTTATTCAGTTCTTTTTTGATTGCTTCATCTCTGTGTCCGTGCTGAATCAACTCCAACTCCATTTTGGTGATGGATGTGATTAAATAGGTAAACATCGCCGTCAAAAGCGAAAACACAATAAAACACAGAATAAAGACGTAAATCTCATACGGTGTCATTTTCATACTGAACTTTCCAAAAAAATAATAAACACCGATATAGCTATTTGACGGCCATATCGGTGTTAGATTTATACTTAGTATACTTAGTTAACGGTACCGTCAGTTACTCTAGCAACAATATTTCCTACAAGGGCAGAACGGAAAGCATCATGCTCTGCCTTGATATCCAAAACGAATGTTTGAGAGAGAGAAATCTGTTCCTTTAATTGATCTACATTCAAAGTATATGTAAATGTGCCGTCGGCATTCTTTGTCCATGTGAATGTATTATCAAGCACTCCGTTGCCGGGATTGGTAAATGTGAAAATATCAACAGCTGTTCCGCTTTCGGAATAATTGCCATCGGCATCCATTTTATATTGCATAGGCGTTGTAACACCGAAATAAAGTTCGGACTCAACGGCATTGTCCTTAATAGCCTTAGGTGCATTTACACTCGGTGTGAAGGTCACCGTTAAATAAACAGGCTGGTCGTTGTTAGAACCAAAAACGAGTTCTGCATCGTGGTTATCGTTTGCCTGGTCTACAGTAAGAACAAGATTGCTATCAATTTTGTAAATACCGTAAGTTCCTTCAATTACAGCATCTGTAATTGTTACTTTGCTTTCTGCAAAGGCATCAATAATATCTGTTGAGCCAACATAGGACCAAGTTGCATACACACCACCAATAGTGAGCAACATACAAAGTGCAATTAAAAGACTAAGTTTTTTCATAAATAAGCATCTCCTTATCTTCCCGGAAACAGTTTAATTTTGCCGGGTACCTTTATTATACTACTTATTTATGCATAAATCAAGATGATTAGAAATTTTTTACAAAAACACAAAGCCGAATGATTTTGTACGCTCATTCGGCTTTTCTTGTGACAGTTTGAATATTTAGTTTTTGCTGCTCAGAGTATGGATTTCTGACGCGTGCTTTTAGAAATATGTCCTCCTTTCTAAAAACCGCCGAAAAACCATACATTTAGGGGCTTGTGTTCAATAGGGCAAACTTGCAAAAACCCTAGTGTTTATGCGAGTTTCAGGCGGTTTGCCCTATTATTACGACCGCAGGGAGTAACAAGGTTCTCTCAGCCGCCGAAAACTTGTTTTCGCATGCGGCGTGAGGTTCTTATAACACATTCCTCTATTCTTCTCACAATACCTGTTGCTTTCATATATAAGAACCTCACCCATTTGCATAATCAAAGATTTTGAATGGGTATCCGAGAACCTTGCCACGCTTCGCGCGTAAAAAACTCCTTTTTACAATTTTAATGTGATATTAGT
>JAZRZU010000093.1:0-42148 GCA_045601465.1 Acutalibacteraceae bacterium
TCACGATAAACTTATCTTGGGGGGAACGTCCGGTGTAGATACCGGTCATCACGTTTACAGCGCCCAGTTCAGTCTCCTGACCCTTTTCAAAGCCATCCAATGAAGGATCGGTCTCTGCCACGAACAGTTCTTCATACGACGGGTTGTAAACGATTTCCGTCGTGCCGGTAATACCGTATTTGTTCAAATCAAGTGTTTTCATAATATGCTCCTTTTTATTTAAAATAGAATCACCAAGAATTGCGAAACAAGAACCACTGCGATCAGCGCAATCGGATAGGTAGCCGCATAAGATGCCGCCACATCCTCTGTGCCGGATACCTTAATTAGAGTGCCCAATGCAGGGGTACTGGTCATACCGCCGGTGATAGAACCTAGGTTGTTAAGCAAGCTAAGTTTCAGCACATACTTAGCAAACAGGTAACCAACAATCAGGGGTACAATGGTCATTACGATACCATACACAAAGTAGATGGGATCAAAATTGGCAACGAATTCAGCGCCACCGGGGATGCCGGCACCCACCAAAAACAGCACCAGACCCAACTCACGGAACAACTTTAACGTGTTTGCAGAAGGCATAATGCTCACAGAGCCAATCTTGCCAAAGTGGCCCAAAATTAAGCTCATTAGCAAGCAACCACCGGTGGTAGTAAGAGAGAAACAAGTACCATCCAGACCGGCAGAGGTTAGCGGGATTTTGATCTGACCGATGAGCGTGCCCAAAATAGCAGCCAAAGAAAAACCGGCAATACCCATATGATCGATCTCAAATAGTTTACCCGATGTCTTATTCTCTTCTTTATCGGATTTGATGACTAATTTCGCACGTTCCTCATCCATATTCGCCTTAGCCAGTTTCGGAATAAGCTGTACGAACAGAACAACACCCACAACACCGAAAATATAGGCGATGCCGTGACCAACGGATACCAGTCCGGTGTACTCAGCAGCCACCGTTGCCTTAGCGGCGGAGAAAGCCGGAGTGGAGGTTAACGAACCGGACAACAAACCGACGATCATTGCCACAAAACCTTCTCTTGTCTCAATGGTCGAGCCATAGCCGAAGATTTCACCGGCGTAGATGCAACCAACGGCAGCTAAACCGCCGGCCAGGATGATGATCAAACCCAGCAAAACATAGGACTTAAAGTTCTTTTTGAAGTTGCCAAAGAACTTAGGACCTGCGATATAGCCCACCGAAGTAACAAACAAGATAAGACCAAGTGCCTCAACGAGCGATAAGCCGCTGGAAAAATCGTAGGGTTTAGCAGAACCGGCAAAAATTAGTCCATCTTCGGTCATACCAAAGAAAAGCGCGCCCACAAGTAAAGCAACGATGAACACACCGGCATCACCCAAAGAAACGCCCTTGACGGTAATGCGACCCAAGGCATAGCCAAATAACAATACTCCAAATACTACGAAGAGTAACGTATAGAGGTTACTAACCGAGATAATACCATTAAACAAACTCATTATAACTCATTTCCCCCCTAAATACTCTTCTGATTTGTATAATTCGGAAGAAGTTTCGGAGAAACAGTTTCAGTGGAGATACCGGCAGCAGAGATTTCTTCTTCAAACTTTTCCACATGGGCCAGGGTCAACTTACCAACCTGTACTTCTTTAGCCTTAGCAGCGGCATTGATACCGGCGCTTCTTCCGAAAACGATGATATCCAACAAAGAGTTACCCATCAAACGATTTTTACCATGGATACCGCCGACTGCCTCACCTGCCACAAACAGGTTCTCAACATTGGTAGTCATACAGTTAGCGTCGATGTCCAATCCGCCGTTTTGATAGTGCAGAGTAGGATACACCAAGATGGGTTCCTTGCGGATGTCGATACCGTACTTATCAAACATTCTCCACATGGCGGGGATTCTCTTCATAATGGTACCCTCGCCACCGATTTTTTCAATCATGGGAGTGTCAAGCCAAACACCTTTACCGTTGCCGGTATCCACGCCATGGTCATGTTCGCTGCACTCTCGGATGATGGAAGCGGCTGCCACATCACGGGTCTCCAACGGATGCATAAAGACTGTACCATCTTCATTGACCAGTTTTGCGCCCAGCGAGCGAACCTTTTCGGACACCAGAGCACCGAAGATCTGCTCGGGATAGGCAACACCCGTGGGATGATACTGCAACGTCTCGGCGTACAACAATTTGGCACCGGCACGATAACCCAACACCAAACCATCAGCGGTTGCACCATAGTGGTTAGAAGTCGGGAAGCCTTGATAGTGCATACGACCCGCACCACCGGTAGCGATAATGACCGTTTTTGCCTTAGCAACCAACAATTCAAGGGTCTCCATATTCATGAGAACTGCACCGGCCGCATTGCCGTTTTCATCCAAAATCAGTTCGATTGCTGCGGTAAAATCAATGACCGGAATACCACGGTTCAACACCTCATCACGGAGAGTACGCATGATCTCAGCACCCGAATAGTCTTTGGCCGCATGCATACGTTTACGAGAAGTACCGCCGCCGTGCGTGGTAACCATCGTGCCATCGGCATCTTTATCAAACTCAACGCCCAAATTGCTCAGCCATTGAATTGCTTCAGGAGCATCACATACCAACTTAGACAGCAATTCACGCTTCGCTGCAAAATGACCACCTCCAAACGCATCCACAAAGTGGATAGCGGGAGAATCGTTAGGCTTATCCGCTGCTTGGATACCACCTTCTGCCATCATGGTGTTGGCATCACCGATACGCAGTTTTGTAACGATCATAACGTCAGCACCGGCCTCATTTGCTTCAATAGCCGCCGAAGAACCGGCACCGCCACCGCCGATGATCAAAACGTCGGTTTCATAATCGGGCTTGGTCAAATCCACGCTGTCTGCGGTAATGCGGCTATGAGCCTGTAAAATCTCCGCCAACTCAAAAGGTACCTTATCCCCTTTGTTGGGACCGATTTTCAGTACATCAAACTGATCTTGTCGATAGTCCGGATGAAAAGCAGCAAGCAGATCTTCTTTCTGTTTAGCGGTCATACGTTCCGGTTCCAAGGCAATATTATTTTCTCTGGCTTTTTCAACTAATTCCAAAGATTTTTGAAATTTTTCCGAATACATACGCTTTCCCTCCTTACTTTTCAATTTCTCGGTTGTTGTACAGTTCTTTCATCTCATCGATGGGTTTCTGCATCAACGCTTCGATCAGTTCGTTGAAATCGCCATTTTTGATTTCTTTTACACGATCCTCCAAGTGACCGCAACCGGGCGCCAAATACTTGCCGTTGATCCGGCGAGCTAACATGGCCACCTGCGGATGAGAAATACCGGCGGGACAACGAGAGGAACACACACCGCACATCACGCAGTCAAAGGATTCCTCTGCACACTTCTCGAAATCGCCGCGTTGTGCGTAGGCGATATATTGCATAACGTTAAGACCTTGTGTACAACTCTTGGTGCAAGCATTACAACCGATGCACGCATAAATTTCGGGATACAGCTGCATCATCACCGTTTCGGTGGTGGGAATTTTTTCAATATCATACACCTGCTTGACTAACGGAAAGAATGGCAACGTAGCAATATACATGTTGTCTTGTACCTTTGTCTGGCAGGCTAGACAGGCGTGCAATTCACGGTCGCCTTTAATGCGATAAATAGTGGCACAAGCACCGCAGAAGCCGTTACGGCAACCACAGCCGCGCACCAACTGATATCCCGCATATTCCATAGCGGTCATAATGGTGAGATTTTCGGGCACTTCGTATTTTTTGCCGAAAAGAAAAATATTGACTGTCTTTTCCATACGTCTTCTCCTTTAATATTCGTCAGGAAGTTCATCTAATTCATCGCAACGGAAAACAGGACCATCTTTACAAACGTATTTGGCACCTACATTGCAGCGACCACATTTACCAACACCGCATTTCATACGCAATTCCAGCGTCGTGTAAATATTGGTCTTATCGAAACCGATACCACAAAGTCCATCCAGCGTGAATTTGATCATAATAGGAGGACCGCACAAAACGGCAACCTTATTTGTATCAAATCCAAGTTCTTTTACATAGTTGGGCACAAAACCAACGTGACCGTCCCAACCTTCCTGAGCGTTATCAATGGTTAGATGTACATTCACACCCTCATCGTTTGCCCACTCTTCAATGATCTCATTGTAATCCAGCAGATCGTCTTTACTACGGGAGCCGTAAACGATATCGATCTTGCCGTAACGATCACGATAGTGACGACAATAGTTTATAACCGAGCGAAGCGGAGCTAAACCAACGCCTCCGGCAATAAACAGAAGATCCTTTCCGGCAAAAACATCATCCACCGGGAATGGTTTGCCATAGGGACCACGGATGGTGATCTGCTGACCAACCTCGGCTTGGTGCAACCAATTCGTCACACAACCGCATTTTTTAATGGAAAATTCCATGTATTCCTCGTTGGTCGGAGAGGAAGTAATGGAAAACATTGCCTCGCCTACACCCGGAACCGACAGCATAGCACACTGTCCCGGCATATGATCAAAGGCTTTTTTTCCGTCCGGTGTTACCACACGGAAAGTTTTGATATCAGGGGTGTCGATGCGAACGTCAGTAATGACACCGATTTTTGGAATTAAAGTATCGTGCGAATTATTCACCTTTATTTCCTCCAATCTTCTTCATTACTTTCACGATGTTCATGGAGATAGGACATTTCGCCAAACAACGGCCACATCCCACACAACTAAATAGACCATCGTTATTCTCGGGATAATAAACCAACTTGTGCATAAACCGTTGACGGAACCGTTCTTTCTGTGTCAGGCGATTATTACCGTGAGCCATCTTAGTAAAATCGGAGTACATACAGGAATCCCAGCAACGATAACGGATGACACCATTTCCGGTATTAAAATCCTTAATATCGTAACATTGACAGGTGGGACACACAAAGGTGCAGGTACCGCAACCGAGGCAAGCTTGCGACAATTCATCCCACGCAGGATGGTCAAACAACTCACTCGTCTTTCCGCCGCCAAAACCATCGGTTTTGACGTCTTTCAGCGGCAATTTATCCATTATCGCACGGATCTTCTCTTTCTGCGCAGATACGGCGCTATCGTCACATTCTTGGAGCAACGAACCCAGCGTATCCAATAAAGCTTCACCCTTTTCGGTATTCGCTTCAAAGAAGATATCGGTACCGATTTTCCAGGCCGCAATGTCCCCTGCCGGCTCAGCAGGGTCGATACCGAAAGTCTTACAAAAACACGTTTCCGACGGTCTGGCACACGCAAGCGATACAATAACACCGTTTTTACGACGGGAACCGTAGAAGCTGTCTATCGGCTCACTCAAAAACACACGATCAAGGATTTCAAAGCTCTTGACATCGCATGCTCTCACGCCAAAAACCACAAAGTTTTCCTTTTCGCAGCGAGTGTCGATAACTTCTATGTTCTTGCCTTCCGTTTTAAACTGCATTAAATCTTCGGTTTGAGGGAAGAAAAAATCTTTGGGGCTTTTGACGGTATTGAGCGCATCGCTCCAAGCAGTGCCCTCTTCCCACTTTTTATAAGCGGCACTGCCGTCATTTTGGTCAACAGGAAGATACAATGCAGCGTTTTTCGCAATCTCAGCAAACACCGAATTTAAATGGTTCAAAGAACATTTACGCATCCGTATCCCTCCTGTCAAAAACCTCGCCGGGTTCTAAATCTTCGGTGGTGTAGTTAACCAACGGCGCACGGGACCCTACCTCAGCGCCTGCCTGATACTCACCGTAGAATTCGTTCATATCCTTGATGAATTTGCGGTTAAGCAAATGCAAAGGAATGTTTTGAGGGCATACACGGGAACATTCACCGCAATCGGTGCAACGGCCCGCCACGTGGTATGCACGAATAATATGGAAGAGTTTTTCTTCAAAACTATTAGCAGGAGATTTATTCTCCACGCCGGAATTGGGATTATCAAACACGCATTTTTCACAAGTGCAAGCAGGACAAGCATCCCTGCAAGCGTTACAACGGATACAACGAGACAGTTCATTCTGCCAGAAAGCAAAGCGCTCATCAGCAGTCATCGCTTCTAAACGGGCGACTTCATCAAAGCGGCTGCACTCAATAACGTCCCCGTCCTCGCCTAACAATTCGTCATAAGCTACGTGTTTTTTGCTCTTGCAGTTAATACAGCGTTCAGCTAAAACCTTTTCGGTTTCAACGAAAACGGGCTGATCGTCATATAGCGTAGTAACAGCAATTTTCTCGCCACTGGTATCAATGGTGGAAATCCCATCACCACAAAGTGTCTTTACCTTGAAAATGTCAACCATTCCCTCGCAAGGAATACCCACCGCATATACTTTTTCACGATCAAAGCGATGTTCAGTCAAAAGCTGATTGAAGCTGTATGTGTCACAGGGCTTTAAGAAAACCAGGATTTTCCCCTCAATTTTCTGCGTCTTGGCAACCAGATATTTAGAGAAGTTGGCACCGCAGAAATCATTAAAAACGAAACCGTCTTTTAACTCTTCAATCGTGTTGAAAACAACAGGGGTTACATCGTAGTCAAATTCGCCTTTTCCCCACCCTAACACGCAACTGACCGTTCCGTTTTGAAGGAGTTCAGATGCTTTTGCTATTAATTGCTCACGAGTTATTGTTTGCATCTCAAATCCTCCAATCTTTTATTTTCGCCCAGTGCCGTCACGGTTTTTACAAAATCGTTCATGGTAGCAGCAAACTTGGCACCTTCGGCAGCGGATACCCATTCAACACGGGTACGCTCTTTTTCGATGCCCAGGAAATCCAGCATCGAGAACAAAGCAGCCATACGGCGACGGGTGAAATAGTTACCGGAAGTATAGTGACAGTCACCCGGATGACAACCGCAAATAATCACACCATCCGCACCACGCTGAAACGCACGCAGGATAAACATGGGATTTACACGGCAAGAGCATGGCACACGAATGATTTTAACATCTGCAGGATACGCTAAACGGTTGTTACCCGCCAAGTCAGCACCCGCATAGGAACACCAGTTGCAGCAAAATGCAACAATCAACGGCTTGAATTCTTTTACTTGCATATTGCGTCAACCTCCGCCATAATTTGTAAGTTTGCAAAACCTTTCAGGTCCATAGCACCGGAGGGACAAGCAACGGTACAAGCGCCACATCCCTGGCAAACTGCCGGATTAACCGATGCTACTCTTCTCACCTTTGTAGTTCTGTCAGGCATACGGAATTCCTTATCCTCGTACGTGATGGCACCGTAAGGACACACATTCGCACAGGAAGAACAACCGTTACACATCAGTTCGTTGGAATGCGCCACGCAGGGGTTACCTTTCAGCTTATCCTTAGCAAGCAAACCAATGACTTTGGCAGCCGCAGCGCCTGCCTGTGATACCGTTTCGGGAATATCCTTGGGTCCTTGGCAGGCACCCGATAGGAACACACCCGCCGTAGGACTTTCCACAGGACGAAGCTTAGGATGTGCTTCGGTGAAGAAATCGTTGGTATCCATACTTGCTGTCAGCATTGTAGCCAACGGGCGGGCGGATTGATCGGGTTCAATGGCCGCAGCCAACACAACCAGATCGGCATCAATGTGTAACTGTTTGTTGGAAAGGAGGTCGGAGGCTTGCACTTTTAGTTTATCGCCCTCGGGGGTTACCTTTCCCACCATACCTTTAATATACTTAACACCATATTCTTCTACCGCACGGCGATAGAACTCATCAAAGTTCTTGCCGGGGGTACGTACATCGATATAAAACACGTACACTTCGGTGTCCGGATATTTATCCCGTGTCAGCATAGCGTGTTTAGCGGTATACATACAGCAAATCTTAGAGCAATATTCCTTGCCCTTTTCTGCACAAGATTCACAACGAGATCCAACACACTGCACAAACACAATGGTGTGAGGATGTTTCCCATCGGAGGGACGTACCAATTTACCGGCAGACGGACCGGCCGCATTGGTCAGACGCTCGAATTCCAACGAAGTGATAACATCTTTCGACTGACTGTACGCAAACTCGTCAAACTTCTCCATACTGATGGGATTGAAGCCGGTTGCCACCACAATGGCACCGTATTTTTCTTCAATATACTCATCTTTTTGGGTATAGTCAATGGCACCGGCTGTACACACCCGTGAACATAAACCGCACTTGCCGTTTTTCAGCATATTGCAGGCGTTAGGGTCAATGGTTGCCACCTTCGGTACTGCCTGTGCAAAAGGTATATAGATAGCCGGGCGGTTATCCATACCTAAGTTAAACTCATTCGGAATCTTTTTCATCGGACACTTTTCCACGCAAGCGCCGCATCCGGTACAAATATCCTCTTTTACGTATCGTGCATTTTTCTTAATGGTTACGTCAAAATTACCGACGAAACCTTGTACATCGGTGACCTCGCTATATGAGAAGATGCGAATCTTCTCATGCTGTGCCACATCCACCATCTTGGGAGTCAAAATACACGCCGCACAGTCGAGTGTCGGGAAAGTTTTGTCCAGCTGTGCCATTTTTCCACCGATGGTGGGTTTCTTTTCGACAATATCCACCGGGAATCCGGCATCTGCAATATCCAATGCAGTCTGGATACCGGCAATGCCACCACCAATAACCAGTGCACGCTTGGTGACAGGTGTTTCGCCCGGGGTTAAAGGTACGTTGAGGTTAACCTTCGCTATCGCAGCCTTACCTAAAATGATAGCTTTTTCGGTACCTGTCAATATGTCTTTATGCACCCAAGAGCACTGCTCACGAATATTGGCAATCTCCACCATATACGGGTTGAGACCTGCCGCCGCCGCTGTTTTACGGAAGGTAGCCTCATGCATACGAGGCGAGCAGGAGCACACCACAATACCGGTAAGGTTGTGTTCCTTGACAGCGTCAATAATCATATTTTGACCTGCCTGAGAGCACATGTATTGATAATTGGCGGAAAAGACCACGCCGGGTTCATTTTTCAAGGCATCAGAAACCGCCTGTACATCTACAGTGCCGGCAATGTTACTGCCGCACCAACATACAAAAACGCCAACTCTTTGCATTTGTCTTTTCCTCCTTTACTTCGTATATTTCCGAAAAGCACTGACCAGCAATTGTTGGGGCGTATCTTCATCAACCATAGCAGGAACATCGTTCGCCGTCATATGGTTGGCATCCTGCCGTCTTGTAGCGGCAAGACGTACCGCCTCCACCACCTTCGCCGGCTCAACACCTCTAGGGCAACGATCGATACAAGCAAAGCAGGACAAGCACTTGTACAGAGACGCTGAATTGAGTAACGGCTCAATATCACCGCTTTCCACCATGTTGACAAACTGATGAGGATGGTATTCCATTTCATCGTAAGCGGGACAGGTAGCGGAGCACTTACCACAACGCATACATTTACTGGGATTCACGCCGCTGATACGAACAATCTCATCCCGAAGATGCTGGTTATTCATGGATATCCTCCTTTACGCCAAGCGCCTCTGCCAATAATTCCGTGAAATACACAACCGGAATATCGGCACCGCTTTTTTCGAGATTATATTTACACAGCGGGCAGGCTGTCATGATCATCTCAGCACCGGCCGCTTTGGCATTCGTTATGATGGCGTTACTATTCTTCTGTGCAGCTTCTGGGCTTTCCACCGAAATGTAGCCACCGCAGCACTCGTTTCGTTTAGCATACACCACCGGGTCAGCACCAAGCGCACGGATAAAATCTTCCATAATGGTTGGATTTTCAGGATCGTCCATACGCATAACACGGTTAGGACGGAGTAACAAGCATCCGTAATAGGCTGCAATCTTTTTACCTTTGAGGGCATTAACAACCTTTTCTTTCAGCTTATCAAAACCAACAAGATCCCGCAGCATTTCCAGATAGTGATATACTTCAGTTTCCCCCATATAGACGCCTTCATCCGCCATGTAGCGATTGACCTTATCTGCAAAGTTGGCGTTAGTCTGCATGGCGTGATTGGTCTGCTTAATCACGTTGTGACAAGCAGAGCAAACGGTTACCAAGGGTTGGTTTTTATCCTTTGCATATTTCAAAGCACGCACAGAAGACAACTTCGTAGCGACCTCATCATTGGCAGTGGTAAACACACCACCACAGCATTGCCAATTCTCAATTTCTTCCAAAGTGACACCCAAAACCTCAGCCGAACGATAGGCATACATATCCAAATCCTTCGCTTTGTTCTTCAAGGTGCATCCGGGGAAATAACTAACCTTCATGAAATTACCTCCGATTTAAACCAACGCTTCAAGGTGGAAAACTTTTGTTTCTGTCAGATCTCAATACTTTTGATCGTGTTTTTTAAGCAGTTCGCACTGTGATGCAACGCCTCGATCTCTTGATTATTAAGCGGCAAAAGCACCTTGCTGTGAGCACCCTTGTTGCCTACCACGTTTAACAAGCTTAAACACACATCGTCAATATCGTACTCGCCATGAAGCATCGTGGAAACCGTCATAGTGGTGTCAATGCCGCTGAGCAAGCATTTACAAATATGAGCTACCGACATGGAGATTGCATAGAAAGTGGCACCTTTGCGTTCAATCACACGTGCGCCCGATTTACGTACGTAGTCTTCTACTTCGTTGCAGTCAAACTCAGGGAATCTTTCGGCATTCTGCAACGCATTTTTATAACTCTCAATCGGCACATTGGAGATATTGGCGATTGACCACGGTATAAATGAAGAGTCACCGTGTTCTCCCAAAACATAAGCATGAATATTTCTCTGGTTCACATTGTAATATTCAGCCACACGAGCACGCAAACGCGCAGTATCTAAAATCGTACCGGAACCGATAATACGCTCTTTGGGAATACCGGAGATTTTATTAAACACATAGGTAAGAATATCTACCGGGTTACTGACCATCAGGTAAGTGGCATTCGGAGCGTATTTTACAATTTCAGGAGTAATGGTTTTCAGGATGTTTACATTGGTCTGCGCCAGATCCAATCGGGATTGACCGGGCTTTCTGGCTACGCCGCATGTGATTACGACAATATTCGATCCTTTGGCATCCGCATAGGAACCCGCATAGATATGCGCCGGATTGCAGAAAGGAACGCCTTGACGGATATCCAACGCTTCACCAGCAGATTTTTCCTGATTGATGTCAATCATCACAATTTCGGAGGCAATCCCCATAACCGTTAAGGTGTATGAAATGGTAGCGCCTACGTTTCCGGAACCGATTATCGTAATTTTATTCATGTTTATTCTCCTAAATCTTTTTTGTAAATTATCTTAAAAAAACAAAATGTTTTTTCAGCCGTTTCGCATCGCCTTAAGAAGTAAGGCTGAACTTGTCATCGCTCAACATTGTTTGACGACGAGATAGTTGATTTCGCAAATGTGCCAGTGACAACGCTAAATTTTCGTTTTGCAGTAGCACATCATGCGGGACATGCAACTTGCAAGGTGCAAAGTTCCAAATCCCAACAATACCACTTTCAACCATTTGATCACAGACCTCTTGCGCCGACCCTTCTCCCACTGTAATGATGCCAAGAGAAATATCATGTTCCTTGCAAAAGCCGGGAAACTGATTCATCGGCAAGACTTCCGTTTTCAAATCCATGTTAGGCGCAGAATCGTTTAAATCAAATGCTGCTACAATTTTAACGCCAAAATGTTCAAAACCATCGTATTGCAGCAGCGCTCTCCCCAATCTGCCTGCACCAACTAACACTGCCGCAGTTAACTGATTGTACCCAAGACAATCTTCTAACTGTTCAATCAAAGTTCTTGTTTCATAGCCAAGTCGTGGCCTTCCGGCTCCACTTACCAAAGCAAGGTCTTTTCTAACCTGAACTTCTCCAAGTGATAACGCTTTTGAAATGGCGGTTGCAGATATATACGGTGCTTTATCAAGGGACAATTCTTTGAGAAAATTAAGATATCTCGGGATTCTGCCCAACATGGCTTTGGGAATGGATATCTTCCCCATCCACACACTTCCTCTTCTTAAAATTGATCAAACATCTTTATCAAAAAACAGGAATCGGTAAACGTATATCGATATACTTTGTATCGATATAAAAACAAAATCTGCCATCTTAACTTTACCTTATGGATTATAGCATTTCGCCATGATAAAATCAATAGTTTTCGCTAATGTTTTTACAATTTTCGAGTGTTTAATCTAAACAAATTTGTTGTCGTATCGCAGAAAACAATATAAAAAATCAGCACGGTATCATAACCGTGCTGAAATTACTTACTTAACATAGGTTTCAAGGGTTGTGTTACCTCATCCACAAACCATCCGATATTGTTACGACTGTATGAACGGTTGATTTTGAAATGTGAAATTTTTTTGCCGCCGCACGTACAGTCGTTTTATTCTCCAGTATGTATTCACCCAGTTTTACAGCTCGTTCCTCAACGACTCCTTTCATACTCTCACCCCATATGCAGTGCTCTGTACACTATATGGTGACAAAGGAAAAAATATTACAGATTAAGCAAACCGGAATCGAGCATTGCCTGCGCCGCTAACAAAACCCCAATTTTACCGGAATGGAAATTAAGGCCGCCTTGCATATATACCGCAAACGGATCACGCAACGGTGCATCCGCTGACAGTTCAATAGACGAGCCCAGTGTAAAAGCGCCTGCCGCCATAATCACTTCATTATCATATCCTGGCATATCCCACGGTTCGGGTGTTAGGAAAGCATCCACCGGTGCGCCGCTTTGGATACCACGGCAAAATGCAATTAACGCTTCCGGACTTTCCAGACAGATCGCTTCAATAATATCGGCACGATATTCGATGGAAGACGGAGAACAACGATAACCCAACTTTTCAAATAGCGAAGCCGCAAAAACTGCTGTTTTTAAGGCCTCCCCTACCACGTGAGGCGCATGGAATAGACCCATAAACAGAGAACGATTGTGCCCTAATGAAGCACCGACCTCACGTCCAATGCCGGGTGTGGTCATACGATGCGCACATTGTTCAACGAGGTCGTGTCGTCCACAGATATATCCGCCGTTTTCCGCAATACCGCCACCGGGATTTTTAATCAGAGAGCCGGCCATTAAATCCGCCCCAACAGCTGTTGGTTCGATTTTTTCTACGAATTCGCCATAGCAGTTATCCACAAAGATGACCACATCCTGACGAACCGAGCGTACAGCATCGATAATCTTGCCGATTTTTTCAACCGATAAAGATGGTCGGATATCATATCCACGAGAACGCTGGATATGTACCATACGGATAGACGAGTCTTGACGTAAAGCATCGACAATACCGTTCAGATCGGGGGATCCATCTTGCAAAGGAACCTCTCGATACCCAATCCCATATTCTTTGAGAGAGCCATCTGACGGCTTGTCCCATCCAATAACGCTCAGCAGAGTATCGTATGGTTTTCCGGTAGCCGCCAGCAACGTATCACCGGGGCGCAAAATGCCGAACAACGACAACGTGATGGCGTGTGTACCGCACAAAATACTATGTCTTACCAAGGCATCTTCTGCGCCCATGATGTCGGCAAAAACCTCTTCCAACGTATCTCTTCCACGATCGCCGTAACCATAACCGGTGGTCGCAACAAAATGACTTTCACTGACACGATGTTTGATGAATGTGGATAAAACTTTTTGCTGATTATATTCGGTGACATCTTCAATATTGTCAAACATAGGCTGAACAGCGGATAGCGCTTGCCTTGACAATGCGGATAAGCGACCATCGATCGCAAAAAACGGGGTTTCCATCCTTGTTACATCCTTTCTACAACCGTCACTGCACCGTTTACTTCAAATCCGAGTGATTGATAGAGTGCTTGTGCCGGTGAATTGTATGGACAAATCCAAACGGTTTTTCCTTCCTGTTGTAATGCCGATACTAGCGTAGAAACGCATCGTCCCGCATACCCTTTTCGTCTGTGAACAGGATCGGTAGCCACTCCTCCCAAAAGTGCCCCGGTTTTCCATTCTGCTACGGTCATCGCACTGGATACAATCTTGTTATTCTCTGTGACGACAGCGTGTCGACACAACCCGTGACGGGTGCGATAAGATACGTCCAGGTACCAAGCCTCAAATGGAGGTAAATCCATAAAATATTGTGATAAAAACGTGTATAAATCTTGTAATCGAACCGTTTTTTGAGAAAAGTTGGGTGCAAAATTGGCGTTGGCTTTCATGGCTGTAAAGCACTTTCCCTTGCCATCAAAAACATCGGAGAGGTTTGTATAGACCGCACGTATCTCCGGTTGTAAATTCAAAAAAGCAGACGCTTCTTCCCCATCTTCCGGCGGCAAACAAGCGACGGCTTGATTATCCAAAATAGCAATACCGCCGTTATGTTGCGTACGATAAAACCGTGCAAACTGTGTATTGTGATAAGCCTCGAACCACGATAGGAAACGCCCCGAAACAGGATCGTTCCCAGTTATAAACGAGGGGGTATTACTGTCGAGTAAGGTGATCATACGGTTTTCTCCCAAGCCGGTAGCGTATTCAATAAGATTTCTAGCAACCGATAGGTGTCGGTGATATCCTGTTCTTTTAACACGCAAGACGGTGAATGAATATATCGACAAGGCAGTGAAACAGCCGCCACCTGTGTACCTTTTCCCGTTCGTTGGATGGCACCGGCATCGTTTCCACCCGCGACCATCGTTTTGGTCTGGGTTGAGATGCCATATTGTTCGGCTGTGGTGCGAATATAGGAATACAACGCCTTATCATATAAAGTCGCACGATCCATAAAGGATACAACAGGGCCGCCTCCGATAATTGAAATCTGTTTGTCAGACGGAGTATCCACACTATCGGCAGCCGTTGTGGCATCTACGATCACCGCCAGATCGGGCGAAACAACAGATGCAACGGTTTGAGCACCCCGTAACCCAATTTCCTCTTGAACCGTAAAGGCGATTGTTACGTCATATTTCGGTGTCGTTTGCGCCAAAGACAGCAATAATGCGCAGCCGGCACGGTCATCCAATGCTTTGCAAGCAAACATATCCTTTGAAAGACAGAAATTCGTGGGCGCAAACGTGATAGCGTCACCTTCTTTGGCAACGGTTCCCGCTTCTTCTTTCGAATCAGCACCGACGTCGATCAACATATCGTGAACGGTGGGTATTTTGTTCTTTTCATCGGCGGTACATTGGTGAACAGCTTTTCCACCGATAACACCGCAATGGCCATTTATTTGTACGGTACGGTCAAACAAGACTTCCGGCTCAATACCGCCCACCGTGTCAAATCGCAGATACCCATCGTCGGTAATACCGGTAACAATTCCGCCGACTTCATCCATGTGTGCGGCAAACAATACCCGTTTAGGTGCTCGTCGTTCTCCTTTCAAGGTAACGATACAGTTGCCCATATTGTCAATGTGAATGTTGGTGACCGCAGGTGCATTTTGAAGTTGCTTTACGATATAATCACGAATAGACTGTTCGTTACCCGAAACCCCCGAAAGCGAGCATAATTCAAGGATGCGATTACGCATTATGCGGCACCTCTCCTTCTTTCAAAAAGGTTGCAATTAACTGAGCAACAGCCTCCACATCCGAAAGCGACACCACCTCGGCAGGTGTGTGCATATAGCGAAGCGGAATGGATAATAAGGCTGTCGGGACACCGGCTCCTGAAACGGTGATATTGTCGGCATCTGTGCCGGTCGTACCCCCCATGACCTCAAATTGCATGGGGATATCATTTGTTGTTGACAGTTGTCGCAAACAGTCCGTCATCGCTTTATCCAGTATAGGTGAAATGCCGAGCATCACGCCCTTACCCAGCGCACCACAGTCTTGTTTCTTGGCATCCGGTGTATGGGCAAAACTGACGTCAACCACCAAAGCCGCATCCGGCTTAATGCCAAATACAGCGGTTTTTGAGCCACGTAGCCCTAGTTCCTCTTGCACGCAAAAGGCAACCGCTATGTGAAACGGCAAGACCATTTCTTTCGTTAAAAATAACGCATATAATATGGCGGCAACGCCTGCCCGATTATCCAGCGCTTTTGAGCAAACACGGTCATTAAGCAATTCCTCAAAATGAGGTGCAAACATAACCGTTGTGCCGAGTGGAATGAGCTCTTTGGCTTGTTCGGCGGTCATTCCTACGTCAACGCCTCGGTCGCACAATTCCGGTAACTTTGCATCCTCTTTTGCCACATGGGGCGGAACGGAACAGAACACACCGTTTATGTGCGGTTCGGTCAACACGGTTACCGCCGAGGCAGTCAGCGCTCGGTTATCCACACCCCCACACGGGGCAAGCCGCAAAAAACCTCTATCATCAATATGGCGTACCACAAAACCGATTTCATCGATATGTGCTTCCAGCAACAAGGTTTTTGCATTAGGATTGGCGCACGGAATAAAGCCGATTACGTTACCCAGCGTATCACGGTGAACATTATCCGTAAATTGCGACAACAATGTTGCCGCCACGTCGGAAGCATCGGTACAGCCATTCACACCGGCTGATAGACACAGCTCACGCAAGATGGATTTAAGTTCCATAATACATTCCTCACAAGTTGTTGACAAGTTCTTTAAAATGATTGCCACGTTCCTCAAAGTTTTTATACATATCGAAGCTGGCGCTGGCAGGTGACATAAACACAATATCACCGTTATCGGTAATGCGATCGGCCGTTTTTACAGCTTCTGCCATATTCTTAACTCGAATGATAGGCAAATCAGATACTGCTCGAATTGCCGTTTCAATTGCATCTGCGGTTGCACCGAGTAAGATTGCCGTTTTTACCGTTTTATCAGCAACCAGCCCTAATTCGTCATACGGGATATGCTTATCATATCCGCCGGCAATGAGCACTACTTTCCGATCAAAGGCTTTTAAACCGGCAATTGTACGAGAGGGGCTACTGCCGATTGAGTCATTATACCAACGTACACCGTTGCGTTCTCTCACCAATTCGCTACGATGCTCAACACCGCCAAATGACCTTGCACATTCAGCCATGACCGACACCGGAACCACGTTCCAAAGCGCAGCAAAAGCAGCCAAGTAATTTTCAATATTATGAACACCCGGAATACGAATATCCGAAGCCGACATAATAGCAGTCGTCGTCACACCATCGGTTCCGTACAAAACTCCATCCTCACCAAGATAGGTGCCTCGTTTGACGGGGCGCTGACGTGAAAAAAGCCAAACAGAGCCGGTACAATCCTTTGCAAATTCGGCTGTAATAGCATTATCCGCATTGAGCACTGCACGATTTTGAGGGCGTTGGTGTAGAACAAGGTTTTTCTTGGCTTCAATGTATTCCTGCATATCGGTATGCCAATCCAAATGATTCGGGGCAACATTGGTCACCACCCCCGTTTGGGGACTTTGCACCATATTGGTTAATTGAAAACTGGAAAGCTCGACAACAGCCACATGATCCGCTTCAATCTGCTCAATAATAGGTAGTAGCGGCCGACCAATGTTGCCGCCAAGATGCACGGTTTTTCCGGCAGCTATTAATAATTGGGATAGGATGGTGGTGGTTGTGGTTTTTCCGTCAGAACCAGTCACTGCATAGATAGGAGCTGGGCACAGTTCAAAAAACAGCTCCATCTCGGAAGTAACGTGTTTTCCCTCGGCACGTGCTTTATTGAACGGTTCCAAGTACGGTTTCATACCGGGGGTGCGTAAGATAAGATCGGCATCCAAAGAGTCCAGATACGTGTCCCCCAGTTGCAAAATGGCACCGGCTTGTTCCAGTTGTTCAGCCGTTTCGCCAAGTTCTTCACGAGAACGTTTGTCACAGGCAATGACTGTTGCACCATGTTCCAGCAACTGCAACACAACAGGAGTGTTATTACGACCGATACCGCATACGGCAACCCGTTTCCCGATAAGGGAAGCATAAAAATCCGTATAGTTCATAAGACGCACGCCTTTCCGGAAAAATTAACGCAATACTTAATCGTTTGAAAAACGGGAAAGTTTTAATAAACCCATTAAACCGCCGACGAAGAGTAAGGCGGCAGCTGCCAGCGTTGCACCCCAATGCCACCAAATGGAGCCAAGCTCAACAAAACCCGGAATAATATGTTCCTCAAAAATATCCCACAGCGAACCGATAACAAACCCGATAATCACGCAATAGGTAGGCGCTGTGAAACGGTTCATCGCCCATTCCAACGGCTTGGTAATGGCAAAAATACCAACAATTAATGAAAGACCAATGATAATGAGCGCCGGCAAAGGCATGGATAAAATGCTGGTAATACCCAAAATAATCAGCATGTGAGATGTGCTGATACCAGGTAAAATCAACGCAATGGAAATAACAAGACCGGTGACGATCCACAGCAAAATGTTGGCAACCGTAACTGCACCGGTGGTCGATACCAAAGAGGTAACGTCCGAAGAAACGACGTTGAGCCATTTTAAAATATCTAAAATATTGGCAACACCAAGCACAATTACAACACCCAGTATGCCCCACAAGAAAGAGGATACGCAGAATTTTGCGGTTACCTTTTCGGGCTTTATTTTGCTATATAAAGTTGGAATCCCACCAATAACAGCACCGAAGAACAAAGCGGATACCGGAATCGGAAAGATCTCTAACAAACGGCCAATCAATTCATAAAAGCACACCAGACCGATTGCAGAACCCAATCCAAACCGAATTAAGAACCAGGCATTTGTTTTAAAATCCTTGCGGATACCGCTGATAGCGCTAAGTAAACGGTCATAAATGCCCAGTACAATCGCCATGGTACCGCCACTGACACCCGGTACTGCCATGGATGAACCAATAAGGAATCCTTTAATGGACACCATAAAACGTTTCAAAAATGATTTCATATTTATCTATCCCCTTTTCAAAAAGTTATTGTACAACATTTTATCGGTTTTGTCACGACAAATCTTGAAATTTCTACTAAAATATCCTATACTGTAAAGGTAATTAAAAGTTTATGTTGTAAAGGAGTTTCGTATGAATTCGAAAGAGCGGTTTATCGAGATATACAAACAACATATTACACGTGAGGGTGCGGACAAGTTTTTGGAATACTTAGAGTCACGGTCCTGTGACTTTTTTACAGCGCCCGCCAGCACCCGTTTTCACGGTTCGCACGAAGGCGGATTGGTGGAGCATAGTGTGAACGTGTATGATTGTCTGCACCATTACCTGAATCGTGAACGAGTAAAACAGGTATACGGTTTGGATTACAGCGAGGAAAGCATTGCCATCGTTTCACTCCTTCATGATGTCTGCAAAATCAATCTTTATAAGCCCGGCACCCGCAATGTGAAAGACGAAAACGGCATATGGCATACCGTACCCACTTATGAGATTGAAGATAACCTTCCTTATGGGCATGGTGAAAAGTCGGTATACATCCTATCCGGTTATATGCGTTTGACCCGTGAGGAGGCATTTGCCATTCGCTATCACATGGGATTTTCCGGCACAGAAGATGCACGAAACGTTGGAAAAGCCTTTGAAATGTATCCTCTGTCTTTTGCTTTATCGGTAGCTGACATGGAGGCTACCTATTTCTTGGAGGGTTAATTCATGCCGCAAACACCACAACTTCCCCGTTGCCCGCTTGATAAGAAGTGTGGCGGCTGTCAGTTACAGCATTTATCTTATGAGCAACAGCTGTCTTTTAAACAGGCAAAAGTCATTTCTTTACTTGGTCGGTATTGCCGTGTCTCCCCCATTATCGGCATGGAAAACCCTTATCACTATCGTAATAAAGTACAAGCCGCCTATGGCATGACACGTCGTCGTCAAATCATATCCGGTGTGTATCAATCCAGCACGCATCATATTGTCAACGTGGACTCTTGCCAAATTGAAAACGAGATTGCGGATAAAATTGCGGTAACGATACGCAAGTTATTGCCGGAATTTCAAATTCTTCCGTACCAAGAGGACAGCCGTAAAGGATTTTTGCGTCACGTATTGATTCGTTGTGGGTTTGAAAGCGGTCAGATCATGGTCGTTTTGGTGGCGTCAACCCCTATATTCCCATTAAAAAAACACTTTGTAAAAGAATTACTAAAACGGCATCCGGAAATCACCACGATTGTTTTGAATATTAATCCCCACAAAACAAGCATGGTACTCGGTGAACGAGAAGAAATTTTATACGGTGCCGGATATATTGAGGATACCCTGTGCGGTTGCGTCTTTCGCATTTCGCCACGCTCTTTTTATCAAATCAATCCCGTTCAAACCGAAAAGCTTTATCAAAAGGCAATTGAGTTTGCCGAGTTATCGGGTCACGAAACGGTGTTGGATGCGTATTGCGGAATTGGTACCATCAGCTTGCTTGCCGCAAAATCAGCAGGAGAAGTGGTTGGTGTGGAAATCAACGGTGATGCGGTACGGGATGCACGTGTCAATTCACGTCTTAACGGTATCACCAACGCACACTTTATTGAAGCAGATGCCGGTCAATATATGGTGGAGCTGGCAAACGAGGGACAAAAGATTGACGTTGTGTTTATGGATCCCCCACGTGCCGGGAGTGATATGCCGTTTTTAAATTCTTTAATTACACTATCTCCCAAAAAGATCGTGTATATTTCTTGCAATCCCGAAACACAGGCACGCGATCTGCGTGTGCTGACCAAAAACGGATATCGTGTAACAAAACTTCAACCCGTCGATATGTTCCCATATACATCGCACGTGGAAACCGTGTGTCTACTGTCAAAGAAAGATAAATAGAATAAAAAAAGAGCGTTCCGTTAAAGGATTACTTCTAAGGATAGCAAAAAGCTGTGTAGAAATTCTACACAGCTTTTATTTTTTCTTACATCTTGACAAGAAGGGCATTTAAGCGCCAAATGCCACTCGTTAGGAGAAGCTAAACCCTTTATAACTAATGTTTATCTGTTTAACAATTTATGATTTACCTACTCTTATTGTAGGCGATTGTTATTGCCTTATCTTCCATTTCTGAGGCCCTTAGAACGACAGTTACCGCATCGTTGTTCCAAGAAATTGACGCAACGTTATATTCGCTTGCGTTGGCACCGTCATCGTTGAGGTAAGTAGATACACGTTCAATAATTTTACCATCGAAGTTTTTAAGTGTCAGCCGGACATCCGTTGAACCAAAGGGCCATTGGGGATCACCCATTTGTTCAAAAATAAGCGAATATTCTCCGTCGGGGCTATTATAAGTCGCAATTTCCTTTGGCAGTATAAAGTTAAATGCACCATTCCAAAGAGCTACAACAAAAAGGAAAGCTCCAATTGTGAGAGCAACTGCAATTGATAATACTATTACTACAATTTTCGTTGTTTTGCTCATATTTTTCCTTCCTGCACATTCTTATTGTACCGTCCTTATGAATTGCCTCATATGGGAACGCTCGCTTTTTATTAACACATAAAACCGCCGTCGACACCCAATACTTGTCCGGTGATAAAATCAGCTTTTTCAGATGCTAAAAACAACAACGCTTCGGCAACTTCCTCCGGTCTTCCCACACGGCCGAGTGCGGCAGAATCCGCCAAATCTTGCATGGTTTGTTCGTCATAGCAAGAACACATATCGGTGGCGATGACACCGGGTGCTACACAGTTTACCGTGATATGAGAAGGACCGAGCTCTTTCGCCAAGGCTTTTGTAAACCCGATTAATCCGGCTTTCGCCGCAGAGTACGGTACCTCACAAGAAGCACCTACCACTCCCCACATAGAGGATACTGTTAAAATACGACCGCTTTGCTGACGTACCATGTTCGGAATAACGGCCCGACAACAATGGTAGGCACCATCCAAATGAACACCAATCATTTCGTGCCATTCGTCAGGTGTCACGTCAGTCAGTAATTTTTGTTTCGCAACCCCGGCATTATGTATGAGGACATCTAAATGGCCGAATCGTTGGGAAACGGTCTGCACCATGTGTTCAACTTCTTGTACACAGGCAACGTTTGCTTGTAGGGCAATGGCCTCGCCGCCTTGTTCGGTGATTTCCCGAACCAAGTCAAGAGCAGCTGATTCCGACTTGTTATAATTGATAGCGACCGCATATCCGTTTTTTGCGAAAAGGCGTGCGGTTGCCGCACCAATGCCTTTGGATGCGCCTGTAATCAAAACCGTTCTCATGAATTTAAGCGCCCCTCTTACAGCTTTAATGTTACATCCTTATGTTCGCCGTCAAAAAGACGGTAGGTTACACCGGTCATGTCAAACATTCTTTTTGAGGCGATGACCGAATCGGTATCGGCATATTTATCCTGTAAATAAATGACCTCTTTGATACCCGATTGAATGATGGCTTTTGCACATTCATTGCAAGGAAACAAGGTGGTGTACACTTTTGCGCCTTCCAGTCCGGCACGTCCGTGATTCAAAATAGCGTTAAGTTCTGCGTGACAAACGAACAGATACTTGGTATTGAGGGGATCTCCCTCACGCTCCCACGGCATCACGTCATCGCTACACCCAATTGGCATACCATTGTACCCCATTGATAAAATCTTATTGTCACGGCCGACAATACATGCGCCAACCTGCGTGCCGGGGTCTTTGCTGCGTTGGGCAGAAAGCAACGCAACCCCCATAAAATACTCGTCCCAGGAAAGATAATTTTCTCGTTTCATAAAACATCCTCCTCTATTAAATAGTTGTTGTACGTCCGAAATGCGGTGGGTAGTGCGTATTGTGGTAATTCTTCTTTTGAGACGGCTTTGAAAGCATTGTTTTCTGTAAAGCTTTTTATCTTTACAATAATGCCATCCATATGCCACTCTACATGAGAAAAAACATGTTTACTGTTCGGCAAAGGACTTGTTGTTATGGGTTCAATCCCCAAATCGGATAGAAATTCATCGGCTTTATCTCGCTCACAATTTGGGAATTCCCACATACCGCCAAGCAACCCTTTTGGTGGTCGGTGGTGTAATATGACTTTTTTTGGAGGTTCCTGTGTCACCACAACAAACACGGTCAGTTTTTCAATTCGACGGGCTTTTGGCGGTGTACGAGTGGGCAAATTCCGTGCACGTTCTTGGCCGGCCACCGCACAATAGGCAGATATGGGACAATCCGAACAATGAGGTTGTGCGTTCGGTAGACAAATGGTTTCACCGAGCTCCATAATACCCTGATTAAATTCGCCTGCTGACCCTTCCGGCACCAAACTTTGTACCAGCTTTGTCAACCGTTTTCGGTTTTTTGGTTGCATAACATCGGTATCATCATCGGTAATTCGTGCCATTACCCGTAATACGTTGCCATCTACGGCTGCGGCACGTTTTCCAAATGCGATCGAAGCAATGGCACCAGCGGTATATTCACCGATTCCGGGTAAGGAAAGTAGCGCCTCATACGAATCCGGCAGTTCTCCTCCGAATTCCGTCATCACAATCTGTGCCGCTTTTTGGAGGTTACGAACACGGCTGTAATAGCCGAGTCCTTCCCATAATTTGAGTAAGACATCTTCAGATGCAACGCTCAAATCATAAATGGTGGGAAGTGCTTGCATAAAACGCTCAAAATACGGTAAAGCCGCTTCTATCCGTGTTTGTTGCAACATGATTTCCGAAACCCAAACACGATACGGCGAGGGATTTTCACGCCACGGGAAAGAACGTTCATGCTGTTTGTACCACTCAACAAGGGGGCTTGCCATCTCGTGAATCGGTTTTGTCATGCCCTTCTCCACTCTTCCCAAATTTCCGGACAGTATCCGACGGTAGCTTGTTTTCCGTTACGGACAATAGGGGTACGAAACGCTTTGCCGTTTTCCAATAATTTTTCTTCCTTGTCACGGTCATGCGCCAAATACGAAATGAGTATTGCATCGGGGGATTTTGGGTCAATAAGGGCCTCTATCCCCCCAACGGCTTTTTTTACCGACTCAAATTCACCACGGCTCATTCCGAACTTATCCAATTCGATTCGTTGGAAACGGATGCCACGTTCTTTGAAATACCGTTCGGCTTTTTTCGTATCAAAACATTTGGATTTCCCGAAAATCTGAATGTTCATCATGAACGACTGAACTCCTGTAACTGTAAATCTTTGTTGTGGTCGAATGCCCATTGGATATTCCAACTATTTGTAAAGAGCAACAGCGGATTTCCTTTAAGGTCTTGTACATACTTGGTATCCGAAGTCAAATTTAAAGACTTGATATCCACGTTGTTTCCGACAACCCAACGAATATATTGGTACGGTAGCCCTTCCATAATGACATCGACACCATATTCATTTTTCAGACGGTGTTCCAGAACGTCAAATTGTAGCGTACCAACAACGCCCACAATGACCTCTTCCATACCGCCGCCGGGTTCTTGGAATATCTGAATCGCACCTTCTTGTGCAATCTGGGAAGTGCCTTTCACAAACTGTTTGCGTTTCATGGTATCTTTTTGACGGACCAATCGAAAATGTTCGGGTGCAAACGTCGGAATTCCCTCAAACTGGAAGTTTTTGGAACCATCGCACACCGTATCGCCTATGGAGAAGACGCCCGGATCAAATACACCGATAATATCGCCAGCATATGCCTCTTCCACAATTTCACGGTCTTGTGCCATCATCTGCTGAGGTTGAGACAATTTAATTTTGCGTCCCCCTTGCACGTGATAGACTTCTTTCCCTTTTTCAAAACGACCGGAACAGATACGCATGAAAGCAATACGGTCACGGTGCGCTTTGTTCATGTTCGCCTGAATTTTGAAAACAAAGGCAGAAAATGTATCGTCGAAGGGATCAATATCCCCCTGTGAAGATGTACGGGACAACGGTGCGGTGGTCATGGTTAAAAAGTTTTCCAAAAACGGTTCGATACCGAAATTGGTTAACGCCGAGCCAAAGAAAACCGGTGATAATTTTCCATGTCGCACCGCTTCCAAGTCAAAATCGCCGCCGGCACCGTCTAACAACTCACGGTCATCCATCAACGTTTGATATAAAGTGTCACCAAGCGTATCCCGTAAAGATGGATCATTAATATCGGTCACACGTTTTTCTGCTTCGTGCCCAATTCCGTTGTAGGTGAAGGACAAAACACGTTCTTTTGACCTTTCAAATACACCTTTAAAATCTTTGCCGGAGCCAATCGGCCAGTTAACCGGATAAGTGCGGATACCCAGTACGCTTTCAATATCCGCCATCAATTCATACGGATCACGGGCTTCACGGTCCATTTTATTGATAAAGGTAAACACCGGAATATCCCGCATCATGCAGACCTTAAACAGCTTAATCGTCTGCTTTTCCACACCTTTGGAAGCATCAATAACCATGACGGCGGAATCCGCTGCCATCAGGGTACGATAGGTATCCTCGGAGAAGTCTTGGTGACCGGGTGTATCCAAAATATTGATACAATACCCGTCGTACTCAAACTGTAAAACAGAGGAGGTAACCGAGATACCACGCTGCTTTTCGATCTCCATCCAGTCGGATACCGCATGCTTCATGGATTTTTTACCCTTAACCATACCGGCAGAAGCAATTGCCCCACCATAAAGCAAAAACTTTTCGGTTAGGGTGGTTTTACCGGCATCCGGGTGCGAGATAATCGCAAATGTACGTCGTTTTTCAATTTCTTTTCTTAACTGTGACACGTATCGGTTCCTCCGTTTAAAACATTACCCTTTATTTTATCGTTTTTTCGTAAAATAATCAAGCTTTTTTCGAACAGCATCCAATAAATCTTGTTTTGTATTGGATATACGCTGTTCCATGACCTCTTCCAATAACCATTGTAGGCACTGCCCAATCATAGGGCCTTGTGAAATCCCTAATGCTTGTATATCGTTACCGTTAATATTTAAATCGCTTATGGAAAAACAAGCTTGCTCTTGCAAGATGTGGGTTAGTATTTCTTCCAATGCTTGTATATTTTGAATTCTATCCGGTATTATCTCGGGATTTTGAGCCAGTGTATCCGCCATTTTGAGAGCTAATAATTTGCGGAACGTATCCACACCCAATTTGTTGAGCCAACGACGTACGGCAGGTTTGGCAGGTTCAATTACCGTATCGTGATACTGAATCAGTATACAGACTTCCTCAATGGTCTTGCTATCAAAGTGCAAACGGCAAAGCGCATCCCGAGCAAGATTTTTACCGATCGAAGCATGGCCATAGAAATGTCCAACACCTTGCGAATCCATGGTAAAGCAGGCTGGTTTTCCAATATCATGCAGTAAAGCGGCTAACCGTACAGAAAGGTTTGGCTCAGAATATTCAACACAAGATATACTATGCTTCAATACATCAAAGCAATGGTAGGGACTGTGTTGCTCAACCCCTTTACAAGCTTCTAATTCCGGTAAAAAAGCAAATAATATGGGATATAGTTCACCTAACGTTTTGTGAATATGCTCGCCTATCAATAATCTTTTCATTTCCGACTGAATACGTTCCGCCGCGATGTGTTTTAAAAGATCTGCACAGTCCAGTATGGCGGATTTTGTGCTCTCATCAATATGAAAGCCATACACAGACGCAAAACGAAATGCACGAAGAATACGCAAAGCATCTTCCTCAAATCGTTTTTTTGGCTCCCCTACCGCTCTCAAAGTGCGTGATTTTAGATCGGAAACACCATCATAGGGATCAATAATCCCACGTGACGGATGATAAGCAATAGCATTCACGGTAAAATCACGACGTGAAAGATCTTGTTCAATGGTTTTTACAAACGTCACGGTTTCGGGATGACGATGGTCATGGTAATCACTTTCGGTGCGATAAGTCGTGATTTCAAGCGGTATGCCGTTAGAAACCACGGTTACCGTACCATGCTTAATACCGGTTGGGATTACCGTAATATCCGCAAAAACAGCTTGAATTTGTTCGGGGGTAGCAACGGTACAAATATCCCAATCACTCGGTAAAATCCCCAGCAGTTCATCCCGCACGCAACCACCTACCAAATAGGCCTCAAAGCCCGCCTGTTCTAAATCAACAAGCACATCGTGGACATACTTCGGAATATTCACGTTACCCCCCCTTTTTTTATTTTCAGTATAGCATTGGAAATCGTTTCTGTAAAGCGTCAAACCATTGACAAGCTTCCCCTAAATATAGTATTATTTAAGATAAAGTTGATTTCTTTACGAAACGGAAGGTACATATCATGCAAGGTAATGCTGTCAAAACATCACGAGCACGAGCGTTTGGACGATTTTTAGGTCATTTTTTCGCCGTATTGGGGACGGTACTGCTTTCCCTTTTAATCCTGATTGTCGGTATTTGTTGGATCCTTTGTAAAGGTCCCTCCCCAACAGCTCGGGATATGTTTGTGAATACGATGTTGGAAACAAGCGCTCTCAAATTTGTTCCTTCAATCTTTTTGTCAGCAGAGGAAGTCGACACGATCACCAATAACAATACGGTTTTTGAAACCGACGAAAGCACCGACAGCAATGCTGCCTTTACGGATAAAGAGGATAAAGTCCCACCCGAAACGATTGAGGTACTTGACATTATCGGCCCCTCTTACTGCGGAAAAATGTTGGTGGTACACGACCCGTCTCGTGTAAAGGTAGCATCTCTCAATACATTTAGCCATGAAATTGACGGAAAAACCGTGTTGGAATTTGCCAAAGAAAATAAAGCAGTTGCTTCGGTTAATGGCGGCGGTTTTTCGGACGTTAACGGATACGGTTCGGGCGGTATGCCCATTGGCATTATCATCCGTGACGGCAAACTCGTTTTCGGTTCTGAGAATTCCGTTACTTCTATCGTTGCATTCGATAAAGATAACCGCTTGATTGTCGGTAAAATGTCTGCCAAAAAAGCGTTGGAACGTAACGTTCGTGACGCAGTCAGCTTCGGCCCTGCTTTTATTATCAACGGCACACCGGCAGAGGTATCCGGAACAAGCGGGGGTGTAAATCCTCGTACAGTGATCGGTCAACGTTCCGATGGCGCCGTATTGATTTTGGTCATAGACGGCCGTCAACCGCACACACTCGGTGCCACTTATAAAGATTGTATTGACGTTATGTTGGAACATGGTGCAATTAATGCGGCCAATTTGGACGGCGGTACGTCGACCGCTATGGTATACAACGGTAAAATTATCAACAGTTGTTCTTCCCTATATGGCCCCCGTGATATTCCCACCGCTTTCATTGTTGTTTGAGAGGAGGCATTCTAATGACTGAAAATGTTATGGTTCAAGAGGCGCCCACATCCGATACGATACAATCTGAGGATTCGGTTATCGACGTAGCGGTATATTCAGAGATAGATAACAACTCCCAAAAACCACAGCCTCCCAAACGGAAAATTTTTTGGAAAGTATTATCCGCCTGTTTTGCCTTGTTTTTAGCGGTTGCCGCAATCGGTTTTTGGTTCTTTTATAAGTATCTTGAACGTTACGAGGCTGCCACTCCCAACGCTGCCCTAAACACCTATATGCAATGGGTACGGGAAGGTGATTTTGAGAGCATCTATGCAATTTCCGATTTTGACGAAACGATTCTCAATACAAAGGCGGAATTTTTAAAGTATTTGTCTCGTTTATACACGGGAAATACCGATACACTATCTGTACGTGAAAAGGTAACCTCCACAGATGAACGTAAAGACTATTCTCTTTACATGGATGGTAAACGTATCTGTGGATTAACCTTGCTTAAAAACCCTGAATGGGGTGAAACTGCTTGGAGTTATATCACCGAGATCAACTACCAGCCCCCCGTCAAGATCTATGCCTCGTCAAACGCACGTATCTCCGTAAACGGTGTGGACTTGTCGTTGCTCAACTTACCAGCAAAACCTGCACAGGAACAGGTTTTGGGCGGTGTAAAAGATGCCGATAAAATCCCGTTAGTAAATGAATACATAATCGAAAATCTTTTGAACCCACCTACGATTGAAGCGCTGGCGCTCAGCGGTGATGTTTGTACCGTATCGCAAACGGATGAAAACTCCTATCACATTTTTTCACCGGTTTCGGATGAGATGCGTGCTGAGCGAGAGGAACTCGCTAAAAATATGGCTTTTAAATATGCCGAGTTCGTAGCACGTGATGCAAGCCGTGCAGAGGTCTTACAACAGGTCTACTCAGGCAGTGACCTGTATGGTACCATTCGTAATTTTAGCAATCACTGGTTTACAGGACATGATTCGTATACGTTTAATGACGTTAAAATTTCAGGATATACGCAGTATACCGATTCGGATTTTTCTTGTGACGTATCGTTCCAACCGGTATACAAGCGTAAGAATCACGTCATAAAAAGTACACCGTTTAAATGCCGTTTGACCTTTGTACAAATAGACGGTAAGTGGATGCTGTTGACCTTATCACAAACCGTAACAGAGTCAACCGATACAACGGCATCATCCACCACCACTACTACAACTTTATCTTAGTTCCCACAGCCCCTTTGTATACCGATTCGTTGCAAAGGGGCGTTCATACAGTAAGGAGAGAAACGCTATTATGTGGCACGAACTGTTAAGACCCATACCCTGCATAAAACGCCTGCTTGGTAGTTGGTTTATGGCCTGTATTTTGTTTGCGTCTTTCCAAAATTGGTTTTTTCTCCCCTCTTGGCTTTTTCTCTTACTGGTGGTCGTATTCTTTTTTACGATAGCTTTTATAAAAAGTAAAGCGGCTTTTACATTATTAGACGATATCGTACTGTGTATAGGCGCTGCTGTTTACGGATTATTGATTGTTTACCGTTATGACGGGTCGGCACCGTATGCTTTTTTATTAGCGGTTCTGCTCGCCGTTTCACTTGTTACGGCCCCTATTTTAAAAAACAGCCCCATTTTTTCTATTGAGAACACTGAATTGTCACAACGCACCACCCGTCTTTTGGTTGCTCTTTGCGGTATTGGTTTGACGGTCGGTATCGCTTCTTTTTCCATTACCCGTTATTTATCTTTTGCTGCACCTAACTACGACTTTGGCTTGTTCTGTAACATGTTTCATCACATGAAAGAACAGTTTCTACCACTCACAACTTCCGAAAGAGATACTTTGCTTTCTCACTTTGCTGTACATATTTCTCCGATCTATTATTTATTACTCCCGCTATACGTTGTTTGGCCCTCACCCGTAACGTTACAGCTTGGTCAAGCTCTGGTGCTGGCAAGTGGTGTTGTTCCTCTCTATCTGTTAGCACGTCAATTTCGTATTCCGAATGTTGGCATTGCTTTGATTGCTTTCCTATATGCGATGCATCCGGCTGTTAGCGCCGGGTGTGCATACGATCTGCATGAAAACTGTTTTTTATTACCGTTACTGCTGTGGATATTTTATTTTTATGAAACCAATCGCAAACGATGGCTAATCGTTATGGCGGTTTTGATTTTGTTTGTCAAAGAAGATGCAGCGGTGTTTTTGTTGATTTTTGGGCTTTATTTGCTTTTTTCACGCAAAGATTATCGCACAGGGTTCCTTCTGATTATAGGGGCGTTGCTTTATTTTACCGTTGCAATTTCTATATTACAACACTTTGGCACAGGGGCAATGTTTGGTCGATACGTTGAGATTTTTCACCCAAAAGAAAGCGGCGGGGGCTTTTTTGCAACGCTGTTACGCACCCCCGGCTTTTTCTTGGAGAGATTGGTTTCGGTTACAGAAAATATTAAGGAAAAACCACTCTATCTTTTGCAAATACTTCTTCCGTTCGGACTGGTTTTATGGCGTCCCGGAAAGTATAGTCGTTTCCTTTTGTTATTACCTTTTGTGGTCAACTTGCTTTCTAACAGTCAGTACCAGTACGATATCGGGTTTCAATATGGGTTTGCGACACTGGCATTCTGCTTTTATTTGTTCGTACAAAACTTCTCGGAACAATCTCCATCTCGGCAACGAAATCAACTGTTGTTCGGCATAGTGGCTGCATGCTTATTATACAGCATGATCATTGTCCCAAAAATCGAACTATACATTGGTCGATACGTTAGTGAGGCTGAACGATATACACGAATGGAAGAAACATTGGATAAAATTCCGGACGACGCTTCGGTGATTGCTTCCACCATGCTTCTTCCACATCTTGCACAGCGAGATATCGTTTACGAAGACTTTTATCATAAAGAGCCGGATACCGACTACGTTGCGCTGGATATGCGCAACTCACAGTCCGACTTTTCAACCACTTATCGTGATATCTGTTTGGAAAAAGGATACAAAATTTTCGTATCAACAGATGACGTTTTAATCTTGCAACGATGCTCCGAATAGAAAAAACGGATTTACTCTTGTTTTCTCTGTTTTTTTTGGTATAATAGCCTTTATGAAGAAAACTTTATCTTTGAAGGGATCAATCACACTATGAAACGAATCGAAATTGCTTCTGTTTTTGCAGATGCCGCTACACTTGCGGAAAAAGAAATCACGGTTTGCGGTTGGGTACGCACCTTGCGTCAATCAAAATCGCTTGCTTTTATCGAATTAAATGACGGTAGCTGTCAGCGCAATTTTCAAATCATTGTAGAAGAATCCAAGCTTGCGAATTTCGAAGAGATTTGTCACCAAAACGTCGGTGCTGCTTTGTGTGTGAAAGGCGTTCTGGTACTGACACCGGAAGCAAAGCAACCGTGTGAATTACACGCTACGGCTATTGAAGTTGAGGGAATGTCAACCTCGGATTATCCATTACAGAAAAAACGTCATTCCATGGAGTTTTTACGTACCATCGCACATTTGCGTCCCCGTACAAATACGTTTAGCGCCGTATTCCGTGTACGTTCAGTAGCCGCATATGCAATTCATCGCTTCTTTCAAGAACGTGGTTTTGTATACGCTCACACCCCCATTATCACATCCAGCGACTGTGAAGGCGCCGGCGAAATGTTCCACGTAACGGCACTGGATATGAATAATCCACCCCGTACGGAAGATGGTGCTGTGGATTATTCCCAGGATTTCTTTGGCAAACATACTTCACTCACCGTTTCGGGTCAACTTGCCGGTGAGTGCATGGCAATGGCTTTTGGAAAGATCTATACGTTTGGCCCGACATTCCGTGCTGAGCGTTCTTACACCGCTCGTCACGCTGCTGAGTTTTGGATGATCGAACCGGAATTTGCTTTCGCTGATTTACAGGACAACATGGACCTGGCTCAGGATATGATTACGTACGTTGTTTCCTATCTATTAGAGCATTGCCCGGATGAAATGAAATTCTTCAATGATTTTTATGATAAGAACTTAATCGAACGTTTAACCGCATTGGTTAACGCCAACTTCGTTCGAATCACCTATACCGAAGCAATCCATATTTTGGAGCAGCACAAAGATGAATTTGAATATCCCATCTATTGGGGCTGTGACCTTCAAACGGAACATGAACGGTATTTAACCGAGCAGGTATACAAATCCCCTGTGTTTGTTACCGATTATCCGAAAGAGATAAAAGCTTTCTATATGCGTCTAAACGATGACGGAAAAACCGTCGCCGCAGTTGACCTGTTAGTGCCCGGCGTCGGCGAAATTATCGGTGGCAGCCAACGTGAAGAACGATTAGATTTACTGGAAGCTCGTATGGATGAGTTAGGACTTAACCGAGACGACTACTGGTGGTATTTGGATCTTCGTCGTTACGGCGGTGCTAAACATTCCGGATTCGGTCTTGGCTTTGAACGGCTTATTTTGTACGTCACCGGCATGGCAAACATCCGTGACGTCCTTCCCTTCCCCCGCACAACCGGTTCAGCAGATTTTTAATATCACTACTTTTAAATCCCCACTCAATATTGAGCGGGGATTTTTTGCGTAAAAGGTGAAAATTTTCCTTTTTAACTTGAAAAATCAAGGCGTTTATATTACAATAAATTGTATTGAACAAAAGGAGTTGTGGTATTATGCCTACATTTGCATCGTCTAATAAGACAGAGTTGTTAGAGCGGCTGGCAGCCTGCGAAGCAGAATATGCCGCCTATAAAGCGCAGAACTTAAAATTAGATATGTCCCGTGGCAAGCCTTGTACGGAACAATTAGAATTGGCAACGGGGCTTTACGACTGTGTCACCGCTCGCACCGGTGCTTTTGCGGAAAATAATTTTGACACACGTAACTATGGTCTATTAGAGGGAATTCCGGAAGCCAGAGCTTTGTTTGGCGCTATTATGGGTATGCCGGCAGACAACGTTCTCGTTGGTGGAAACGCCAGCTTGACCTTGATGTTTGATTACATTGCGCAGGCATATTCCACCGGCATCTGTGGTCATACACCGTGGTGTAAATTGGATGAAGTAAAATTTTTATGTCCCGCCCCCGGTTATGACCGTCATTTTGCCATTACCGAGCATTTCGGTTTTACCTTGATCACCGTTCCTATGACCGACGTAGGACCGGATATGGATATGGTGGAAGATTTGGTAAAAGACCCGTCTGTTAAAGGTATGTGGTGTGTGCCGATGTATTCCAATCCTGATGGTATCACCTATTCGGATGAAACCGTTCGTCGCTTGGCGAACTTGAAGCCGGCAGCGCCTGATTTTCGAATCATGTGGGATAACGCATACTGTCTGCATCACCTCAATGATGATAACCAAGATACACTTTTAAATTTCTTTGACGAAACAAAAGCTGTTGGCAACGAAGATATATTTGTTTGCTTTGTTTCAACCTCTAAAATCAGTTTCCCCGGTTCCGGTGTTGCGGCATTGGGCGCCAGCGATAAAAATATTGCGGATATTAAAAAGCGGCTTTCTATTCAATCAATCAGTTATGACAAACAAAACATGTTGCGTCATACCCGCTTTTTCCCGAACTTAGACAGCGTTAAAGAGCACATGAAATTACATGCTGCTATCCTTCGTCCGAAGTTTGATATTGTACTTAACACCTTACAGGAAAAAATTGGTGATGCGGGTATTGCTACCTGGCACAAACCGAAAGGTGGATACTTTGTCAGCGTCAACTTAATGGAAGGCTGCGCAAAAGAGGTTGTGCGCATGCTCAAAGAGGGCGGTGTTTCGCTGACAGCTGCGGGTGCTACATACCCCTACTCCAACGACCCCAAGGACTCCAACCTGCGCATCGCACCGTCCTATCCTCCTTGCTCTGAATTACAAACGGCGATGGACATGTTCTGTATCTGTGCGCAAATCGTAGCGATTAAAAAACTGTTAAATATTTGATTTAAACCGCCGTGATACTTTCACGGCGGTTTTTCATGAAGAATTCGTGAATTTCATTGACTTTTCGGATAATTTCCACTATAATCGTAATATTGAGATCCCATATTTTTATATGGAAGATGAAAATGGAGGATGAACCGATGAAACGTACACCAAAACCTGTATTTTTCATCGTGGCACTACTAATTCTCGCCTTGACGTATACGTCATTTTTTGGCATATACACCACCTACGGCGACAGAGTAGACACGGTGATTCGAGGGGCTTCAGATATTCGAACCGGTATTGATATAAATGGCGGTATTGAAGTAACTTTTGCCCCCAAAGATGCATCCGTTAAGGCTACCGATCAACAAATCGAGGCGATGAAAGAAGTCATTGTTCGTCGTATGATCGCCAATAATATTACGGACTATGAGGCATATACCGATACGGATAACGACCAGGTTGTTATTCGTTTCCCGTGGAAAAACGATGAAACGGAATTTGATGCTGCCTCTGCTATCAAAGAACTTGGCAAAACCGCTTTGCTTGAATTCTATATCGATCAAGCCGAAGCCAATGGTCTTCCCACCGAAAAACCCAAAAAGGAAGATTTTGTTCTTAACGGTTCTTTGGTAGCCTCCGCTAAGCCCGGCTTTGACCAGGACAATAAACCGCTTGTATCCTTAGAATTGGACAGCAATGGTAAAGCAGCTTTCTCGGAAGCAACCAAAAAGCAGGCAGCATTGAACGGTGATAAAGGTTCCACCTACACCATCTCCATTTGGTTGGATGATGAATGCATCTCCAATCCTTCCGTTAATGAACATATTGCAGATGGTAAAGCTCAGATTTCGGGTGGTTTTGCCGATTATTCCGAAGCTTTAAATTTAGCGAATCTTATTAACTCCGGTTCTTTACCCTTTGGCATTACCGCTAAAAACACCTCTACCGTTACTGCCACCTTGGGTGAACGTGCATTAGAAATCATGATCTTAGCCGGTATTATCGCCTTTGTTTTGATTTCGATATTCATGATCGTTTACTATCGGCTACCCGGCGTGATTGGTGTCATTTCTCTTCTCGGTCAGGTTGCCGGCTCTATTGCCGTTGTTTCCGGTTACTTACCATTTTTTAACAGCTTTACACTTACCTTGCCCGGTATTGCCGGTATCATCTTATCAATCGGCATGGGCGTCGATGCCAATATCATCACGGCGGAGCGTATTAAAGAACAAATCCGTAGTGGCAGAACGATTGACAACGCTATCCACAACGGTTCCAGCGAATCCTTCTCCGCTATCTTTGATGGAAACATCACGGTTGTAATTGTATCCATCGTTCTCATGGGTGTGTTCGGTCCGGCTGACAGTTTATTTGCGAAACTTTTGAAACCGTTCCTGTTCATGTTCCCTGTTTCCGCCAGCGGTGCTGTGTACTCGTTCGGTTACACCTTGCTCGCCGGTATCATCTTTAACTTTATTATGGGCGTAACTTGCTCGCGGTTAATGCTGAAATCCGTTTCCCGCTTCAAGTTCCTCCGTAAGCCTTGGTTGTTAGGAGGTAGTCGTCGTGAAGCTTAAAAATTTTGATTTTGTTGGAAAACGCAAGCTGTTTCTCATCTTATCCATTTCGCTGCTTGTCATCGGTTTTGCTTGCAACCTGATCATGGGTGTTGAACTGGATATTGATTTTAAAGGCGGTACACTTTTAAAATACAGTTACGAAAAAACTTTGGATCATGGGCAAGCGGAAACCTTTATTCAAGAAAAATTTCCTAATGCCGATGTGGATATCTCGGAATCCGGCGAAAGTGGTTTAAAAACGATCGTTGTTTCTCTTGCAGATGAAGTTGAAGTCGAAACACAAACCAAATTCATTGATGATTTAAAGAAAAAGTTCCCCGATAACAATATCAAGGAAATCGAGACAAACTCGTTACAACCCTCCTACGGGCGTTCTTTCTTCTTAAAATGTTGTGTTGCGATTGCGTTAGCTTCTGTTTTCTTAGTCATTTACGTGGGATTGCGGTTCCGCAAAATCGGTGGTTTTTCCGCCGGTGTTATGGCTTTGCTGGCATTGTTACACGATATTTTAATTGCCTATTTCGTGTTTGTTGTTTTCCGCATTCCCCTCAACGATAACTTTGTGGCAGTGGTACTCACCATTCTCGGTTACTCGTTGAACGATACGATTGTTATTTACGACCGTATCCGTGAAAATCGTGCAAAGGCGGATAAGAAAGTACCGATTGGTGAAATTGTAAATATGAGCTTATCCCAATCCTTTGGTCGTACATTAAACACCGCTATTTGTACCTTCATTGCAATTGGCACGGTTGCGGTTATTGCGTTAATCTTCTCGATGGATTCCATCGTCAGTTTTGCTGTTCCCATGACTTTTGGTGTTGTATCCGGCTTCTATTCTTCCATCTTCTTATGTCCCCCGCTGTGGGCATTGTGGGTCGAATACTCCGAGAAACGTCATCCGAAGAAAAAATAACAAACGGAACCCCCGAAAGATTTTCTTTCGGGGGTTTTTGATATAACGGACAGTTTATAAGCGTACACTTACCTCGCCGGACGACAAGGTGTCAACTATCCCGTTTTCGTCACAAATCTCCAACGCGAAATCGTCCGTTATGCTAAGTGCTGTTGCTTTTTTCAAAACAGAACCGTCCAAACTCAATACTTCTATCGGTTTATTTCCTAATAAATTGCGAGAGCGATACGGTTCTAAAAACGCTTTATCAGACAGTGCTTCGTAATAGCCCCAAAAATGCTTTAAAATCGCAGCTGCCAGTTCTTCCTTAGGATGAGCCGGCAGTTTTGTTTTGGTGTCAAAAACAGCACCTGCACGCTCTTTGATATCATCCGGAAATCCATTATTCGGGGGCAAGACATTGACACCAATGCCGAGTATGGCATAACAGATATGAGAACTTGTCCCATCATACGCACCCTCTGTCAAAATGCCACACACTTTTTTCCCTCGGCAATATACGTCGTTTACCCATTTGATAGACGTCGAAATTCCTGCAACATCTTCAATCGCTTGCGCCACGGCAACCGCAGCCGCAGATGTGATATATAAAGGTGAAACCTCTGAGGATGGGCGGAGGACCACACTCATATACAATCCCGTATCGGACGGTGAAAAGAAGCTTCTTCCCATCCGTCCTCGCCCTTGATGCTGTTGCTCGGCAAGAATAACCGTACCTTCGGGGGCATCGGCAACCGCAGCCTCACGTGCCAGGGTATTCGTGGAGTCCACCACATCATACGTTTGCACAGAAAAAGCGGTGCCGAGTTTTTTTGCAAGAAATTCTTGACATAAATGTGACAAAACGGCACCTCCTCATTTCCTTACATAGCACTAAAATAGTTGATCAAACCATTGGTAACCGCTTGCATCAATTTATCACGGTAAACGGGGTCGATCAGCGCTTCTTTATCTTTTGCATTGTCTAAAAATGCACATTCCAATAATATCGAGGGACAATGGAAAATAGAACGGGTCATATATAGAGTTCCCCATACCGTCCCGCTGCTACGGGGTGTACCATTTGCTTTTGTACCAACGCCGTACGTAACCTCCACGTCGTGCATTTCCTTATACACAGCAGCAGCAGGTGTATACGCACACTCGGTATAATAATGCACTGTTGCACCGGTCGCCTTACCGTTTGCGCCATTCATATGCACGCTAATGACCATATGATATCCGTGACGCTGAGATAGGATAACACGCTGCTGTAAGGATAGAGAACCTGTCAGCGGCGCCGTACGGGTCATATCAACAATTGCACCCAGGGCTTCCAATTTGATCTTTAATGTGTTGGCATAATCTAAATTGAAAGGAGCTTCCCACGGCTTATCGTTTGAAGCACCATGTCCGGGGTCTAATAAGATACGTACACCTTTTAGCTTTTCAGCGGCAGGATTTTTTGAAATGTTTGCGGGGTTCAAAAATGAGATGGTAAGGTGGTTGCCTTCCCACTTGGTAGATACACCATAGAAAGCGCCCGTCTTTTTGAGTGTTAGCTGTAAAACGAACGATTGTGATGTGGGGCCTGCAACCCATTGTGCCTTACTAAACAACGGGCTTTGCGAAATATCAGGCAAAGCCGGAACCTCGGAAAGATAGTGGAATTCCAGGTTAATATGGGTTGTTGTTTGCTGATACCGTTCCAATCCGTAGTGTGGTGTTTCCTTGCCAGATTTGTCGTCCTTATAATACTTTTGTCCGCTTGTATAGGCATATACGGGAATCGCATAAGCAGTATCGAAAGAAAAGATGGTATGAGTTTGGGAAATAGAAACCGCACCATTTTTCAGCGGAGTTGCGGTTAACACTCCACCGCTTAAAATGGTGGCATCCTTGCAATACACTCGCTTTCCGGATGCCAGCAAATAATACGACAAACTACCGTTATACACCGTTCGGACCCAATAATCCTTTGTTCCTTTTGGCAGGTATGAATTATACGGGCGCGAAAAATCATCAATAGCTGTTCCACCGGAGAAACTTTCAGCGTAATCCGATTGTATGGTAATAATTTTGGTATCATCCACAGGTGAAGGGATAACGGTGCCGGCGGGTACGCTGATGTTCGGAACGGTGGTGGTGGGAACCGGCAAAGCTTTCACCGTAATCTTGCCACCGGTTTTGGATTCGGATAGGCCATTATAGGACGCTTTGATTGTAACAGCGCCTAACGCTTTTGTCTGACCAACCGATCCGTTGGGAAGTGTAAAACTCCCCTTATACTCTTGGAACTCCGACGGTGCATTTCCACTTTCGTCCTCTTTCAAGTCGGTTGGTTTGAGAGTAACGGTAGTTTTATCCAATGTCGCCGTAACCGTAGAGCCTTTTCGGGCAACCACACTGATAACAAACGGGTTGCCACCGTCAACCGACATATTGGTTGCCGGCGAAACAGTTTCAATTAGGGTCTGTTTAAAGATGATCGTATATACTTTTTTTGTACCCTTATGCGAAAATTCAAATTTGTTGACCCCCACTTTTAAAGTCGTGTTCAAAGTGAAAAATCCGTGTTCGGTCAACTCAATTTCTTTTCCGTTGAGCAATAACGGGAAGTTTTTATCTCCGCCACCTTGTAACGTCACATTGGACGTGGTGGTCGTATAGTTGGTTTTTGGCGGGAAAGTAAGGGTTAATTGCTTGTAAATATATTCCTCATCCAAGGTTCCTTCATAAGCACGCTGCAGCGCTTCTTTTGCACCGCTCTTATCGCCATTTAAAGCAGAGAGTGTGTCGTAACAACTCCCCTGCCAGGAAGGGGTGGATTTGCAATATAAATATTGTTGTGCCAATTGGTCGGTGGCTTTCCATCCGGTTCGTGCGGAACCAATCGCATTCGCAGAATGGGAAATGTATAACGGAAGATTTTGCGCTGTTACAACGCTATCCCACCACTTTATCACGTTTTGGAAAGAAGCCGTAGGATGACTGGTCGAACTGTAATTTTGTACCATTACGCATTGGAACAAACCTTGTTGTAACCACGAAAGCGTATCGGCACATCCATCGGTAAACTCTTCATAGAATTCGGCTGTTTGTGAGCCACGTTCATCCACCGACTTGTGCGCCCAGACGCCGGTGGATAGCAGGCCCGTATACAGGTTAGGGTTACAATCAAATATCGTTTTAACCGATTCCTTAATTACGGAATTGAGCGCATTGACAGCAATATCCCGTTCATTATCCGGCACCTGTTTACCTGAAAACGTAAACCCGGATAGGAAATAACCATCCACGGCATAGCGAGAGGCGACCTCATGAATCATCGCCTTCGTACGGGCTATGCCTTCGGGTTTGCGAGGGTCCCAATCCTCCCCGTTTTGCACGTGAAGATCTAAAACAGGATAAACAAAGAGTTTTCTTTCTCTTGCCAAAGTTAGTATGTACGAAATGGGATCAAATGCCTGTCCATCTTTTAGTGTGAGTGTAAGATGGTCAACAACATTCGACGGATAGACAGCCGTAACACTATCCTTGATATTTAGAGGTAAGATGATTGTGTTAAAATTCCACGTATCAATTGCTGTAAACGCTTTATCAATCTGTTCCTTAACAACTTCTGCCGTATCTTTCGAAGAAGTATAATAATCAATCGTAGGGGTCAGCCACACACCTTTCATTTGGTCCGGTTTTTGGTAAACCGGCGTAATCGGCGGTGGCGGGGCGGTAGTGGTGTTGGTGGTCGTTGTAGTGGTATTAGTCGAAGGCTTTGAGGTGTTAAACAGCGTTGCAATGGCGTCCAGCACTCCACCATAGGACAACAGAGCACAAACCAATACGGTTACGATCAGACTCGCAGCAATAATCGCACCAATTTTTAATCCTTTTGTCAGTTTCCCCTGTTTCATATGCTTTGCCATTTTTACACCTCTTTGTTATAAAACAGTCAACAAATTGTTTGATTCAGCATTATCATTTAAATAACTGTAACTATAAAACGCAAATCCCGGTATCTTTTTCGAACGAAGATACAAAACCGAACGTTTTAAAACGTCGTTGTGGGTAGCCCATTCTGTCTTTCCAGTCCCGGCATACGGATCACTGGATAAACCCGCTTTGTAATTTGCAAGACCGACGTATAGCGTTACCGATGCGTGACGTTTATACGATAACCAGGTATCGGTCATCTTGTCAAACGGGCTTCCTTGATGCTCAAAGCCGGTATAGATTTGCGGACAAATGTAATCAATATATCCACTCTCAGCCATCCATTTTTTGGGGTCGGCATATAATTTTTTGTAAGTATTATCGGCATTTACCGCAGGGGATACACCGAAAATTCGACCTTTCGCTTGGGTAATGGTATGCGTTGCAGAAATCAACGAATCGACTGCGGCACGACGCCAGTTCGCAATGGAAAGCTGGCCTCCGCTTTTTTTATATGCCTCATAATCGACATTTTCGTAACTATATATCGTGTTTTCTTCCAGCACATCGGAGGGATAAAAATAGTCATCATATTGTATACCGTCAATCGCATAGTTGTTTACTAATTCACGAATACCGTTTAGTATCAGTTGCTGTGCTTTTGATGAAGTGGGTACATAATAGTACCGTTTGTCTTTGTCAGAAAACGTGGGGATCCCATTTACTAAATAGGTTGTATTCTTCCCCGCCCGATACGGATTTACCCAAGCGTGCAGCGAGATTCCACGTTGGTGTGCAATCTGCACAGCATACGCTAACGGGTCAAAACCAGCATCCAACAATTTTTTAGCTGTTGCAGCGGGTTTAAAATAGGAAGATTTATAATAGGCATCGCTATTGGCTCTCACATGAAAAAATACCGTATTGAGTTTAAACTTAACCGCCGTATCGAAAATGCCGGCGATTGCTTTTTTTGCCTGATCCACGGTCTTGCAGGATTGAAGTAATTTATCCAGCTCAATATAGGACACCCAGGTTGCACGAAACTCACCCGAAGTTTGTGTAGATGGCTTTTTGGTCGTGGTTGTTACGGTAGTGGTAGTGGTTGTCGTAGTTGTAATTGGTTTGGTAGTTGTAGTATTGAGAGGGTTCTTTATCGTTTCTCCGGTTGTATCGGTGGTTGTCAAAACGGTAGTTGATGTGGAGGTAGGAGTTGTTTCACTACCGGATGTTCCCCCTGTTGAAGCAACAGGAATAACAACAGTGCCGGATGTGCTTGGCTCTTTCTTTGTACCGCAAGCCGAAATGCCAAGTACCACAAAACTGAGCAAAAGGGCCAAAAATCGATTCACCAAAACACCTCCAATATGTACTATCATACCAAAAAATAATTCTACATGCAACCATTTCCGACAAATAAGCGTTGTTAGTTTTTGCCTGTGGATAAGATACTATATGAGCCTATTTAAAAAATGATTTGCATTTTCCAACAAAGTGTGATACACTATGAAACAATGCGGGCGTGGTGGAATGGCAGACACGTTGGTCTTAGGAGCCAATGCGCAAGCGTGCAAGTTCAAGTCTTGTCGCCCGCACCAACGTATTGAAACCCGAATGTTTTACCGATTGGCAAAACATTCGGGTTTGTTGTTTATCATCAAAACTTTTACTTGAACACCT
>JAZRZU010000094.1:0-3894 GCA_045601465.1 Acutalibacteraceae bacterium
CCATATATTTCTTTGCGTCGGTATTTCGGCGCAAAAACTATATGATATTGACATCTGTATTTTGAGTGTGCGCTACTTCTTATTTCATTTTCCATCGTTAAAAACCTCCTAATGTTCTTGGTAATGCGGTCGCCAAACCACTACCATTATACATTAGGAGGTTTTTCTTTTACTAAAGTTTTTCTTCTCCCCCAGTAGAACTGGGGGTTTATTGGTACACCAATAAAAAGCGTTCAGGAATTTTCCTGAACGCTTTTTTATCCTTCATGGCGGTATTTTTCACGAGTGGCTATCCCACCTCGAATATGTCGCTGTGCTTTATTGATTTCCAATATACGCCGCACCTCATCATATAATTGCGGATTGACGGCTTGCAACCGATCCGATACATCTTTATGTATGGTTGTTACGAACGGGAACGGTTTTGTCTATATCGAGTTTATTGAAAGGCTTTAAAAAGATCTCAACATTTCCATCATGGTCGACCTCAATCTTTTCTATTACTTTTTTCAGTTGTGCATTGGTAATTTGGCGTAAATTGCTGATATCTTCTACCCTGTTAAAAGTATCGGATAGTATCTGTTGTAATCGATCACTTTGTACCAGGTGCCGTTCTACCGCTTGTAGCTCGTTTTGAAGCTGTTCTAATTGCTGCTTGTCCTTGCCAATTTTGTTATTTAATTCTTCACGGGTGATAAGATCATCCGTATACATATCGATGTATTTTTGACGGCTGCGGTGTAGTTTGGCAATGTCGGTATAAAGTTGTTTTTTGTATGCTAAATTCTCATCCTTTGCACGGTAGAGTTTCAAAAATTCACTTACTATATGTTTCATGATATCCTTTTTTTGCGAGAAGATCTTTGTAAAGTAATTTTCAATCACTTCGATCAGTTCTTCTTCATCAACTGACATGGCATTACGGCAACGTTCGGCATTTCGGTTATGAGTAGAGCAAACCCATTTTATATACGTATTTTGATAGGTACGGACATTACGGCGAAACGACCACCCGCAATCCTTACATTTGATTATGGTGGAGAATAGGTGCGTATTACTATGTCGTTCTTTATCTGATTTAATTTTCTTACCTCGTTCTTTTCGTAACTGTAAAGCTTTTTGAAACATCTCTTCACTAATGATACACAAATCCGGACGTTTTACCACATACCATTCATCTTTGTTTTTTGATTCTCTTTTTCCGGTTAAAAAGTCGGTGACCTCTTGCTTCCCATTAATAATTTTACCGGTATAAAGTTCGTTTTCCAGAATACGGCATACGGTATTTTGTGACCATTCATAACCTCGTTTTGTTTTCACGCCCTGTTTATTAAGCATATGGGATATCTTGGAAGTACCATACTCATCTACTACATACCAACGGTAGATTTGACGAATGATATCTGCTTCAACTTTATTGATCGTAAGATTAAAATAATCCCCATTTGTTTTATCATAACCGAAAACGATGTTTGGCACTCTCCCCTTTTGTGCATTGATTTTTTTACCAAACTTTACTCGCTTTGAGGTGTTTGCACTTTCTTCTTGTGCCAATGCGCCAAACACGGTGAGAACAAATTCACTATTGCCCATGCTTGTCATATTGGCAGTAAGAAATTGCGTTTCAATGCCAAGTTCACGAAGTCGACGAATATTTTGCAATAAGTCAACGGTATTTCTGGCAAAGCGTGAAATATCTTTTACCACTACCATATCAAACATACCGAGTTCAGCATCTGCCATCATGCGAAGAAACTGCTTTCGGTTTTTAATTTTTGTGCCTGACAGCCCCTCATCTGCATATAGTTGAACAAGGTTGTCACCATGTCGCTCGGTATACTCTTGGAAAAAGATTTTTTGTGCTTCTAAGGAATTGAGTTGATCTTCCTTTTCGGTTGATACACGACAGTAAGCCGCTATATTCATAATTCTTCTCCTTTTTATAAAAGCCATCCTACTGTTTACGTAGGATGGCTGACTTTCAATTTGCTATTTTCAACAGCTTTTGTTATGGCTTGTTCTGCCTTTGGTTTATTCGCTTCCACAAACAATTTAAGGAGCATATCAACGGTATCTTTCACCGAGTTTGGGTTATGGAATGTGTAGCTAATCATCCTCTTCCCCATGGTAAAAGTCACATACCTTCCCGAATCTTTCTTTACAGTGCCATCCTATGCTGTCACCATTTTACTTAGAACAAAAAAAGTAGATTTAACATAAGAAAAAAGCCTACTCTCTTACTTTAATGTAGAGAGTAGGCTTTAAAATCGATAGAGCTAAAAAACAGCTTGACTTGTATAGAAATTACAGTTGAGGACCTGCTTTAACAAGAGCCTTGCCTTCATCGTTTCCGGTATATTTATTGAAGTTCTTGATAAAGCGAGCTGCGAGATCCTTCGCTTTTTCTTCCCAAATGGAAGCGTCAGCATAGGTGTCACGAGGATCCAAGATAGTGGGATCAACGCCAGGCAAAGAAGTCGGAACCTCAAAATCAAAGTAAGGAATCTTTTTGGTCTCAGCCTTCAAGATGGAACCATCCAGAATAGCGTCAATGATACCACGAGTATCTTTAATCGAGATGCGCTTGCCACTACCGTTCCATCCGGTGTTGACCAGATATGCCTTAGCGCCGGATTTCTTCATCTTTTTAACCAGCTCTTCACCGTACTTGGTAGGATGCAACTCTAAGAAAGCAGCACCAAAGCAAGCGGAGAAGGTCGGGGTAGGCTCAGTAATACCACGCTCTGTACCGGCCAACTTAGAGGTAAAACCGGACAAGAAGTAGTATTGGGTTTGCTCGGGAGTCAGAATCGATACAGGCGGCAACACACCAAAAGCATCAGCGGACAGGAAGATAACGTTTTGTGCATCAGGTCCCTTGGAAACAGGACGTACGATCTTTTCAATGTGATTGATCGGATAGGATACACGAGTGTTTTCGGTAACGGAACCATCGGCAAAATCACAAACGCCATTCTCGTCCACCGTTACATTTTCCAACAAAGCGTTGCGTTTGATAGCAGCATAGATATCCGGCTCAGACTCTTTATCGAGGTTAATAACCTTCGCATAGCAGCCGCCCTCGAAGTTAAACACGCCTTCATTATCCCAACCGTGCTCGTCATCGCCGATCAGCAAACGTTTGGGATCGGTGGACAAGGTGGTTTTTCCGGTGCCGGACAAGCCAAAGAACAGCGCTGTGTTCTCGCCATTCATATCGGTATTAGCAGAGCAGTGCATCGAAGCCATACCGTTTAAGGGCAGGTAGTAGTTCATCATGGAAAACATACCTTTTTTCATCTCGCCGCCATACCAGGTATTCAAAATAACCTGCTCTTTGGAGGTTAAGTTAAACAAAACAGCGGTCTCGGAATTGAGTCCTAATTCTTTGTAGTTCTCAACTTTGGCTTTGGAAGCATTGTAGACTACGAAATCCGGTTCGAAATTCTCAAGTTCCTCTTCGGTGGGGGTAATGAACATATTCTTGACAAAGTGAGCCTGCCAAGCAACTTCCATGACGAAACGAATGCCCATACGAGAATCCTTGTTGGTGCCGCAGAACAGATCCATCACGTACAGTTTTTTGTTGGAAAGCTGTTTCATTGCCAGCTCTTTGCATACGTTCCAAGCTTCAACAGAAGCGGGTTTGTTATCGTTTTGAAATTCGTCGCTGGTCCACCATACGGTATCCTTAGAGGTGTCATCCATCACGATAAACTTATCTTGGGGGGAACGTCCGGTGTAGATACCGGTCATCACGTTGACAGCGCCCAGATCGGTCAGCTGGCCCTTCTCGAAGCCCTCCAGAGAGGGATCCATCTCGGCCACAAACAGCTCCTCGTAAGAGGGGTTGTAGACAATCTCCTTGACACCGGTGATACCATACTTGTTCAG
>JAZRZU010000095.1:0-6070 GCA_045601465.1 Acutalibacteraceae bacterium
TAAAAGATATAAAAAGGATGAGTTTGAGTGTATTGTTGTGTACGGACGCCGTCGTGTTGGCAAGACAGCACTGATCAATGAGTTCTGCAAAGGTAAACCGACAGTGTTCTTTTCAGCACTTAATGCATCATCTCAAGAAAACCTTGAGGCGTTATCAAAGGCAATTTATGAAAAGGATCATCCCGGAGCAGAGACAGCACCGATTTACCAATCCTTTGATGCGGCGTTTGCTGAAATTACAAGAATGGCCGAAGAGGACAGATTAGTATTTGTTATAGATGAGTATCCGTATCTTGCTAAAGCTAATAAGTCCATATCCTCTCGCCTGCAACACATTATTGATCACACTTGGAAAAACGGAAAACTCTTCTTAATTCTTTGCGGCTCTTCTATGAGCTTTATGGAATATCAGGTGTTGGGTTATGAGAGTCCGTTATACGGACGTCGCACTGGTCAGTTTAAAATTCAGGCTTTAACTTATAATGAAATGACAGCATTCAATCCGAACTTGACGGATGAGCAGCAGGCGTTTATCTACGGTATTACCGGTGGCATTCCGCATTACATTAACAAACTTGATGTTGATGGCGATGTGGATGAGGCTTTAAAGGAAAATTTATTTAATACTTCGAGTTATCTCTATGAGGAGCCCGAGAATTTGCTCAAGCAGGAACTGCGTGAACCGGCTATTTATAATTCAGTTATCACGGCTGTTGCCAGCGGAGCTTCCCATTCTAATGAAATTGCCACCAAAGTAGGAATCGAGTCCCCTGTTTGCGCTAAATATCTAAAAGTGCTTTTGGAACTTGGCATTCTTGTTAAGGAAACACCTATTACAGAAAAAGCCGGAAAGAAAACTATCTATGCCATCGGCGATAATTTCTTCCGGTTCTGGTATCGTTTTGTGCCTCAAAACACTTCGGCAATCAGTTCAGGAAAAATTGAAAGAATCTATGATCCTATTATCAAGAAGCATTACCCTGATTATATGGGACTTATCTTTGAACAAATGTGCCGTGAATATCTATTCCTCTATGCCGAGGATGTTCCTGTTGTACTGTCCGACATCGGCCAGTGGTGGGGCACTGATTCTAAGGCAAAGAAAGAAGTTCAAATTGATATTGTTGGAACTCCTGTTGAGGGTAATGAGTATATCATCGGTTCGTGCAAGTATCGTAACGCTCCTGTTGGTGTTGATGAACTTGAACTTCTAAAGCAATACGCAGATGTATTTGGCAAAGGAGATAAATATCATTACTATATTTTCTCCAAAAGCGGTTTTACTCAAGGATTACAAGAATTTGCAAATAAGGGTGAAGTTAGACTTGTAACCTTGCAGGATATGTATCAGTAAGATTACTATCACAGGAAAAGCCGGATGAGCATATTTGTTTATCCGGTTTTTTGTTTTAAAATTGGGCGACAAATCACCGAAGTTTTAAATACATTTCACAAAAAGTGTATTTACATTCTTGCTTTAATATTGTAATAATAGAGTGATTGCGCTATAATATAACAAGTGAAATTATAATATTTTTTGATATATGAAAATTTTAAGGGGATATCCCCTTAGTGGTTATTTTATAACCACTAAGGAGCTCTGTCTGAAAGGAGTTCTACATATGAAAACCTGGGAAAAGATTTTGCTTTATCCGATCGGCCTTTGTTTGTGGCTTGAGGATCATGCAAAGAAAACCGGCAAATTTATAGAAAGGAAATCCAAGCCTGCTATCGCTATGCTTGTGGCGGTGACGATGCTGCTGTCGCTGATGCCAATGACTGCATTTGCGGCGCTAATTACCAATCAGAAAAACAGTATAAAGATCACCCCTTATGAGAACATTGGTGAAAATGATGCGCATGTTGCAGAATCCTTGGCACAATACTTTTTGGGTGACCCTACTGCTCTGGTTGAAAACTCAGCGTCAATTGTTTGTGCAGATAATCATCAGATTGCCACACTAACAGGAGGTACAGAGCTTCTGGGAATAGAAGAAGGCTTTGTTCTTTCTACCGGAAATACGCACGCAAATTTTGATAACAGCTATATGGCAGATTACAATGGGACCTACAAGGATGCTGATTTAAACGAACTGATAGAGTCGCAGGGACAAGAATACGGTGGCGATACGGCGGCATTACAATTCCAGGTGAGATCCACGGGAACCGCCCTTGATTTCAACTATGTTTTTGTTTCTTCCGAATTTGACCAGAATTCTAAGTATAATGATATTTTTGGCCTTTTCATCAAGGTGAACGACGGCGAATTTGAAAACATTGCTTTGCTGCCTGAAGGGGAAATGGTGACCATTACAAATCTGCGCACCGATCCTTTAACAAATTCTACCGGCGCAAGAATTACAAAAGATATGCAATTACGCTATATTACCACCGACATTAACAAGGTGAATAGCGCATATAACGGTTATTCCATTGTGCTTACGGCTTCTAAAAATGTTGCGGTAGGCGATGTTATCACGGTGAAGTTTGTTATTGCCGATGTTGGAGATCATAATTATGACTCCTCCATCATCATGCAAAAGGGATCGTTTAAGTTTACTGCGAAGGGAAATAGCATCACCTCTCTCACTGAAGGCACAGAGCTGGAATTGAACCGCCCTGCAGAAAACGGTGCTGCCGATTTCTCGGTTAAAGTGGATGGCATCGCTCTGCCTAACAATCTTTATTCCGTTGAGAATGCCGATACAAAAAAACCCGTCATTAAATTTACAGAGGGCGCAAATCTGAATTGCCAAAGTGTTATAGAGATAGGCATTGTGGGCATTACAGAGCCCATTGTAATCACCAATAATTTAGCCCATCAGTGGAGCACGCAGTACGAAAACGATGCCGATGGTCATTGGAAAAAATGCACCGTGAATGGTTGCGATGAAACAAGCGAGAAAACCGAACACGGCTACACCTACACCGCAAGCGACAACATAATTACCGAGAGCTGTATATGCGGCCATGAAGAAACTGCAACCCTTAATGCGCCTTCGGGTGATGTTATTTATGACGGTGCCGAGAAAATAGCCATAGTTTTTTATTCGGAAAATTGGAAAGGCGGAAATCTGACCGTTACACACAACAATAATATCAATGCAGGAGATCTTTCGGCATCTGCAAGTATTTCTATAAAAGGTGCGACTGCTGAGATCTATTGGACTATCCTTGCTGCAACACCTTTATATGATATTCCTACAGATCTTACTGCCACATATGGGGATACCCTTGCCGATATTACATTGCCCAATGGTTGGAGCTGGGATGATTCTTTGACAACAAGCGTTGGTAATGTTGGAACAAAGATCTTTGTCGGTGTGTTCACACCAACCGACGCCGAGAATTATAAAACAGTCAAGGCCGACATAACGGTAACGGTTAAAAAAGCGGATTCTGCTTGCGCAGAACCTACCGCAAGACTCAACCTTGTGTATAACGGCGACGCAATGGAACTTATAAATGCAGGTTCTGCTGTCGGCGGAGAAATGCAATATGTACTTGGTGCAAACAGCACTACTGCTCCGGCAAACAATTGGAGCACAACCATCCCTACCGGCAAAAACGCAGGTACTTATTACGTTTGGTACAGGGTGGTTGGCGACAGCAATCATAACGACGTTGCTCCTGCCTGTGTACCCGTGACGATTGCAAAAGCACAGCTTACCGTTACTGCAAATAACAAAACCATAATCTATGGCAATGCCCCTGACAATAATGGTGTTACTTATACAGGATTTGTGTCTAATGAAATCGAACATGCGCTTGGCGGCACACTCGAATATGATTACAGCTATACACAGTACGGCAATGTGGGTGATTATAATATTACGCCCAAGGGATTAACTTCTGAAAATTATGAAATTATTTTTGTAAAAGGTATTTTGACCGTAGAACAAAAGGAAATCGGCATTGCTTGGAGTAATACAGCTTTAACCTATAACGGTACGTCACAGAGGCCTACAGCCACCGCAACGGGTATGGTAAACGGTGATGAGCTTACTCTTACTGTTAGCGGTGAACAGACAAATGCATCCGACACCGCATATACCGCAACGGTTACAGCAATCAGCGGTGCAAAGGCAGGAAACTACAAACTGCCGAGCAACGTGACCGCAAACTTCACTATCGCAAAGGCTGATCAAACAGCGCCCGTTGTGAACAAAGCGAATGAAACCATTTCTAAAAAGGCAGACGGTAAACTCACCAATGTTTCTGCCAATATGGAATACAGAGCCGAAGGCGAAAGCACCTATACCACCATTACAGGCAATACGGTAGAAGATCTCGCCGCAGGTAAATATTATGTGCGCATGAGGGGTGACGGCAACCATAATCCTTCACTTGATACCGCAGTCACCATCGCCGCAGGTAGAAAACTGAACGTAACGTTGCTGCAGAATCAAGTTGGCTATACACTGACAGTTGATAAGTCTACTCTTGATTGGCGAGAGGAATTTACTTTGACATATTCTTTAAAGGATGGTTATACTGAACTTTCTAACTTTGCTGTAGAAGTGAACGGCAGTTCCGTAACACTCACAGATGGCAAGTACACAGTAACTGATTCTGAGGAGGATATCGTAATCACTGTTAATGGTGTCGCAGACATTACTGTACCCGTTGCCGAAATCAATATCAAGGATAACAAATGGACTTCCTTCTGGAACAGCATCACCTTCGGTTTATTCTTTAACGAAATCCAAGATGTTACTATTACTGCAAACGATTTGGGTAGCGGAGTGAATACAATTCAGTATTATCTGACTAGTGGCGAACTCAGTGAAGACGAAGTCGAAGTGATAACCGATTGGCAAGATTACAACGGCACCTTCAAGATTAATCCTGACAACAAATATGTTGTTTATGCTAAGATTACCGACAATGCCGGAAACTCTTTGATTATTAACTCAAATGGCATTGTGCTTGATGCTACAGCACCTGTTATCAACGGAATTGAAAATGGTCAAAATTATTATGGACAGGTTGTCTTCACGGTAACCGATGCTCTTACCGATATTGATAGGGTTGAGATTGATGGTGTTGATAAAACACATTTTGAGAGTCAATATGTTATCAATCCCGATAACCAGGAACATACTGTTATTGCAACCGATAAGGCAGGTAATGCAATTGAATACAAGATAATGGTTTATGAGAACTATACCGTAACCTTCAAAGTTGATGGTAACACTGTTGATACCCAAACTGTAGGCTATGGCAAGGATGCAACAGCTCCTGCTATTCCCGAAAAGGAAGGTTACACGCAGACAGCTCCCACATGGGATAAGGACGGTACAAATATCACCGCCGACATCGAGATCAATGCTGTCTATACCATTAACGAGTACACCATTACCTTTATGGATGAGAGCGGTGTTTACAAGATTTTGACTGTGAAGCACGGTGAGAAGGTCACAATCTCCGATGTTCCCACAAAGGATGGATATACTGTTAAGTGGGATAAGGAGCTTGATACCGTTAAGGAAGATGTTACTGTTAAGGCAGTCTACACCGAGATTCCCAAGACCGACAGTCCGCAGACTGGAGATAACAGCAATATGGCGCTCTGGATCGCTCTGCTCTTCATCAGCGGCGGCGCAGTTATTACGCTGACCGTGGTCGATAGAAAGAAAAGAACGGTAAAGCGCTAAATCAGTAACAAACAGCCAAGGGCGATGACAAAATCCGTCATCGCCTTTTTCATATATCGATTTGAAAATTCAAAAACAATTGGAAATTCTACTCATAATTTCTACAAAAAGTGTGATACTAATATCACATTAATTTTGTAAAAAGAGGAGATTTATATATGAAAGCAACAGGTATTGTACGCCGTATCGACGACCTCGGCAGAGTCGTTATTCCCAAAGAGATTAGACGCACGATGCGGATTCGTGAGGGGGATCCGCTGGAGATCTTTACCAATCGGGACGGCGAGGTCATTTTCAAGAAGTACTCGGCGATGGAGAGTATGACGCAGCAGGTGCAGGTATTTGTGAAGATGACTTGTGGCATTTAGCACGGACATGAATCTTTGTTATGTAAAAACTGCTCAAACCTCATT
>JAZRZU010000096.1:0-3838 GCA_045601465.1 Acutalibacteraceae bacterium
CTTCCGATTGGATTGTACCAATTCGACAAAGAAAACTCCCTGAGCAAACAGAGCTATGCATCCGCGCTCCTTAATAATTCTTTTGTATTCTCTCCAAAGCGGTTCAAAAGGAATGACGATATCCAGTTTATTCTGCGTCACCCCATACGGTAGGTCGCAGGCAATCATATCCAAAGATCCGCTTGGTATCTGTTTCATTACATCAAGACAATCTCCTAAATACAGGTCAAACTGTCTTTTCGGCATCTCCCCCTTTCAGATGGATATGTACAGTACTGCGAAGGTGTGGCGTAGTACACCTCCGCAGTACCTTTGAATTGTTCAGGAGGACAATATGGGAAAATATATTAAATCAACATTGGCCACGCCTTCACAATGCCGATAACGAAAAGAATGATCCCGGTCAGGATAACGACCTCTGCAAATATCACAAAGGCGTATTTTCTGAAAAAGCTGCCGCCGGTTTTTCGCACCGGCAACATACAGATGATAAGTGCAATGCCAAACAAAGCAACTACCAACCCGATCAGGATCCACAGGTTAAGTCCCGAGAGGACCCACTGTTCAAGCATCAGTCATCACTCTCCTCTCCCTGTTTACTATCGGGGAAGTTGCGGCTCGCCGCAACCTCCTCAATATGCGCCAATTTGTCTCTATCTCGCTTTGCCTGCTCATGCAGGGTGTCATTGCGGAATTCGTCCAAATCGTTTTCGATTGGAGTATACTCCTCTTGACGCTTTTCCTGAATCTTCTTTACAAGGAAATACAGGGCAATAAGAAGCAAAGCGAAGATGAGCAAATCCATTATGATAAAAAGTGCTACATACACTTGTTAACCTCCGTTCCCGGGCGGTTCCTCTTCAAACCTTGCGTTGGCTCCTAAACGATTGATTTGAAAGGCACACATCAGGAACACACCAAATATACCGCCCGCGATGAATGAAAGAATGCCGACTAAGAGATACACTTAGCCACGTACCTTGGACTTTCTCTTCTTGTTATAGAAAAGAAGTCCTGCAAGAGAGCCACCGGAGAGAGTAAGCAAGCCAAACCACAAAGGCAAGTTGCTATTATCTCCCGTCTTAGGAATATCGGGAACAGGCTCATTTTCTACCGTTACAGTAATGAGCTGTTCGTGTTCGGTAATACCGAATTCATGGAAACCGGGCTGTGCAATATAGCCATCCACGGTTGCAGTTTCCTGCCAGAGATAGCTGCCATAAACCAAACCATCAAAGCGAACGATGCCATCGGAATTGGTCTTACCTTCGGCAATCATATTCTCGTTCGTGTCATAGATAGCAAAGCTAACACCTGCAAGAGGTTTTCCGGTCACTTTATCCACCTTACGGAACTCGATAGAACCCTTCTTAAGGATGTTGGCAAATTCAAGGTTGAACTCTTCGTTTGCCTTAATCTCTACGGTCTGAGCATCGGGCATCACATAGCGCACGTTATCAGGATCATCCTTTTCGTACACTTCATAAGTGCCGGGTCTGATACTGATAGAGATCTTACCCTCCGCATCAGTTACGAAGGTCTCAGAGTATTCGTTGCCGAGGAAATCAACACCCTCAACTACGAATTCGAATCCTTCAAGAATGCCATCCTCAGAATTCTTGGTGATCACGAGGCTTCCGCGCTGTGCTTTATTCAGGAATCCCACGCCTGCCTCGTTCTCGATCACAACAGTTTCACCATTGCTCTTGATCTCAAAGAAGTAAATGTTCTCATCCTTTTCAAAACCTTCGGGTGCAACGGACTCAAAAATCAGATAACGGCCATAAATGAGATCCTTCAATTCGTAAATGCCGGGCTCAGTCTCTTCCAATGCGTTTACAAAAACATCCTCTTCATCAAACTCTCCGTTTCCGTTGGTATCCTCATGGATATTAAACACGGCACCGGTAAGCTTATTTTCAGGATAGTCTTCATCAAGCTTTGTGAGAAGTACGTTGCCCTTGATGTGCTCGTTTTCCATTACGATTTCAATAACTTCACCATCGGAATCCACATAAATATGATGAACCTCCAAGGTGAGAATAAAGCCCTCAGGCTGCTCAATTTCGGCAATGATCCAATGTCCGTATACCACGTTATCAAAGGAGAATGCACCAGAAGCATCGGAAGTGTCAATCATCAATGCGTTTTCGCGGGTAAACTCAGTTTCATCCGGGCGGAACAGACCAATTACAGCACCGCCGACAGAATTGTTAAACTCGTCAATCTTGTGCCCCTTCACATTGCCGTAAAGCAGTTCGTTTAGAATAGGAGTACCGTCATTCACCTTGATCTCTACCGTTGCAACATCCTGTCCCTGATACTCAAAGACAACAGGGTATTTCGCATTGTTGGGAAGATATTCAGGTCCTGCGGACTGCAATTCCTTAACATAGTAAGAACCAAAAGGAATGTCTGCCGTGAAGTTGCCCGCCCCACTGGTACTGAACTGGATAATCTCAATCAGACCATCGGCAGGGATTACGCTACCGTCAGAGGCTTTGAGTTCCTCTGCAGCATACAGACCGAAAGTTACTGTTCTGTCGCCGCCGATATCAAAGGTTTCATCTGTTTCAATTACCTTTTCCAAACTGATTTGCACCTTCTGTCTGTCATTATAGAAGGATGCAGAAACATCAGTCAGTTCTACAAACTGACCGGCATAAACAAGCTTAACGGTCTGTTCGCCGGAAAGGAGCATGCCGAAAGGACTCTTAACCTCTACGATTCGATATTTGCCCAGGTACAATTCTTTACTCTGAGCCTCGCCGTTTGCAGAGGTAACAATAGTATCAACTACATCGCCTTTCTTTGCTCTGACAGTCCCATCGGAAGTGATGATATCCTCGGCAGCAATGATTTCGAATGTTGCATCTGCCAATCCCTGTACAGAATATACGGGCAAGTATGCTTCGCCGTTGGTCTGGACACTGCTGAATACCTCACCGGTCTTTTTGATATTGATAACGCCCTTCTGCGGAGCATTCGGGAAGTCAACAACGATCAATGTGAGACCGTCTTCATATACGGCATCATTGTCATCCACCTTAAAGCTGATGGGCTCATCGTGAAGCACATAGCCATAAGGCGCCTGTACCTCAACCAACTGGTAATTGCCCTGGTCAAGTTTTTCAGGAGTAATCAAATAACCTTCCGCAGAAGTGTAGAAAGTATCTACCTCGGTTAAGGTAGGATAGGTGTACTTCATAACAACTCGCTGACCGTTTGCATCGTAGAGATGGAACGCAGCACCTGCATAAGGAATCTGCTTGCCGGTCTCGCTGTCCACCTTCACAAGCTTCAAATAAGAAGTAAACGGGGCATTGTTAATGAGGTACTTGTAAACTTCACCGTGGGTACTGATATACACAGTGAACGCAGGCATATACTCGGTATCTTCCCATCCGGAGGTCTGACGAACCGTGTAACGTCCGTAAGGAAGATCCTTGGATTTCGCAAAACCGTCCGCATCGCATACAAGAATATCTCTTTCGCTTTCACGAGCATTTTCATAACTGCCTGCAGAAGCAAGGAAGATTTCAAAGGTTGCGCCTTCCTCAGGTGTTTCGATTTGAGTTTCACCGGTGTCTGCGTGCTTGATGATTGCGATAGAACCCATAATGGATTCCTCAACAACACCATTCTTCGTGGTGTTATACTCTACGGAATAAAGCTTTGCTTCGGCACCCACATGGTAGCTGGTGTTGTCAAGCAGATAACCTTCAGAGGGATTGATTTCCTTCAATTCCCAACTGTCGCCACAGATATAATACGGAGTAATGAAGTAGCCCTTGCTGTCGGTGGTAAACACATCCACTAATTCACCATTGTTGTAGAT
>JAZRZU010000097.1:0-5608 GCA_045601465.1 Acutalibacteraceae bacterium
AGGGTGTCGTTGATGCAAAAAGCATCAAGACAATCACAGAAGCAACGGCTGATGCCGCCGAAAAGTTGGGTGCAAACGAGCAGACAGTACAGGTGATAGAACAGATGGGTGCTGTAGGCGAAATACTTACGGATGATGACCCTGACGAGGGTATGGAGTAACTAAATAAAAATACCGGGTAGAGGAGTTATCCTTTACCCGGTATTTCTATGACAATACCGAAACAATTTTTGATTATAAAAAAGTTCGGATTTGTCGGTTGTGGTCGAGATGACAGGATTTGAACCTGCGGCCTCTGCGTCCCGAACGCAGCGCTCTACCAAACTGAGCCACATCTCGAAATACTGCCGCATGATACACCTTATAAACCAACAAGTTTTGTAAAGTATCACGTTAACGAGCAGTAGTCATTATACTATGCGGCTGTTTGTTTGTCAACCTTTTCTTTTGACTTTTTACAATTTACGGGTCACCCTAAAAAGAATAGGGACAAAAATCCTTTTTTCGTTTTAAGAGTACGGATTCCCCTCGCAGTCTTTTTTAAAACCGCACGTTCCGGCACAAGGGCTCCCCACACAAGAGTGCCGCTTTTTAAGTGACTTGTAAATATGGCGTACTGCAAGTCCCAAGACTATCACCAAAACAATACACACAATTACCGTCTTCACGTTTGCTTCCTTTCCTCACTGCGCACAAGCGACCGTATCAGCAGATATCTGTTCCTCCGCCTTTCGTTTGCGCTCTGCACGCACGCACAACCACACCAGCAAAGCCGCAAACAACAAAACGGCGATAAGACCCGGCAAAAACCCGACGCCAACCGTGCGTGTCGTTACAAGTGTGCCGATTTGATAGACAAAAAATCCCGCACTGTACCCCACACCGATTTGCAAGCCGATAGCGCCCCATAACCATTTGCGGCTTTGCAGCTCACCACCCATGGCGCCGATCGCCGCAAAACAAGGCGGAGTAAAAAGATTCAGCACCAGAAAGGCAAGTCCGGCAGCAGCTGTCATAGCGGAACCGGAAGAGCCACCAAACGTGACGGCGATCTCCGATGCCGTAACACCATCCGCAATAGCCAGGCTTTCGGTATTGATCAGATCCGTAATACCAAAACAAACCGCCAACGTGCCAACAACATTCTCTTTTGCAATAAATCCCGTCACTGTTGCGGCAGCCAACTGCCAACAATGATATCCAACGATCGGGATCAAGGCGTACGCAATCGGCGTAGCAACGGATGCTAAAATCGAACTGTCCTGTGCCTGTTGCCCAACCACTTGGAACTGCCAGTCAAAAGATTGCATCACCTGTACCACGGTGTTGCACAGCAAAATCACGGTTGTCGCCTTAACGATAAAAGCCCAACCACGTGCACACATCGACTGGACGGCTCGCCAAACAGACGGCACTTTATACGTTGGCAGTTCCATAATGAAATACGATTTGCGTGGTTTATGACCCGCAATCGCATTCACCAAGAGTGCCCCCAAGAAAATGATGAGAATACCGGCAAAATACATTACAGGTCCGACCCAAGAAGCTTTTTGGAAAAACGCACCCGCAAACAACGAGATAACCGGCAGTTTTGCACCACAAGGCATAAACGGCACCAACATTGCCGTTGCTCTTCGTTCCCTCTCGTTGCGGATCGTACGACACGCCATCACCCCCGGAACAGCACAACCCGTCCCAATGATAAACGCAATTACCGATTTTCCCGATAACCCCACCTTCTTAAAAATGGGATCCAGTACCACCGATACACGTGCCATATACCCACAATCTTCCAAAAGCGCTATGAGGAAATACATCATCATGACTAGCGGCAAAAACCCAACAACGGCGATAACACCACCGATCACACCATCGATAAGTAACGCATACAACAAAGGATTAGCATCCTGAAACAGGCTTCCTATCCACTCTTGAGCCATGCCCAGACATTGTCCTAACCACTCCGCTATCCAAGCACCAGGTCCCTGCTGCGATAACCAAAACACCGCAAACATGACAGCGGCAAAAATGGGAATACCCGCTAATCGACTGGTCAATACCCGATCCGCAATATCCTGAACCGTGCGGTCGCCGCTTTGAAGTTTACGAGATTCCACCTGTTTAACGATTTGGTTAACAAAGGAAAAGCGTTTACGGTCGGCTGCCTCTACGGCTTTTCGATCGGTAACATCCACATTTCCTTGTACATACGGCGGATGTTGGACTCGTTTACTCTGCGCCACCGCAGCCGATACTACCTCTTCCAACCCTTTTGCCGATGTGGAGACGGTATCGATAACCGGACACCCCAACAAGGCCGATAACTTTTCGGTGTCAATGTCTGTATGTTGCTTGCGGTTAATATCCGCCTTGTTTAATGCAACCACCATCGGAATACCCAACTCTAACAACTGGGTAGTAAAAAACAAGCTCCGACTTAAATTGGTAGCATCCACAATATTGATAATGACGTCCGGGGTTTCTTTTTTCACATACTCGCTGGTAATGCTTTCTTCCACCGTGAAAGGTGACATGGAATAAGCCCCCGGCAGATCCACAGCCACTAACTCCTGTGCGCCGGCATGATACGTCCGTTTAATCGGATGCTCCTTCTTATCAACGGTAACCCCCGCCCAGTTCCCGACCTTTTCATTCTGTCCGGTGAGCGCATTGTACATGGTGGTTTTCCCACTATTCGGATTTCCCGTGAGCGCAATTCTCATATGTGCTCCCTCACTTTCCTATCCTATCACTGCGCAGTTAGCGAAAGCTAACCGCACACCAAAAAGAATCAGCAAGCCCCGCTTGCCGTCTGCTTTTAAATAAAAATCGCATCCGCCAACTGATAATCGATGGTATAGCGTGCATCCTTAATGGAAACGATACAAGCACCCTTGCGATGTAACACCACCGTGATGGGCTCTCCGCTGTAACAACCAAGCGAAAATAAAAACGCATTCATCGCCTCATCGTCGGTAACAACCTGTCGGACAACATATTCTTGCCCTTCAACTGCATCTCGTAAAGTCATAATTCTCTCCCGTTCGCAACGAATTAGCCTATGCTAACTGAAACTATCTTACCACACCCCCCTCCCGTTTGTCAACATCTTTTTGTCATATTTTGGGGTACATAGATTGCGGTTGCCCTATGCGTATTTTTATGATATACTATTGATATTCATTCCCAAGGAGGAACCGATATGGGTACTCGTCATTCATCCAAAACCGTCATTACCGCGTTGCTGTCTGCCTTATTTGGCGGCGTAATATTCATTTTACTGTGGGGGTTCGGAAGCTGGAACCCCACGCAAATGGACAGCACATCCGCCACAGGGCTTGCTCAGAAAATCACCTGTTGCGGCGGTATTTCCCTTTTGCTGGGAATCCTTTTATTCTTTGTTTCCAGGGAATATCTGCGCAATGACATAGACGGACAGGCGCAACGCCCCGCTTGGTTCTATCCACTGATATCCGGCATACTATCGTTGTTTGTCATGTGCATCGCCTACTCCTTCCTCGGCATGTGGCCGCTCGGCGAAAAAAGTGCTATGATGGTGGATATGCACCATCAATATGCGCCGTTACTTTCACAATTACGAAACGATTTATTGCACGGCGGCAATCCGCTTTACACCTTTGAAGTCGGCTTAGGTGCGAACGTTTTGTCCCTGTTCGGCTACTATCTTGCCAGCCCCTTTAACCTTCTCCTCTTAGCCTTTCCGGAACGGTTGTTGGCGCAAGGCATTTTATGCATCACCCTACTGAAAAACGCTCTGTGCGGCGCTCTGTTTGCGCTGTGTGTGCAACAACTTTTCGGAAAACGTGGACTTTACCTGCCCATGGTATCGGTCATGTATTCCATGATGGTATACCTCATCGCCTATTCTTGGAACATCATGTGGCTGGATGTGGTGATGGTGTTACCGCTGGTCGTATATGGCTTTGAACGGCTCATGCACACCGGGAAATTTCTCACCTATGTCCTCTCACTGTCGTATGCCTTGTTCACCAACTACTATATTGGCTTTATGCTGTGTATTTTCCTAGCGCTGTATTATGTGGCATACTGTCTGCGCTCCCGCCGCACCGAAAAAGAGCTTGGTCTTTCTTTTGTACGGTTTTCCGGCTATTCGGTGTTATCAGCCGGCCTCGTCGCCGCCTTGCTCATTCCTGTATATTTTGCACTGCAAAACACCTCGGCCGCCGGCGGGAAATTGCCCGATATCGGTAACACACTCGACATTTTCCAGCTACTCGGCAGACATTTGGTAAACACCACCCCCACCGTTCGCGCCGGAAACCTGCCAAACATTTACTGCGGCGTGCTTACCGCTTTCTGTATTCCGCTGTTTGCACTTAACAAAGGGATTCCTCTGCGTCGACGTGCAACCTACATGGGATTGTGGTTTGTACTTTTTGTCAGCTTTTTGATCAACTGGACCGACCTGATGTGGCACGGCCTTCACTCGCCCAATGACCTTCCCTATCGTTTTTCGTTTGTGTATTCCTTCTTGTTATTGCTCATGGCAGCCGAAACGCTTATTCAGTTAAAGCACATCCAAGTGCGTCACGTGTTCGCCACCTTTGCGGGTGCCGTCACCTATTTGATGGTGGAAGAACGTTTCGGAAGCGAAGCATACGGTTTTTCTACCATCTATATCAATCTAATCGTTATCGCTGTGTATACCGTCATTCTGGCGCTTGCCTCCCGCCGCCTAATGCGGCAGCGGGTCGCCTATGCCCTGTTGCTGTTATGTGTCACAACCGAAATGGTACTGGGCGGCGGCAGCAGCTTCATCAAACTGAACAACAGCGAGTATTTTACCCGTCATCATGATTACGTCGATAACGAAGTCACCGAAGCTGTTCGTGATACAGTAGAAAAAACCGAGCAACTGGGCGATACCGCCGCCAACGGTAATTTTTACCGACTGGAATTTTTACCTAGGCGCACCTGTGTGGACACTGCTCTGTTCCACTATCGTGGCTTTACCACCTTCTCGTCCAGCAACTATTACGATACCACCCGCCTGCTTGGCGGTCTCGGATATGCCGTCAACGGTGTAAATAGCCATTTGTATAAATCTTTCCAACCGTTTACCGACTCGTTGCTTGGCATTCGTTATATCGCATTCGGCGAACAAGAAACACCCCCCGATACGCTGACCTACCTCACCGATGTCACCGTCGGCGAAACCACCTATTCCATCTACGAAAACCCCGCAGCCCTCGGACTGGGTACAGTAGTCGGTCAGGATGCCCGTTCCTACACCTATACACGTTACGACCCCTTCCGTTCCCAAAACGACCTGTTTTCAGCGTTGACAGGTGACCATACACCACTGTTCAAGACTTTGGAAATCGAGGCAAACGACCCCAGCGGTGTCACGTCGGGTACGGTTTCGGGATTCCGTACCCATACCGATGAAGCCAACAATACCACGTGTTTCTCCACCGTACTGAATACCGATGCCCCCATCTTCCTGTATGCCGACTGTGGCGCCGCTCAGGGTTTGACCATTGAACTCGGTAATGCCACTTGGAACGTCGCACCGCATGTGCCGTTCATCCTCAATGCCGGTACCGTCGCCCCCGGCACCGTTGCC
>JAZRZU010000098.1:0-30329 GCA_045601465.1 Acutalibacteraceae bacterium
TATTATTCCGGGTTTCCTACCGAATTTGCCGGCGTTTGAGGCTCCGGTTCCTCTTCTTTTTCGGTATCCAAAAGCGAGGAAGGCGTAAATATAATGGTTGGTGCTTGCACCGTTTTATCCGAATATTGACTGACGTTTAACAGTCCGGTTGCGGTTTCTCCGTGTCGCTCCAAAATTTTCGGAATGGTGGTTGCCACTACCGCAATTTCATAGGTCAGATTGGAGTCGTTGCCAAGCGCTATATCAATTTGGTTCTTCCATTTTACACGGATATCATTAAACGACGTCATATCAATTTCGCTGACATCGCCCAGTTTATACGTTTCAAATGCGGTGCAAATCTCGGAAATGATCGCCAGGCTTCGTGCATCCAATACTTGTTTGCCGATTTCGTCCGTTTGTGTACCGGCGCCTTTTAAATACATTTGGCGAAGAGGACGCTCACTTTCAATCGGCTTTTTTTGTAAACCAATGCCATTTTTATCCACAATAACCCAGCCGCCATTGGCATACACAGCGCCCATTTCAACCGCTTCGGTAATACGAATGACCGCTTCCCGTTTAAAGGAAATGTCGATGTCCACCTCACGAATATAGGCAAATTCTTTTTTGAGTTTCTTAGCCGCTTGCGCTTTGTTAATGGAGAAAATATTCTGTCCGGTCTGTAAACCACTCACGGCGATGATCGCTCCGTTATCATACTTGGTGTTACCCTCCACCCGAATACTGCGGATGCCGAGCGCAGACGGCTTGTCCTCTCCGTCTGCTTTCGGCTTGCTTAATGCTGCGGGTAACAGTAATACGGTGAATATGATCAACAGCACGTTCACAATCGAAACCACAACAAATAGCCGGAAGCGCTTCCGTTGTCGCTTCTGGCTATTTGTCCGCTTTGATTTTGTCCGCCGTTTTTGCATACGATATCCTCAGTTTTTAAGATTCTAATCGGATATGTGCGCCTACCCCTGCCAACGTTTCGGTCAGCGCCTCATAGCCACGCTCTAAATGCTGTAATTGTGTGATCTCGGTAGCCCCTTGCGCCGCTAATGCTGCCAGCACCAATGCGGCGCCGCCACGCAGATCTGTACATTCCACCGGTGCACCCGAAAGATACGGAACACCCTCGACAACCGCAACACGGCCTTCCACTTTGATATGCGCACCCATGCGCATCAGTTCACAAACGTGCTTGTACCGACTTTCAAAAATGGTTTCGATAAACACGCTGGTTCCATCGGCGACACAGGCTAATGCCATCAGCAAGGCTTGTGCATCGGTCGGGAAACCGGGGTATGGCAAGGTTCGTACCGATCGTATTCGGCGCAACCGCCCCGGTGCATGAATCAATAGTTCAGTAGGCCACACACTGATCTGACATCCGGTTTCTTCTAACACCGGCACCAGCGATTGTACGTGTGTCGGACAAACGTCTTTGAGCAGCAGCGAACCACCGGTAATCGCTGCGGCACTGAGGTAGGTCGCCGTTTCAATACGGTCGGGAATCACACGATGGCGACATCCATGCAACCGTTCAACACCCTCAATGACAATGGTTCCTTCACCCGCACCACGAATGTGTGCGCCGCAGGCAACTAAAAAATTACAAAGGTCCACGATTTCCGGTTCTCGAGCAGCGTTAAAAATCGTGGTGGTGCCTATTGCTGTAACAGCGGCAAGTAAAATATTTTCGGTAGCGCCCACACTGGGAAACGATAACGAAATCGGACAGCCCACCAATCTGCCTTGTACCTCACAAAGGAGTTTTCCGCCCTCTTCATGAATATGAAGACCCAACTGACGCAACGCCGCTAGATGTAAATCGATAGGACGAGGACCCAGCTCACATCCGCCGGGAAAGGATAACTGCGCCTTGCCGGTTCGGGCGACAATGGCGCCCAAAAATACGATAGACGACCGCATTTCCCGCATCAGTATATCCGGCACTTCATATCCTGCGGCATGGGAGGCATCCACCTGAATGGTGTGTCCTTCACGCACCACATGACAACCCAGATGTTCCAAAATAGCCGTCGCCGCACGCACATCTGACAACAACGGACAATTTTCCATTTCACAGGGTTCATCCACCAAAAAAGACGCTGCCAAAATGGGGAGCGCACTATTTTTTGCTCCGTGAATATGTACGGCACCGTTTAAGCGGTGTTCACCCTCGATGTATAACGTTGACATTGCTGTTCACCCCTATCCCCGAAATCAACCGAAAGGTCGTTACAACCCATCTTATGACTTTCGGAGAAAAAGGTGCTTGTCAACCGATACCGAGCACCTCGCAAACCACCGCATAGATGCGTTCATCCGCATCCAACACCGCCGCTTTTGCCGCAGCATCACTCATACGGTCCAGCGTTTCGGGACACAGAGCCGTTTTCTCTATGGTATCCCACAAAAGGGCATCTGTCAAATCTTTTTCCTCAATGCACACCGCAGCTCCCCGATTGGCAAGCGCCATGGCATTATAAAACTGATGGTTTTCCGCCACATAAGGCGACGGTACCAAAATGGACGGCTTTTTCAAAGCGGGTAACTCGCTGAGTGTCATGGCACCACACCGAGAAATGACCAGATCCGCAGCCGCCATACATCGGGGCATATCGTCTATATATTCTCGCACCCGTACGTGTACACCATCCGGTACGACACCCAATTGTGCAAGCAAGGCACGCATGCGCTGGGCGTTTTCGCCACGCCCGGTACCCACAATAAACTGTAACGCTTGTGTTTCGCTATTCCGCTTTAAAACCCCCGCAACCGCTTCGTTAAGACGCCTGGCTCCCAAGCTACCGCCAAAACACAACACAAGCGGGCGTTCATCAACCCCCAGCTCACGTCGTGCAGCCTCACGCTCGATCGCCTTAAAATCCCGACGAATGGGGTTGCCTGTTACAATGGCATTGGTGCCGACAGGCAGCCGTTCACGAGCAGACTCTTCTGCCAGCATCACAACCTTTGCATGCTTTGCCAACAATTTTACCGTAACACCCGGCAAAGCGTTCGCTTCGTGAAGTAACACCGGGATGCCCATTTGCGCCGCTTTTCGCAACACCGGGCCGCACACATATCCGCCCGTGCCAATGGCTACGTCGGGGGAAAACTCTCGGATGATGTGAGCCGCTTGCGCCGATGCCGTCATGGCATAATAGGCAGCGGCAATATTTTTTCCTATATTTTTAAACGAAAGCCGACGCTGAAACCCCGATACTTTCACAGTTTTTAAAGGGTATCCCGCAGCGGGTACGAGTTTCGTTTCCATTTTTCCCGCAACGCCCACAAACAAAATCTCCGCATCCGGATGGCGGTAACGGATAATATCCGCAATGGCAAGAGCCGGATTGATATGTCCTGCCGTACCCCCGCCTACCAATAATACACGCATCGTTTATCCCCCTGACCGTTGCTTGGTTTGCCGTGAAATGGCTAGAATAATACCCATTTGCGCCAACAACATAACCAAAGAAGATCCGCCATAACTAAAAAACGGTAAACTGATACCGGTGTTGGGGAAGGAGTTTGTCACCACCGCCAGGTTAAAAACCACCTGGATGCCAATTTGAGCAATCAACCCGATACCAAGCATCGAACCGAACTTATCGGGTGCACGCATCCCGATAACAAACCCTCGCCATACCAAAGCGGCAAACAATAAAATAATCAAAACAGCGCCGATAAATCCCAATTCCTCACACACGATAGCAAAAATAAAATCATTTTGCGGTTCGGGTAAAAAGGAGTGCTTCTGTCTGGAATTACCGAGTCCTTCGCCCATCAATCCACCTGACCCGATCGCATAGAGCGATTGCACCGTTTGCCAGGCCGCATCACGGCCCGTATATCCCGAATCGTATACAACATCTGAGGTATATACCCCAATGGGATCCAACCACACCGCAATGCGGTCTTGTTCATATCCTAAAAACACAACGGCAGCGACCACGACCAATACGCCTGCACCGATCGTAATGCCCAAATGACTCCATTTTGTTCCGCCGATAAACAACATAACAATGCCGATAGCGGCGAGAAGAATGGTGCCGGACAGGTGCGGCTCGATGATGATCACGCCGCAGGTGATCCCTAATATGCCCATAAACGGTAAAAACCCTTTTTTAAAGGATTTTATGGTATCTTGGTGTCGAGATATCAAGTGTGCAAATAACAGAATAATCGCAAATTTTGCAATTTCGGACGGCTGGATCTGTATCGGCCCGATACGGATCCAACGGTGTACATTTTGGATGGTGGGCAGCAACATAACCACCGCCAGCAACGCCCATGAACCGCCCATGATAATCCAAGCAAACCGGCTCAAAATATGGTAATCAAAAAAGGAAACCGCAAACATGACGATCAGGCCGAGCACCGCAAAGATCAGTTGTCTTTTAATATAATAGTAACTATCTCCATCGTTGCGGTAATAGGAATACGCAAAGCTGGCGGAAAATAAACACACAAGTCCAACCGCCAATATTAAAATCAACAAGATGAAAAACGGCATATCAAATCCGGTTGCAAACAAAAACAACCGACGGCGGCCTTCACGGCTCGGCAATAACCCTTGTGCCGTGCTCTTTGCTTGTTTTGCCACGTCATTTCCTCCTTTTCAAACGTTTGTGGTACACCTTATAAGACCGTAATTCCCAAAGCAACTGCGCAACCGAGTGTCGCCGTCGCAACGGCGACCACAACGATTTTGTTTTCACTCCATCCACACAGCTCAAAATGGTGGTGAAGCGGGCTCATTTTAAACAATCGCTTGCCGTGGGTAATCTTAAAATAGGATACTTGTAGCATAACCGATACCGTTTCGAAAAAATACACAATGCCCATCGGTAATAACAAAAGCGGACGACCGAGACCAAACGCAACGGCACACAAAACCCCGCCAATAAACAATGAGCCGGTATCCCCCATAAACACCCGTGCAGGGTGGAAATTCCAAACTAAAAAGCCGGCAATCGCCCCCGCTGTGGCTACCGTGATGATCCCATAGCCCAGCGACTCCCCACACAGCATCAGCAGGAATAAGCAAACCACGACCGAAACCGAACCGCAAAGTCCGTCTACACCATCGGTCAGATTTGTAGCGTTGGTCATCGCAACCATAATAAACACCGCAATGGGAATAAACCAAAGCTCTGCTGTCCACATGCCATAAAACGGCACGTGAATCTGCGTACCGCCGGTGAGGTACACCACCACCGCATACGCACCCGACAACCCAATCTGCGCTAACAATTTTTGACGGCTTGTCAGCCCCAGATTGCGTTTCTTAACGACCTTGATATAATCATCCGCAAAACCGATGCCACCAAATCCAATTGCCGTCACAAAACCCGCAAACAATCGTGTGACCGTTGCAAGGGTGTCGGCTTCGGTAACGATCTTTCGAGGCAAAAATAATTGTGAGATTGCCATGGCGACAACAACAACGATAACGGTTACGCCGATAAACACAACGCCGCCCATGGTGGGTGTTCCTTGTTTGGCCTTATGCCAAGCAGGACCTTCCTCCCGAATGGTTTGCCCGAATTTCAAACGGTGTAACATCGGAATAAAAAGTTTTGTCAGTCTTTCCGATAACACGAACGCTGTCAGCGCTGTTACAACGAATATCACCGCTACCAGTATGCCCATCTTTTATACTCCTCATTTCATTTCATTCAAGGCTTCTGCCACAACCTCACGTTCATCCAAATGAACCTTACCGCTTTTTAAAATTTGATAAGTTTCGTGACCTTTTCCTGCCAGTAAAACCGTATCGCCGTCTTTTGCATTATGAATTGCCCAACGAATCGCCTCACGCCGATCCTCTATGACAACATACGGTACCTGTGACGGCTCTATCCCCGCCACGATCTCGTCAATGATCGCACGAGGGTCTTCGGTACGTGGATTATCCGACGTCACCACCATAAAATCCGACAACGCTTTGGCGACTGCCGCCATCTTCGGCCGTTTTGTCCGATCACGGTCACCGCCGCAACCAAACACGGTGACCAACCTCCCCGCCTTGCAAGAATTTAAGGTTTCACAGATATTTTTCAGTCCATCCGGGGTATGCGCATAATCAATAACGACTGTAAAGTTTCGATTGGTCGGCACAACCTCTGCACGGCCCTTTACAATGTTCGCCTCACACAATGCAGCAACCACCTCGTCAAACGGGATGCCGATCGTTAAAGCGCAAGCAGCCGCAGCCAAAGCATTATAAGCCGAAAAAAGCCCCGGTGTTTTCAGCTTTACTCGACCAATAGAACCCACCGCAACCAGCTCAAAATCCACCCCGTCCGGCCGCTGTCGAAGATTGTGTGCGGTATATGTTGCTTCTGTGGTTTTAGTGGAATAGGTTATGATCGGAGCAGCAATACCTTCTTGCATCGTACGATGCCACGGATCATCCACGTTGATAACCACCGCATCGCTCATACGAAATAATCGTTTTTTAGCCAGGGCATACTGTTCCATCGTACCATGATAATCCAAATGATCCTGTGTTAAGTTTGTAAAAGCACCCACTGCAAAGCGACAATTACCCACTCGCTCTTGGTCCAACGCATGGGAGGAAACCTCCATCACGGCATAGGTACAACCTGCCCCCACCATTTCTGCAAATAATTGTTGCAATTCATACGGGTCAGGAGTGGTATGACCGGTTTGGACCACTCGCTCACCGATCATGTTTTGAATGGTACCGATCAAACCGACGGTATAGCCCGCCCGTTCTAAAATTCCCTTTAACAAATAGGACGTGCTGGTCTTACCGTTTGTACCGGTGATCCCGATCAATCGTAATTTTTCAGCAGGACGTTCAAACCAGTTAGCGGAAAGTTGCGCCCACGCTGCACGAGAATCCTCCACAAGGATTTGCCGTGCAAGCCCCATATCACGCTCACACACCACCGCTACGGCGCCTTGCTCCAATGCTTGCGCCGCAAACTGATGACTGTCGATCTTGGTGCCCACTACACACACAAACAAACAACCGGGTATCATGTTGCGGGAATCTCGGCATAAGGCCGACACCTCCACATCCTGACAGGTCATAACAACCGCCATACCCTCCAAAAGTTTTGATAATTTCATCCTGACACCTCTATTCGACAGCATCCCCATACAGGATACGAATTTCTATGCTTGTTCCACGAGGGACAGCGCTTTTTGCTTCAACGGATTGTTGTGTAACTGTGGCTTGACGGGGTGTGTTGAGGTCGGTTACATCTCCTCGCCAGCCAATAACGTGAACATTTAAGCCGGCATCGGTCAATAACGCATTTGCCTGCGCCAACGTCTTACCGACAACATCCGGCACGCCGACGGTTTCGGGCATCGTTCCATCCGTATACAATACCACGGTGCCGTTCTTGGTAATGACCGAACCCGGTACAGGGCTTTGGGTCGTTACCGTTCCCTCTCCCACTCCAAAGCACCGCAGTCCGGCGCTTTTGAGCGCAGCCTGTGCCGAAGAAAACGGTTTGCCTGTGACATCCGGAACCGTTGTATAGTAGCTTTCTTGCTCTTTCTCTTTATACTGCGGCTGAATTTTCAAATACGGCAACGCATCCTCAAAAATTTTCTGAGCAACCGGCGCCGCCAACGTTCCGCCATACCGAATATGGGTTTGCGGCTCGTCAATCATCACGATCACCGCTATACGAGGATCGTTTGCCGGCGCAAATCCGCAAAAAGAGGCAACCGCATTTTTTCGGCCGTTTGCAGCGGCCGCTTGGTCGGTTTTTTCCGAAGTTCCCGTCTTGCCGGCAACACGGTATCCCGCAACGTACGCATTTTTGGCACCGCCGCCATCCACGACACCTTCCAGCATGGTGCGCATCCGTGCTGCCGTATCTTCCAAAATGACACGCCTGCGAACCGTGGGTTTGTTCAGCTGCGTTTTAACACCCTCTGCCGTCACACTGTGACTGACAACGTACGGCTGTCGGAGATTGCCGTCACTCGCAACCGCCGACACACCGGTAATCATCTGAATGGGCGTGACTTTGAAGGTCTGTCCGATAGACGACGTGGCGACGTCAACTGCCGTGATGGCAGAAGCGCTATGGTACAGAGTAGGGGTTACCCGTGCCTCGCCTAACATATCGATGCCGGTCAAGGATGTAAACCCAAATTTCTCGTGATAGGTTGGAAAAAGAGAAGTTCCAAGTAATGAACCGATCTTCATAAAAGCCGGATTACAGGAATGTGAAATGGCTTCTGCCAAAGTTTGACTGCCATGACTGCGGGGAAACACGTGACATTTCATGGTACGCACACCGGGCATGGTATAAGTACCATTACAAAAAAACTGCGAATTCTCAGAAATTAGCCCCTCCTGCAACGCAGCAGAAGCAGTAAAAATCTTAAAAACCGAGCCCGGCTCATAAAACTCGGAAATCGCTTTGTTTTTCCATTGCTTTTGTAAAGCGGTTGTCAAGGCTGCTGACCGTTCATTTTCTGCCAGCAACGCAATCTTTGCCGCCGTGTCAGGGTTTTGCAGCACACGGGGATTGTTTAAATCGTAATCCCCTTTGGTTGCCATCGCCAACACTTCTGCGGTGCGAACGTCCATCACGATCGCACTGGCACGATTGGTCGCCCCCGTTTCGGCTACGGCAATCTCCAAATAGTTTTCCACGATTTTTTGGATATTAAGATCAATGGTAAGGTATACATCTTCCCCCGGCTCGGCATCTACCGCCGTTTCGTATTGAATACCGTTGGGAAACGCATCTCCCCATCCGTTTTTCGTGGTGATAACACGGCCCGCCTTGCCCGCTAAGCGATCGTTATATTTGGCCTCTAAGCCTTCCAAGCCGGTATTGTCCGTTCCGGTAAATCCCAACACACAGGACAGCGTATTGCCGTACGGATAATAGCGTTTGTAATCCTGTATCACACGAAAGATTCCGGTATAGCCTTTTTCCTTTACCCATTCGATAAAGGCGGTACGGATATCATTATCCACTTTCGACTTAATAATCTCATACCGTGATCCGGTTTTTTTCGTCTGCTTTTCCAATTTTTCGGCACCCACCGACAATAACGACGGCAATTCGGCGCAGATAATACGACGGGTTTCCTCATTCGGTATTTCCGCCGGCATCATAATGAGGGTTGCCACCTCAACACTTTGCGCCAATACCACTCCGTTACGGTCCAAGATACTGCCCCGTTTATCCGAAATCACACTGTCATTGAGTTGTTGCTCTGTTGCCAACGTTTGCCATTTCTCATGTTGACCGACCTGCAAAACAGCTAATCTTCCACACACAACTGCAAAACATATCCCGATCAGCGTCAATATTCCAAACGATCGTTGCCACATTCCTCGGGACGGAGCCCGCATTGAAACGTCCTGTCGATGAATACGCTTCATAGCAGGCGCCTCTCTTATTTAAATTTAATAAATCGTATCTGCGTAAGTAAACTCTACCGTAATAACCGTACCCTTGGGTACCTTTTGTCCGGCTTTTGCCGACTGCCGTGTTGCAGACGGCCGCCCCGACGAGGCGCTGATACCGGATAGCAATACGTTAACACCGGCGGTGTTTGCTGCTTGATTGACCTGCGCTACCGTTCGGCCGGTAAAATCCGGAACGGTGGTCATCTCGACATCTCGATTGTCCGTATACAGCCATACCGAACCGCCTTTCGGGATGGTGGTGCCGCTTGCCGGCACCTGCTTTAAGACGGTATCTTGTGTTCCAAGCGTATGATAGGTCAGGGTGGATGCTTTGAGCGTGGTTACAGCAGCCGAAACGGTTGCGCCCACCACGTTGGGAGTGCTGCGATCCAAGCTGGCAATTTCCTCTGCCGTGTAGTTCGGTTCTACACCGAGGTAAGGCAAGATGTCTTTGAGGATCTTCTTGGCCGCCGGCGCCGCAACGCCACCACCCGATTTTAAATATTGCGGTTCATCCACCATGACAAGCACCGCTACCTGCGGATCGTCCGCCGGCGCAAACCCACCGAACGAAGCGATGATCTCAACATTTGCATCGTCTTCTTCTTCGCTTTTCGTTTCGGTTTTTTCCGAAGTACCGGTTTTTCCGGCAACACGATAGCCGGAAATATAGGCGTTTTTTATCGACCCACTGCTAACAGCATTCGCTAACATATCGCATACACGTTTCGATGTGTTTTCCGAAATCATCTGACGCTGTACCGTCGGTTGCGTATTGGAGATGACGTTTCCGTCGGCATCCAATACCTTTTGAACAATATACGGTTTCATCAAATACCCGCCGTTGGCAACAGCCGACATAGCGGTTACCATCTGTAACGGCGTGACTTTGAAGGTCTGTCCGATAGAAGATGCCGCCACGTCCACCGGTGTGATCTTTTCCGGCAGGTGATACAACCCCAGTGTTACGTCCTGTTCTCCTAATAAGTCCACGTTCGTTTTGTTGGTAAATCCGAAACCGGCATAATATTTGGAGAATAGTTTCGTGCCGATCCGTGTGCCCAACGTCATGAAAGCAGGGTTGCACGAGTTGGCAATGGCTTGCACAAAATTTTGTTGACCGTGGCCTTTGGGGTGGATCCAACATTTCATGTTCCGATCCGCAATGCTAAACATGCCACCGCAATAAAACGGCGTTTGCTCGGTTACCAAGCCTTCTTCCAACCCCATCGCAGCGGTAAAGGTTTTAAAAACCGAACCCGGTTCGTAGAAATCCAGCGCTTTATTTCGATATTGTTCTAACCGTGCTTTGACAATGGCATCCGTCTGTTCTTGCCCTGACATCAAGGCAATTTTCTCCGCCAAAGTCGGATCGGCAATGGTCAGATAATCGTTGGGATCATAGTCGCCTTTGGTGGACATCGCCAAAATGGCGCCGGTATCCACATCCATCACAATGGCACACCCACGATTGGTGGCCCGAAATTCCGTTAACGCATCCTGCAAGTACTTATCGGTAACTTGCTGGATATACTGGTCAATGGTTAAAACCAAACTATTGCCATCGGTTGCGTCTACCGTATATTCGTACTGTAACGCAGTCGGCAGGTGATCACCATAGGTGTTTTGCGCCGCCACCATACGTCCCGGTATACCGGACAATGTTTCGTTGTATTTTAGCTCTAATCCTTCGCGAGCGACGTTATCTTTGCCCACAAATCCCAGCACGCATGACAACGCATTTTTTAGTGGATACTCCCGTTTGTAATCGGTTACAATGCGGAACACACCGCCAAGGCTGTTTTCGTTTACCCACTCAATAAAGGTGTCGCCTACCGACTTGTCGACCTTTGATTTAACCACCTTGTACTGGGAATCACTGTCCAGCGTTTGCTTGTACAGGGTGCTACGGTCAACATCCAGCATAACCGATAATTCATCTGCGATCTTCTGGCGGGTGACCTCACGGCGAATATTACACGGCGCCATAACAATGGTACACACCTCACGGGTAAGCGCCAACACCGACATGTTGGAATCATAAATCTGCCCTCGATTGGCGGAAATCTTGATATCCGCCAACTGTTGCGCAACCGCCTGCTTTTGCCATTCGTCCTGCTGTAACACCTGGATACGGAACAACTGCACGACCAACAAAGCCAAGCACACAAATGTTACGCCCACACAAAACCACGTTCGGTTTCGCATCGGGCGGGACAATCCCACACCGTTTGTTTCTGTTTGTTTTTTCGCCATGTTCTCACCTCACCTTTTCATTCGAAAAAGTCCAACAATGGAAAGAAAAGAGAGTCAAGACGCTTTCCATCCCAACTCTCATCATGCGAGGTTCTTTCTATACTATGCCAAAGCATCCTCGATATAGAACCTGCCTCTATCTCGTCTATTGCAGCCATGCTGTCACGGCATTCCAAATCTTTGCCCAGAATCCCGTATTCTGTTGCGGTTGCTCCGGAGTTGCCGGAGTGACCGTAATATAGTCGATCTGGCCGGATTCTACCTGACGGAGTCCTACACTTTCCGCATACTCTTCGACACTTTGCGCCGAAGTTTGTGCAGCAAGCTCACTTTCTAATCGTTTCGTTTCGCCGATGGCTTCGTTTAAAGACGTTTCCGCTCGACTGATCGCATTGTTCATTTCGGTCAATCGAACCTGACTGGAAATCATGAACGCTATCACCAATAAAACGCCACCCGAAACCATCGCCGTTACAACCGTGTTGAGCAATTTCTGCATTCTTGCACGACGTTTATCCGCTTTTGTGACCTTTTTCCCCGGAAGAGCCCGCACCTTTGCTCTGGGTTCGTACATCGATAAATCGTACGCTTCTGTACCATAGCTTGCCATTTTGAGCTCCTCCTTTCTATCTTTAACGATCGTGTATTTTTTCAATACACCGCAATTTTGCACTTCGACTTCTGGGGTTTTCTGCTAATTCCTCCGCCGACGCTTCAACAGGTTTTTTGAGTACAAGTTGTCCGGCAGGTGTTTTCCCACATACACACACCGGGAAATGCGGCGGGCATTCACAGCCTTTGCAAAAACTGGCAAACCGCTGCTTTACCATGCGATCCTCCAACGAATGAAAGGTGATCACCGCCAAGCGGCCGCCTATTTTTAAACAATCAAAAGCCGCATCCAACGCATCGGACAGACAATCCAATTCCGCATTTACCGCCATACGTAACGCTTGAAACACTTTTCGTGCCGGATGGCCCTCTCGCCGAACAGCGGCGGGGACTGCTCCTTTTATCAATTCCGCCAACTGTATGGTGGAAACGATTGGTTCCGTCTGCCGCGTGCTCACAATGGTGCGGGCAATCGAACGAGAAAACTTTTCCTCACCAAATCGGAAAAAGATATCTGCCAACTCCTGCTCGGATAATTCTCGTAACAAGTCGGCTGCCGTAACACCGGTTTGGCTCATCCGCATATCCAGCGGCGCATCTGCGTGGTATGAAAAACCACGTTCCGGCACATCCAGCTGATGAGAAGAAACCCCAATATCCAACAGGACACCGTCCACCTTGTCGATCCCTTGCTCTGTCAGTACATCACGCATATACCGAAAGTTGCGATGTACCACCGTAGCAGGTAGCGCCTCTAATCGCTTGGAAGCCACGGCAATCGCATCCGGGTCCTGATCAAGTGCGATCAACTTGCCACCATCGAGTTCGGAAGCAATGGCATGCGAGTGACCGCCGCCGCCCGCCGTACCATCGACATAGATACCGCCAGGCACAATATGTAAAGCTTGTAAGGTTTCATCCAGTAACACCGGCCGGTGATACCCGCCGAAGGATTGGTGTTTCTCTTGCATATCAGAAGCCCAACTCGGCGAACTCCGCCTCAACTTCCTCACTGGTCATAGCTTCCACGTCTGCTTCATAAGCAGCGGGCGCCCACACCTCTGCACGATTGCCGGCGCCGATAACCAACGCTTCTTTTTCCAATCCCGCATATTCCAAGAGATGGCGAGGTAACAAAATACGACCCTGCGCATCCACCTGCACGTCCACCGCATTAGCGGACAAATACCGTTGCAGCTTGCGAGCTTGCGTCATCGGTTTTTCCGCCAAGCCCTCTTGAAGCTTTTCCCATTCCGCCATGGAGTACAGGCACACGCAATGATCCATTACCGCAGCGGCGATGAACAAACTGCCGAGCTTGTCCCGCAACTTTGCCGGCACAAACAAGCGGCCTTTTGCGTCAATGTTATGCTGAAATCTTCCGTATAACATCCTGTACCCTCCTTTTTTAAGCGTTAAGAACAGCCTATGTGGAAAACTCGGTGGAAAATGTTGAAACTCACCACTTTTCACCACTTTGCTCCACAGTGACTATATTATACTCCATTCCTTTAAAAAAATCAACCCGCAAACGTGTTTTTTTTATAGTATTTTTTGGCATACAAAAAGTGGTGTCCGCCCAACAGGCGGACACCACATCGTGTGATTTTTATGGTAAAATGTTATGCAAATTGTTGAATGGTTGCGATTAAAATCGGCATGGTCACAACCGAAGCCAACGTAGATAAAGCTACCAGATTAATAGCCGTTTCGGTATCCGCTTGTAAGCGGTCGGCGAGCATCACCATGCTGATAGCGGTCGGCGCACATGCTGAAACCATCATGGAAATCAACAAAGTTCCTCTGACCCCACACACAAACAAAACAGCCGCGGCAATAATCGGCACAATCACCAATCTCATCGCAACAGCGCCGTAATTCCCCCGAATGCCCAGCGCTTTTTTCATGTCAATTTTGGACAAATAATAGCCGGCAAACAACATCGGCAAGGGTGTATTTAAAGCGGCAAGATGCTGGACGGGGGCGTGAATAAGCTCGGGCAGCGTAATACGACAAACAAACAAAAGCAACCCAACAACAAGGCCAATGGAACCGGGGTTCAGCAAAACCTTGGCAAGCGAAATTTTTTCTCCCTTTTTACCCATGACCAACACGCCATAGGTCCATAACACGACCGTCAATACCACTGAGTATGCAGCGCCGTATATAACGCCTTTTTCTCCCAGCAACGCCTGCTGCAAAGGAATCCCCATAAAGCTGGCATTCGACATCACCGATGATGCTCGGTATATATTGGTCGTTGCGTCATTTTTGCGATACACCAGATGTGACACCACAATCCCAACAAGATGGATGCCGAACGAAACACCCAACGCCAACAATAAATCCTGTAATAGCGCTGCGCTGTACGGTTGCTGAAAGGATATAATGATAACGCAAGGGGTCGCCAAAAACATTGCAAGGTCGGAACACACTTTTCCGCCTTTCTCGGTGATAATTTGTCGTTTACCGAGGAAAAATCCGACAAACAAAAGTACAAATAAAATTAAAACCTGTTTGCAAACAATGAGAAAATTCGCCACTATACAACCACCTTTTGAAAACATCTTATCATAGATTTTATCTTTTCGAATCAGGCGGTTTTATTGACTGTTTATGCGCAGCGTTTTTGAGCACACCGCACCGGGACAGCTTGCGCCTCTGCCATCATGTCACGGGATACTTGGCGCAGAACCCACCGACGACGACGGTTGCGTTCTATTGCCGCATCCCGCTTCATTGCCAGCGAACAGCACGTGAGCACCGTTGCACGGCACCCCATTAACACGATCGTTAGCACCGGGTATTCCCCCAGCGCCAGCATGCCGCACATCGCCACCTCAATGGCTGCCATCGAAAGCGGAATCCACGCCATATAGCGGGCCACCGCACACTTAGCCGCCACCATCATATACAAGCTTACCGCACCGAATATCGCTGCTGTAACAACACTCAAAGTCATGGTAAAATCCCCCTTGTAAATCTGTTCTAAAAACCGAACAGATGTTTCTTTCAAAAGTATTATACCAATCCCTTTTTCTGTTGTCAAGCAAAAAACGAAAATTTGTTCGTACTTTTTATTTTTCTCTTGACGCCCGTCGTTTTGCCGCTGTCACGGTGTTTTTCAGCAACATGGCAATGGTCATCGGGCCAACGCCACCGGGAACCGGTGTCAAATATCCGGCAACCGCTTCGACCGCCGGGTCTACGTCACCGCAAAGGCGACCTTCGGCATTGCGGTTCATACCAACATCAATCACCACGGCGCCCGGTTTTATCATATCCGTTGTAACGAAGGCAGCTTTACCAACTGCCGCCACCACGATATCCGCACGACGGCATACTTCTTTTAGGTTGCGGGTACGAGAATGACAAATGGTAACGGTGGCATTTTCGTGCAACAACAGCATCGCCATTGGTTTACCCACAATGTTGCTGCGCCCAATCACAACACATTCTTTTCCCTCGACCGAAATGTTGCTGCGATGCAACAACTCCATCACACCGGCAGGGGTACAAGGCAAAAAGGAATAATCGCCAATCATGATATGGCCAACGTTTTCCGCATGAAAAGCATCCACGTCCTTGCGGGGATCAATGGCAGCGATAACCGCTTTGTCGTCCAAATGCGACGGTAGCGGCAACTGACATAAGATGCCGTCGATATCCTCCCGCTTGTTCAGCGCCTCGATGTGTGCTAAAAGCGCCTGCTGCGTCGTTTCAGCAGGCAGAGCAATCTCTTCCGAGTACATCCCGATATCCGCACAACCCTTTTTCTTGTTGTTAACATATACCCGAGACGCTGGGTCGTCGCCCACAATAATAACCGCCAGACCGGGTTTCACACCTTTTTGCGTTAATTGTTCTACTTCTTTGGCAAGATCTTGCCGCACCGCCGCAGAGATCGCCTTTCCATCAATTCTCGTTGCCATTGGGTTCCTCCTGTATCTCTTCGTTTTCTACATCCGTCATATCGTCTCTCAGCAAAATAGCACCCTCTTCGTCCTCCGCCGACTTAGACAAGTGGTTTGCACGGTTTTTCAAAACACCATATAAAATTGCACCGCCAAGCACCGACAACGCTGCTACTAAGCAAGATACTTTCATGGTAAACAAATACAAACTATCGGTACGAAGTAACTCGATAAAAAACCGGCCCGTTCCATACCACATGATATACAGCGAGAATAGTTGTCCTTTGAACCGATACGCTTTGCGGGACACAATATGTAATAGCACAAAGCCCACAACACACCAAAGGGATTCGTATAAAAATGTCGGGTGGACCGGCAACGAATGATCATATCCTGTTGTAGGGTTAAACGGGCTGGAAATCCAGCTTCCCGACATACCCCACGGCAGGTCGGTGTTACCGCCAAACGCTTCTTGATTGAAAAAATTTCCCCATCTGCCGACAGCTTGGCCGATTAAAAACCCAATGGAAGCAATATCAAACATCCGCAACGCATCCACTTTGCGCAGCGGGCATATCCACAATGCCGTCACAAAGGCACCAATTACACCGCCGTAGATGGCAAGACCGCCTTCCCATACATATAAAATACGAATGGGGTCTGCAAAATACGCTGCTCTATCCTGTGAAAACAAAACATAATACAGCCGAGCGCAGACAAAAGCCGCCACCGTACACACCAGCACGACGTCCAACATGGGGTCTTTTTTCAGTTCGAATCGGTGTGCGTTTCGCATGGCATAAATAACCGCCAGCAAAAACCCGACAGCGATTAACAACCCGTACCATCGAACACTAATTTTATCGGTAATAAAAACCAGTATTTCGTCTATCGGAAAAGTCCATCCCAATTTGGGAAACGAAATATAGGAATCCATAGCCTATCATCCTTTCAACCGTGTTATTCAAGCGGTAAGACAAGCGATAACGCCGCCGCTTGCTCGGAAAAATCGTTTTCCAGACGTTGACACACCGATTGTATACTAAGTGTCGCCACTTCGTCAAGTAAAACAAACGGCGAATACCCTGAAAAATGCGCTTCCAACACCATATCCCCGCACGCTTCGATGTTATCGAGCTGTGAAACCATACGTCCATACACTGCGTTGCGGGCAGCTTCAAACTCTTCGGCTGAAATTCCGTCACGTTTTAGTCGTGCAATCTCCTCACGAAAAGCCTCGCACACCGCTTCCGGTGAATGCGACTCGCCGCCAAGTATCCACACACCATAACCGGGTCCGTCAAAATACTCTAACCCAAACGACGCATTGATAAGGCCTTCTCGCATGAGTTTTGCATACAGCGGATTCGCACGTCCACCCAGCAACTCTTGCAGCACCTCCGCCGCCGCCAACGCTCCCGCCGATTCTCTTTGCATAGTGTTGGCTTGCGGAACCTTATACCCCAAATAAAACAAGGGCTCTGCAACCGGCATGCGCACCTCAACACGTGGTGTCGCCGCCTCAAACGGCTCGTTTATCGGTGCACGTGTCGGGGCAACAGTTTGTGACGGTTTTAACAATCGATCCGCCAACCGTTCCACCTGTTCACAGGTGACGTTGCCGGATACCGACAACACCATATTACTTAAATCGTAAAAGCTTTTATAACATCCATATAGCAATTCCGGTGTGATTTGCGCAATAGACTCGACCGTTCCCGCAATATCAATGCGCACCGGATGGTGATGATATAAAGCGGTCAAGAGATTACAAAACACCGTTCGAGAAGGTGAATCCTCGCACATCCGAATTTCCTGACCGATGATTCCTCGCTCTTTTTCCACCGTCTGTTCGGTAAAATATGGGTCCTGCACAAAATCTAATAAAATCTCTAACGACTCTTCTAAATTCTGTGTGCATGAAAACAAATACGCCGTATGATCAAACGACGTATATGCATTCGCATTGGCGCCCGTCTTGGCATATCGTTCAAATGCATCGCACTCTTCATTTTCAAACAGTTTATGTTCCAAATAGTGAGCAATACCGGCGGGAAGTTCCACTCTTTCTCCGGTTTCGGGGTGCAAGTATGCCGTGTCAATCGCCCCATAATTTGTGGCAAATACCGCGTAGGACGAAACGTATCCCTCTTTGGGCCACACATACAACGGTAAGCCGGAGTGGTGCTTTAAATAATAGCACCGTTCTCCGGTATGCGAACACCGTAGCTCTTTCCAGTTACTCATCCGACTCGCTCCCCTTCTGCGCCAACAAATAGGCGCACTCGTACCTCACCTTTTTAGCAGCAGCAATCACCTCGTCCCGTGTGACGGCTTCCACCGCCGCACAAGCCTGTTCAGGTGTTTCAGGATTATCCAGCACTGCCTGTGACACAAACCAAGCCGCCTTTGCGCCTTGTGAATCCCCTACCGCCTCAAAACTTTGAACCAAACTCCGTCGAGCCGCTTCCAAATCCTCGTCGGTAAAATCACCGTTTCGAATGGCATCCAGCTGTAATAAAATTTCTTTTTCCGCACGCTCCACGTTGGGTTCATCCACACCGCTTTGTATAAACAAAACGCCCTTCATACGATCATATATTGAAGAACAATAATAACACAAACTCAGTTTTTCCCGCACGTTTCGGAACAAAAGCGACGATGCGGTTCCACCCAACAACGCATTCATCAGTCGTACCGCCGCTACACCCTGTTGCGGTTCGGCACAACCAGCACGGAACCCCATTACCAGCTTGGATTGACCAACTTCCATGCGTTCTACCTGCCGACGAAATTCCGGCACAACCGTACAAATATCCGTTTCACACTTACACGGTTTTCGGTCACCTACTGCCGCAAACGCTTCATAAAAAGCCGTTTGGATTTCCGGCAACGGCCGATCCGCCTGCAAAATAAGCTGTACTGATGCGGTTTTTAACACCGTTTTCCACGCTTCGGTCAAGCACTCCGGTGTCAGTTTTTCCACCTTTTCGGCGCAACCGTACCGCCCAATACCGTATGCCTCGTTCGGGCAAAGAAGTCGTTCGGCTTGTCGGCGGGCATACCACCGTTTTTCATTGATTTCCGCACGAATCTCCTCCGCCAAACAACGGCGCTCAGTTAACACGTCTTCTTGACGGAACATCCCGTTTTCCAAAGCAGGACGAAACAACATTTCCAATAAGAGCTCGGCACACGCAGCCGTTAACGCTTCTCCGTTTATCGCATACCGATCCCCCGTACATTCAGCCGACAACACCAATGCCTGCGTTTCACCGATACGTGCCACCTCGCCCGACACCGATGCACCGTACAGCTGGTTTAACCGCCGATTGAGTGCCGTAAAATCCGGGTATGCCGCACAACCCCGAATCAACACCCGAGGCAGCAAAGCATGCGGTTCAACCGTATCCTCACACAATGGCAACAACAACGCCACCGTCAGTTGTGCGGTTTTAAATCGTTTATCCGGAAGCGTTAAGCTATGCACACCCACTCCCGATAATTCCTTCTTATGAATCATACATAAACCCCTGTCCGTTGTATCGTTGCTACCTAGTATAGCACACTTTTTGGGGCGTGAAAAGTCCTTATTTGTCATTCGTTCCGCAGCGCCTCTACCGGAGGAAGTTTGGATGCTTTGTACGCCGGATATACACCAAACACGACCCCTACGACGATGGAAAATCCACTGAGCAACAAAAAAACAGAAAGCGGGATGGTAGCTTTGACAACCACCAACAACAGGATAGCAGGCAACAACCCTAACACGGTCCCCGCCAACGAAAGCAGTACCGCCTCGGTTAAAAATTCCGCCAATATCCGTCCGCCGGTTGCGCCAATCGCTTTTTTGATGCCAATCTCCCTGGTACGCTCGCTTACCGAAGAAAGCATGACCGTCATGATCCCAAATCCGGACACCACCAACGACACACCGCTGATAACCGTTAGCACCGCCGCCACAATATCTACCAACCGTTCTAATCGATCTTTCTGCACCGCTAAGTTATCGGTACGAAACACCGGCGCTCCGTCGTATAGGCGGTCAAGCACACGATTGATGCGTTGCAATGCACGGTCTGCGGTACTGCTGTTTGTAGTACGCACTGCAATTTGGTCGAACTCCAAACGTCCTGTTATTTTTTGCTCGGTCGTATACGGCAGATATACCATTTCAGGGATTAACGAGGTGACATTTTGCAATAAACTGCTTCCCGTTTTGGTAACGCCGACAATGCGTAACGTTTCGGTATAATCCCCCACTTTTACGGTCAGCGTTTTCCCCACTACGTTTTCCCGTCCGTATGCTGCCCGTGCCGCCGATTCATCCACCACGCACACCGCCGCAGCCGCTGACACGTCTCCTTTTGAGATCATACGCCCATGACATAGTGTAAGAGAAATCACCTGTCCGGCGCCCGCATCAATACCGCACAACACCGCATCACTTCCACCCTTTGGTGTCGTGATGTTACTAAGTTGTAACATCAGCGGCATGGCAGAGGATACCTGTGGCAGATCCCGTATCTCGGAAAGCGCCGTTTCGCTGAGCAAAACATCCGGTGTCAGCGCTATCACCGACAATCCACTCACGCCCATACTGTTGAGTTCTTCGTCCACAAATGCACGTCCGACGCTGCCTACCACCGTGACAATCGACACCATCATGACCCCAACCGCAATGCCGCCGACCGTCAACCATGTGCGGCCTCGTTTACGAAACAACTGCCGCAACGCTCGTTTGACTAATTCCATTGTTTATTTCTCCCGTACGGTTGCCCGTTCGCCGGATAAGGCGTCGGGATTTTGTACCAGCCGTTCGCCCGACGATATGCCGGACACCACCAAAACTCCTTCGGCAAACTCCCCTGCCACTTGCAATATCTGTCGTTCGGCAATGCCGTTTTCACGGTATACGTATACACATTCTTCCCCCTCATCGGTTTGTGTTACACACTCATACGGTACAATCATACAGTTTTCGTGAACGTCGGTCACGATCACCGCCTGTGCGTTAAGCCCTGTTCGCAACGAACTGTCTACCATGGATTCTTTTAGCGTAATCACCGCATCCACAACCGTTTCCGAAACCGACCCGATATATTGCTGATGCGCAACCGATGCGATCTCGGTTACAACACCACTGTATTGCTTTTTTGAAAAAGCAACCCCTGTCACGACCACCTCTTGTCCGATGTGTACCTGCGGTAAATGCCGTTCACGAATGGCAACCGTTATCTGCACACCCTTACCGCCTGAGATGGTAGCGCATGGCTTTTGATGATCCAACACTTCTCCCGCACGCACATCAAGCGAGGATACCACTCCGGATACCGGCGCTGTAATTTGTGTTTGCTTGATTTCCGGCAAAGCGCTACCGATTGTACCGACCATTTGCGACAACGCTGCCTGTGTCGCCTCAACGTCCACCGAAAACAAAGGGGCGCCTTTGCGAACGGATTGTCCCTCTTTCACATACACCTCTTTGGCAACACAGGGAATCTCCGCATACACCGCCCGACTTTCACTCGCTTCTACTTTGCCGGTACAGGTAACGGTTTGCCGAATGGTTTGCGGTTCTATGGTAACCAAGGTTACCTCCACCTCTTTGACAGTTGTCATGCGTCGTATTCCAAAAATTGCCAATATCGCAAGACCGGTTGCGACACCCAGCCAGATATATTTTTTCACCGTATTCCTCCTTACGATTTCTCTTTGATAGTCTTTGAAGGAAAGTGAAAATTATAACAATAAAAAAGAGATGAAAGCAAACCTTTCATCTCTCAAAAGTTTTATTACAACATTTCGTATGCCTCTCGCACCGTTGCAGCGCCTACCACCTCAATCAGGAAAGAGCCGTGTAACGTTTTCAGTGTATGTGACGGTACGATAATGCGTTTAAAACCTAGCCTTGCCGCTTCCACGATACGCTGTTCAGCACCTGAAACCGCCCGTAGTTCTCCCGCCAAACCGATCTCGCCAAACGCGACAACGCCCTCGTCCATGGGTTTGTCTTTCAAAGCGGAAATCAGTGCCAGCGCCACCGGCAAATCAGCCGCAGGCTCATCCAATCGCAATCCGCCGACAACGTTCAAGTACGCATCCAAGTTCGAGAAAAAATACCCCGCTCGTTTTTCCAAAACCGCCAGCAACAAGGCCAAACGATTTCCGTCAAAACCGGTAGACATTCGTCTGGGATTTCCAAATCCCGTAGGAGATACCAACCCTTGCACTTCCGCTAATAGAGGACGTGTCCCTTCCACAATACAAGCAACGCACGTCCCACTCACGTTTTTTGGCCTGCCGGACAACAACATCATCGAGGGATTCTCCACCTCACAGAGTCCGTTGTCCCGCATTTCAAACACACCGATCTCGTTGGTGGAACCATATCGGTTTTTCGCACAACGAAGCATGCGGTAGTTGCTGTGCGGATCTCCCTCAAAGTACAACACGCAATCCACAATATGTTCCATCACCTTAGGACCGGCAATGGCGCCATCTTTATTCACGTGTCCCACAATAAAGATGGGAATATCGTATTGCTTTGCTTGATGCATCAGCGCTGCGGTACACTCTCGCACCTGTGTTACGCTACCGGGCGATGATGCAACATCAGACAAGCTGACCGTTTGAATGGAGTCCATGATCACAATATCCGGTTTCTCGGTGCGAATAGATTCCAAGATGGTGCCCAAATCGGTTTCACAAAGCAACAGTAAATTGTCTCCGCCCACCGCTAACCGTTCGGCACGCAGCTTGATTTGTCGGGGCGACTCTTCTCCCGATACGTATAAAATGCGAAAACGTTCGCTCAAACGACCGCAAATTTGTAACAATAAAGTTGATTTACCGATACCGGGCTCACCGCTGATAAGCATCAAGCCACCCGGCACAATTCCACCGCCTAATACACGGTCTAACTCGCCGATACCGGTGCTATACCGTGCTTCGGTTTGTGTGTCTATACTGTCCATGGTGGTAACGGAAACCCCTTTTGATGCCGCCCCAACACGTTGCGTTGTGGCAACCTCCTCAATGAGGGTATTCCACTCCCCACAAAGCGGGCATTTGCCTGACCATTTGGGGAACTGTCCTCCACACTCAAAGCACGTATATACCGTTTTCGACTTCCCTGCCATGTCGGTCCCCTACCTTTTCAAAATTCCTCCTGCTATGGCAAATGCCATTTGCAGTTGATATTCCTGCGTTTTCAAACGTTCACGTTCTTCCACGTTGGACAAAAAACCACACTCCACCAATACCAGCGGCTTGGTAGCGTGGGCAAATAAATACACGCTGTTCTCCCCTTTTTTCAGCTCTCGGGTGTTGGACGGTTGTAATAACGACAACACACTCGTGCGAATCGAGGCAGCCAGTTCATGACTTTCCGTAGTTGCGGTACTATAAAAAACCTGTGCGCCGCTATACTGGGATTGAGGAAACTTGTTCTGATGAATACTCACCGTAAAATCCGCCTGTTGGATCTGCGAAAGTCGGTTGTGGATATCACTCACCTTGCGTTCACGCAAGGTGTCCCCAACGGCATCCACCATCGTGTCGGTAGTACGGGTTTGCGAAACGGTATATCCCATTACCCGTAACAGATCCCCAAGGGGTAACGAAATGGCTAAATTAATATCCTTTTCCAGCGTGCCGTCAGCGCCCTCGGCGCCGCCGTCCTCTCCGCCGTGACCGGCATCGATGAGAACATTCGGTGCCTTCGTAACGACCCCCGCTGTCGAACGTCTGTCTGCAATACCAAACAACACCGTTGCTAACGTCAAGGTGCCAACCGCCACCAGCGCAATATCCAATATTCTCGAACGAATTTCCTGTTTCACCATCATCCCCTCCGCTTTTAAAGGTATGCGGAGGACGGAATGATTATTTCTTTTTGCGAACAAACACGATGTTGTTCCACACTTCAACACGACGGAATCCCAAATAATAGCCGAGTGTCGCAACGGTCGGAAGGAAAAGAACCGGAATTCCTGCGCACAAAACCGCTCCCCACGACAAAGAAGCTGTCGTGGTGGACAGGGCCGTCCCCATCGTCCACACCATCACCGGATATACGGCGGCATGGCACAGACGATAAACCATCGCTGTCCGTTCCCAAATGCCGAACACTTTGTCTGCTATCAATACCAAAAAACTGATAACCGACGGAATCGCCGCCATAGCACCGATCTTCAAACCCCGCAACGGGTCGGCGTTCATACGGCCAAATTGAACCGCATTGTTGTTTTTATACCCCAACTCGTACATTCTGGTGTAAATGAGTATATAAAACAGGATCGCTTGCAAAACGAAAGTGACAAGATTGGTTACCGTTAAGATACCGGCGCCCTGTGTTTGCTCGGTTGTCACAAACATCGATATCAATACGGCAACCGACAAATACGTAAAGATACCCACAATACCGGCAATACACGAAACACCATATAATTTGGTTGCCCAACGAATATTTTCTTTCTTCATAGCTTGACACCTCACATGGTATTTTTAGTTTAACACACTTTGCTCACACTGGCAAGGGATATAAAAAGGCGTGGGATGTGTATATCCCACGCCCTTCGAAAAACCGATTAGCCGAGTTCTGCAAAATATTTAATCGTGCGAACCATCTGGCTGGTATAGGAGTTCTCGTTGTCATACCAGGAAACAACTTGTACCTGATAGGTATCGTCGTCGATCTTGGCAACCATGGTCTGGGTAGCATCAAACAACGAACCATAGCGAACACCGATGATATCGGAGGACACGATCTCATCCTCGTTATATCCGTAAGACTCGTTCGCAGCTGCCTTCATTGCGGCATTGACGCCTTCTTTGGTAACGTCCTTACCTTTAACAACCGCAACCAAAATGGTGGTAGAACCGGTGCAGGTCGGTACACGCTGAGCAGAACCGATCAGTTTACCGTTCAATTCCGGAATAACCAAACCAATGGCTTTTGCAGCGCCGGTGGAGTTCGGAACGATGTTCTGTGCGCCGGCACGTGCGCGACGGAGGTCGCCTTTGCGGTGCGGGCCGTCCAGGATCATCTGATCACCGGTATAGGCATGCACGGTGGTCATAATACCACTCTGGATCGGTGCGTACTCGTTCAAAGCCTTTGCCATCGGGGCAAGGCAGTTGGTGGTGCAAGAAGCAGCGGAAATGATGGTGTCATCCGCCGTCAGGGTGTTGTGGTTTACGTTAAACACGATGGTTTTGAGGTCGTTGCCTGCGGGAGCAGAAATAACAACCTTCTTGGCGCCGGCATCGATGTGAGCCTGGCTCTTATCCTTGCTGCAATAGAAGCCGGTGCATTCCAACACGACGTCTACACCGATTTCGCCCCAAGGCAGATCCGCAGCGTTTTTCTCTGCATAAATTTTGAGTTCTTTGCCATCTACCGTGATGGTACCGGCCTCGTCGTCTGCCGAAACGGTGTGTCCGTCATAGCGACCCTGCGCGGTATCGTATTTGAGAAGATGAGCCAACATGCTGGGCTTGGTCAAATCGTTGATCGCAACGATTTCATAACCTTCGGCGCCAAACATTTGGCGGAATGCCAAACGACCGATACGACCAAAGCCATTGATTGCAACTTTAACTGCCATAACTAAATTCCTCCAAATTTTTATTCTTTTACCATATTACACTCTTTGCATAAATTTTTCAAGAACTTTAATAAATTTTTACCAAAGTCTTCTTATTTTATACCAACGCAGCAACTATTTCGTTTTCTGCCTGCGTTTTTGGTGAATTTTGCCCAAGAGTGCTGTTGCCTATTCTTCATGATCCGGCGCAGCTTCCGCTTCATCGGGATCATACATCGCAAACGCTGTATCACTTATCAGGAATTCAGCGCCGCCGAGCTCCTCTATCTCTTCCGGTTGCTGCGCATCAAGCTCTTGGCTGTCACACACTATCTTTTCGCCGTAAGCGTGCGAAAATGCAAACGAGAACGCAAGCAGACCAATGCCAAAATCGGGGGCGATTACAAGCAAAACGGTTTGGAAAGCGGTGCCGTTTTGTAATAGGAAAAACGTCACCTGAGAAATACTGCTTATTGCACATAACAACCCGGTGCACAGTGACACGCCGAAGATCATGCGAGACGCTTTATTGCCAACACCGGCTATATATCTTGCCAACAGCAGGAAGAACACCATCTCAAACAAAATCATTCCGAGGTCATACGCATTGCGGAACAACCCGGTTGCGCTCACATGTGACGTAATATACCGCACCAACCGAACCCACGTCCAGGCAACCGGTGCAAGCGCCAATACCGGAACTTGTACGGCAGTGATCTGTTTGGTTTGCCACCAACGAACCGCTAAACGCAGAAATAAAAGTCCTGCGACCAAACCCATCGCCGCTAATAAATACAAACATCCTTTGTCAAAAGCGGTGGCGAGGGTTTTGTTCGGATAGGGCATCGTCTGTGTTGTCCACCAGTTAAACAGCGTTGCTATCGAAAAAACCACCCATGCAGCACCTGCAACCGATGCAAAAGCAGCAAATACTCGCACCACATCGCCGGACACGGCACTCGATTCCTCTATTTTCGTTTTAGAAAAAATCAGTAAACACGCCAGCAAAATCACGGTCGTACCCAGCGCAACGCCGTACAGTATCGGCTGCGACGTGGCAATCGGCGTCAACGCAATACGTAATATCGCCAAAAAAACTGTCGCCGCAACGGTTAAAAAGCAGACATAACGAGAAAAGCGTATGGTATTGTCTTTTGTTGTATATTTCATAATCGGCCTCCATCCGCTTTATTGTATCATATTTTCCAAAAAAAGCAACCTATTCATGTGAAAAAAGCACACCACAGAAATGCAGTGTGCTTCATCATTATACACGGTCTTTGATATCGACATACGGCAAGGCTTTGCCGAACGGTTTATAGGCCGGACGGATGATGCGATTGCCGGTCAAATACTCTTCCAAACGATGCGCACACCAACCGCTGATACGGGCAACCGCAAACAAAGGTGTAAACAGATCCTCTGAAATGCCGAGAGAACGATACACCAAACCGGAATACATATCCACGTTGGCACAAATAGCACGTTCGATCCCTCGAACCCGTGCCATCACCTCAGGCGCTAACCGTTCTACCGCATCCAGCAAACGGAAATCATCACCATATCCGTTTTTCTCCGCCATGCGTTTTGCTTCCTTTTTAAGCAATACCGAACGGGGGTCGGACAACGTATATACCGCATGGCCCATACCATAAATCAAGCCGGATCCATCACCTGCTTCACGACGCAGCATCTTGCCGAGATAGTCAGCAATCTCATCGTCATCGGAACAATCCCGAATATTGGCTTTCATATCATTGAGCATCTGCGTAACCTTTAAGTTTGCACCGCCGTGACGAGGACCTTTGAGCGAACCGATCGCACCCGAAATCGCAGAATACGTATCGGTACCGGAAGAAGTCAACACCCGTGCTGCAAACGCTGAGTTATTACCGCCGCCGTGTTCAGCGTGCAACATCAAACACAGGTCCAACAATTTGGCTTCGTCGTCGGTATACAACGCATCGGCACGAATGGTGCGTAGCAAAGTCTCAGAAGTCGAAAGACCCGGTATGGTTTGGTGAAAATACATGCTTTCTCGATCGAAGTGGCGGCGTTTTACCTGATACGCATACCCCACCATAGAGGGCAGCACCGCCAACAATCGAATACACTGGCGCAATACGTTGTCCAAGCTTTCCGGTTCGGGATGTTTGTCATAACAGTACAACGCCAAAACCGTACTCGCCAATTTGTTCATAATATTGGGTGACGGCGCTTTGAGGATCATATCCTCAGCAAAATTTTCCGGCAGCTCACGATTTGCAGACAGCAAATCACAAAAATCCGCCAGCTCTTTATCGGTAGGCAATTTGCCAAGCAACAGCAAAAACGCCACTTCTTCAAAACCAAATTTGCCCTGCCCGTGGGTGCCGCGCACCAAATCCTCGATCGAATAGCCCCGATAAGTGAGTTCGCCCTCCACCGGTTGCTTTTCTCCTTCGGACAACACGTAACCGTGAACGTTACAAATACGGGTTAATCCCGCTACCACACCGGTTCCGTCTGCATTGCGCAATCCACGCTTAATGTCCTGATTACTATACCGTTCGGAGGGGATGCGGTTATTTTCCTTGACTTGCTCGCATAAAGATGTAAACAAGCTGTTTTCACAGGTAATATCCAAATTAAACAGCCCCTTTAAAAATAGTGTTTATATTATGCACGGATATCCCCCAAAAGTCAATCTTTTTATCACACAGGAGGTTTGTATGAAATCGTATGTTGGTTTGTTTGTACTGTGTTATTGCCTTTTTTTGTTATTACCGGTTGGCCCGTTGCTGTTTTCAGCCAAAACTGCCCCCGTGCCGGAACAACCACCGGTTTCACCCATCCAACCTGACAGCGCTACCGACCCGAGCGACACGCAAAAAACCGAATCGGTATTCAAAGTGTTGGATGCCGATGCCGGTGTCATTTATACGTTTTCGGAGCGAGATTTCTTAATCTACACCGTAGCATCCGAAATGCCCGCCTCTTACCCGGCCGAAGCATTAAAGGCACAGGCAGTCGCCTCCTATACCTATTACACACATGAAAAGCAACGACAAAAAGACAATGCATCCATGCAAGGCGCCGATTTTTCCGCCGTTCCCTCAACCTTTCCCGAGACCTATTCTCCCGAGGGGCTGAAAAAAATATGGGGCAATAATTATGACAAACACCTGAGCACTGTCGCCGCCGCCGTAGATGCGGTGTTTGGACAACAGGTGTTATATGAAAATTCCCCCATTTTTGCAGCCTATCATAGTTGCAATGCGGGAAAAACCGAATCCTCAGCCGTCTTTTGGGGAAGCGATTATCCCTACTTGCAACCGGTGGTCAGCAGCGGTGACCCCTTATACCCCAACTATGAATCGACCGTCACGGTATCCGACACCGATTTTGCCAAAGCCTTTCCCAAACTATCCCTCACAGGGGATGCCGCTACGTGGATTTCCGGCGACCCTACCGTTTCTCCGTCCGGAACCGTTACCGCCATTACCATCGGCGGAAAAGCGCTGACCGGCAAAGAGGTGCGGGAGGCTTTAAAGCTGCGTTCTGCTTGCTTTACGGTCAACCACCATGCAGAGGGCTTTACCTTCACCGTCAAAGGATACGGACACGGTGTTGGCATGAGTCAGGTTGGTGCCAAAGCGATGGCAGAACAAGGATTTACCTATGACGAGATTTTAAAACACTATTATACGGGGGTAACGGTCAAATAATTATTTGTTTTTGGGGCGACGTACCCTTACCAAAAATTTTTCGATCCATCCTTTTTTAAATTTAAGCGATAGATACCCGATAATGGAAATAAACGCCGCCCCGACCGAATCTACAATCAGATCGGTCATGGTATCGGCAAGTGCAGCACGCCCTACCAGCGATTGTCCGCTGTCCAGAGCGTGCTTTTGCATGTTCATGGAAAACACACCATCGGCAATAAATTCATAAATCTCCCATACCACGTCAACCGCAATCGCAAAACAAAAGGCAAACACAGCCACAAAAGCCGGACTTAAATTGAACGGAACACGGTCGGTTTTGTTGAGCAGCGTTAACACGGAAAATCCCAGCGCCCCCAGTGCGATGCCGCTGAACGTGTGTAAAATGGTATCCCAATACGGCAGTAAAAAATAAAACCCTTTTACCTCACCAAGATAGATGGCGCAGTACAAGAACACCGCATATAACACCATCATAAACGACGGGATCTCCACACCCCACCGACGAGAAAGCCAGTGCGGCAGTAACATCGCAAAAATACCGAGAAGAGATTGCAACAACATTAACACATAGTCATTTTTAACACGAGGATATCCTTCGGTAGGCACCGACGGCGCCATGATCATCGCAACCGCCACAACCACAGTAGATACCACCATCGTAATAAACACGACAAGTGATACGATCTGTCGCACCGAAAGCGGTATTTTTCGTTTCACGTTGTTCCACTCCTTTTTAAGCATGTTTGGACTTTTTACATCACCTTATACGATTACTATATGATTGTTTCCACTCGTTTTCGTAAACAAATCATGAATTTGTTCTTATCTA
>JAZRZU010000099.1:0-5124 GCA_045601465.1 Acutalibacteraceae bacterium
GTGTTCGTCAGCGAGGACGGCGAAGTATATCGCTACCTCATTAACAACGCAAACTTCGAGTCCTATCTCCATGTGGTCAAGACCGACAGCACTACGGGTAAGACCATCCCTTATGCGGGAGCAGGTTTTCAGATCTACGCTCCCGACGGTAGCCTCGTTACTATGAGCTACACCTACCCGACGCTGACCGTGATCGACACCTTCTACACCGACGAGAACGGTACGCTCCTCACACCCGAAAAGCTCCCTTACGGCGAAGGATATTCACTTGTCGAGGTGCAGGCACCCCACGGTTACGTCCTCGATGCTACTCCGATCTACTTTGACGTGACCGAGGAAAACTCCGCCGATGAAAACGGCATCACCATCGTCAAGGTAGTCAAGGAAAACGAACCGCAGAAAGGAACGATCACCATCACCAAGACCGGTGAGGTCTTCTCCTCTGTGGTGGAATCCGATGGAGCATATCAGCCCGTGTATGAGATCAAGGGCTTGGCAGGTGCAGTCTATGAGATCACTGCTGCCGAAGATGTGGTAACCCTCGACGGTACGCTCCGCTATAAGAAGGGCGACGTTGTTGCCACCATCACCACGGGCGCAGACGGAACGGCTACCACCGAGCCGCTGTTCCTCGGCAAATTCGAAATCCGAGAAATCACAGCTCCCCACGGTATGATCCTTAACGGCGATACCGTGACCGTAGAGCTGACCTATGCCGGACAGGAAATCAAGATCACGACCACCTCCGCAGCTTTCGTCAATGAAAGACAGAAGGTGGAAATCGACCTCTCCAAAGTCTTGGAACAGGACGAGAAATACGGCATTGGCATGAACGGCGAAATCACCTCCGTCAAGTTCGGCTTGTATGCCTCTGAGGACATCACCGCAGCTGACGGCAAGGTCATCCCCAAGGACGGTCTCATTGAAGCCGTAACCTGCGACGAGAACGGCAAGGCGGTATTTGTAACTGACCTTCCCGTAGGCGCAAAGGTATACGTCAAGGAGATCGCAACCGACAGCCACTATATCCTCTCTGACAGCACCTATCCCGTAACCTTCGAGTATGCAGGCCAGGACACCGCGGTGGTGAAGATCTCCGTGAATAACGGCGAATCTATCACCAACGAGATTATCCGTGGCACTATCATCGGCAAGAAGCTGGACGAGGATGGCTTCACTATTTGCGGTGCGCTCTTCGGTCTCTTCCGTGAGAACGAAACCGAGTTCACCGAGGAAACCGCCCTTGCTACCTGCCAGTCCAATGAGATCGGCATCTTCACCTTCGAGAACGTACCCTTCGGAAGATGGATCGTCCGTGAGATCAAGGCAGCTCCCGCATTCGTACTGAACGAGAACAGCTACGCTGTAACCGTAGGCACCGATGAGGAAGTTATTGAGATCACCATCGAAAACGAGTTCATCACCGGCTCTGTCAAGACCACGAAGGTGGATAAGGAATACCCCGACAACAAGCTGTCCGGCGCCGTCTTTGAAGTCTACGTGGACGTGGATAATAACGGCGAATTCGATCCCGAAATCGACCTCTTCGTAGGCGAGATGACCGAAACCGAGGACGGCATCTATGAGATGCACGACCTTCGCTATAACGGATATTTCCTTTATGAAAAGACCGCGCCCGAAGGCTTCCTCAAGGATGACGGCTACTACTATTTCGAGATCAGAAACGACGGCGAAACCGTCACCATCGAGAACGAGGCAGGCGTTGGCTTCACCAATCAGCCCATCCTCGGTAACGTGACCACCACGAAGGTGGACAAAGAGTATCCCGACAATAAGCTATCCGGTGCCGTCTTTGAAATCTACAAGGACGTGGACGGTAACAGCGAATTCGATGCCGAGATCGACACCCTCGTAGGCGAAATGACCGAAACCGAAGCAGGCGTATATTTCTATGAGAAGCTCCGCTACGGCGGTTACTTCCTCTACGAAAAGACTGCTCCCGAAGGCTTCGTTAAGGATGACACCTACCACTATTTCGAGATCAGGAATGACGGTGAAACCGTAACCGTGGAAAACGAAGCTGGCGTAGGCTTCACCAACAAACCCATTGTGGGTGAGTTGGAGCTGACCAAGACCGATATCTCTGACGGCAAAGTCCTTGCGAACGTGGGATTCCGAATTCGTAATGAATCCGGAGAGATCGTGGCAGAAGGCTATACCGACGAGAATGGTATTGCCAAGTTCACTCTTCGCTACGGTAAGTACACCTACGAGGAATTCGCAGCCTTGGACGGCTATATCCCCGACACAAAGGCAAATCCCTTCGAGATCAAGGAGGATGGAGAAATCGTGAAAGCAGCTATGACCAATGAAAAAATCCCCGAAGTACCGCAGACCGGTGATGAGAGCAACATCGGCTTCTGGATCGGACTTGCGGCGGTTGCCTTGGGCGGTGTCATCGCCACCGCCATCGTCCTCATCAAGAAGAAAAAGGACGATGAAAATGAATGATGAAAAAGGTGTATATTTGCTCTCCGCTTGGCGGCGATGTAGCGGGTAACCTGCAGCGGGCAAAGCAGTATGCAAAATATGCGCTTCTGTGCGGAACGGCTCCGGTCGTTCCGCATTTTTACGCCCTATGCTTGAATGACGAAAACCCGAAGGAACGGGAGATCGGACTCGCTGCAGGGCTGTCCCTGTTGTGGTTTTGCGATGAGCTGTGGGTATTCGGCGACCGAGTATCCCACGGCATGGAAAAGGAAATCAGCTTTGCCAAGAACCTCAACATCCGCACCTGCTATATCAAGGAATCCCAAGTAAAACAAACTCTCAAGAAACAAGGAGGAACCTACAATGCGTAATAAGAAAATTATGCGAATTCTTCTCTGTGCCGTGCTGATGATGGTGATCGTCAGTACCTTCTCGGTAACGGCCTTCGCCGCAGGCGACGTAGCCGGAGCTATCGAGCAGACATGGAACACCGCCAAGACTCAGGTGCAGACGGTGGTCAACAACGTGGTCTTTCCCGTGGTGGATATGATCCTGGCGATCCTCTTCTTCGTGAAGCTCGGCACGGCATACTTCGATTACCGCAAGCACGGTCAGTTTGAGTTTACCGCGCCTGCGATCCTGTTCGCCTGCCTCATCTTCACTTTGACCGCACCTCTGTATATCTGGACCATCCTGTAAGGAGGTGTCGGCATGAACTTTTTTGAAGGCGAACTTCACAGGATGTTCGGTGGGAACGACATTATCCACGATCCGAAGATCGTCGGCAGAACTCTGCTCGGCAAGCTGGATGATGACCTGCGAGTGAAATTGCAGTTCGTTTCCACCGGAATCGCCAAGCATTACGATGCCATTCAGATCTCCATCCTCAACCGCACTGAAGGCGCGGTGGACAGAGAAACCATGAGGTTCGGTGACATCATCGGACTAAAGAACGATCACGGCACACCCAATGTCTATCCCTATATGTGGGAGGAAAGCAACAGCAAGGCGTATTGGTATACGCCTGTAACAGCCTCCGACAAAGCACTGATCGCCGACACCGTCCTCGACTACGTGGGGATGTACCAATCCGAAGGGATTGCAATGTCCCTATGAGAAATCCCCAACCCCGACCGATTACCCGAAACGGAGTAATCGGTCATTTTTTATCCGCAGGCATAGGCGGTGGAGCGATCCACCGTCTGTGTCTGTTTTGAAATCAGGAGGTGAAATCCCATGTTTGATTGGATCGGCGATCTGATTGACGCAATAGCCGAAGCCATACGGGAAGCCTTTGAATTTTTAGGAACACAGATATCCAACACCATTTGGAACACAATGCTCCGATGGTTTTATGAAACCATCTACGACGCCGTTGCCGACTTCTTCACGATGATGGGCAATATGGGCGCGGATATCTTTGCTCTTGATTGGGTACAAGCCACCATTAAGCTGTTTACGCTGTTTGGATGGTCGCTCTTCGTTGCCGGATTGGTGGTTGCCGTATTCGACGTGGCAATCGAATACCAACACGGCCGAGCAGATATCAAGACAACGTCCATCAATATCCTTAAAGGCTTCTTTGCCTGCTCCCTAATCGGAGTAGTACCCGTGGAACTGTATAAGTTCTGCATATCCCTTCAAAACACCTTCTCCCACGACCTGTCGGCACTGTTCGCCGGAGGGCAATCCATTGACCTTGCGGGACAAAGCACAAGTGTCCTTGTCGGCAGCTTCGCTGTGTCGAGCAACATCACGTTCAGCCTGTTTAACATCCTTGCGCTGATCGCCTTTGCCTACTGCGTAATAAAGATATTCTTCCAAAACATCAAGCGCGGAGGAATCCTGCTCGTGCAGATGGCGGTCGGAGCCTTGTATATGTTCTCCATTCCGAGAGGATATATGGACGGCTTCGTGCAATGGATGAAGCAGGTAGCGGCGATCTGCCTTACGGCGTTTATGCAGACCACCTTGCTATTCCTCGGACTGCTTACTTTCCCCGGCAATATGCTCCTCGGACTCGGCATTATGCTTGCCGCCAATGAGGTGCCGAGAATTGCCCAGCAGTTCGGTCTCGACAGCTCAGTAAGAGTCAATATGATGAGTGTTGTCCATGCGACCACCACCGCCGTCAACCTCACTCGCTCCCTTGCGAGAGCGAAGTAAAGGAGGTACGGCATGAAAGAAAATATGGAATTGGAACGCAAGGATCTCGTCATCGACCGTGATATGGAGGTGGACTGCGACATCGGTCAGCAGATTACCTGTTATATCGAAACCTGGTTTGACGTGGACGAAAAGTTCCGCACCAAGACCGACTCGGACAATGGAACGTGGCTGAATATGTACGGCAAATACAATCCCTTTGCCGATACGCTCCGTATCGAATGCGTGATCAGCGGTGATGACTTCTCCGACGAGTTCGACTATCAGCCGACGGCGGCAGAGTTGCAGCTCATCAAGGATATGATCACCGAACGCATCCGAGAGGTACACGGTCAGACTCCGAAGGAGTTCTGCAACAGCTTCATCACCCAGGGCGAAAAGGTGTATGTATATCAAAACCGAGGAACGCTCTCAGCCGAGCAAATCATTGCTAAGCACAAACGCATCCAAGCCCACTGCGAGGAATGCGGATATATTCAGGACGGCAGCATCAGCATATCCGTGCCG
>JAZRZU010000100.1:0-3596 GCA_045601465.1 Acutalibacteraceae bacterium
ATATCAGCGAGAGGTGCCTTGCGCTGTCTCTACATATATATGTCGCACGGGCGTGACAAAATATGACAAAAATTTTTAATATATTTTTTGGTGCACGGTTCAAAGGGTGCGCATCCCACTCCGCTTGGTTGCATGGTTCAAAGGGTGCGCATCCCACTCCGCTTGGTTGCACGGTTCAAAGGGTGCGCTTCCCACTCCGCTTGGTTGCACGGTTCAAAGGGTGCGCTTCCCACTCCTCGTCGAAATTGAATCGGATCACATCATCGCTGTTGTTGCAGACGATCCGCTCGGTGGGGTTGGATGCCACCTTGTGGTGGTTCGTGATTGGTATATATACCACTCCCTAAATAGAAATCGCCCCCGAGTGCAATGCTCGGGGGCTGTCGTTGGTTCTATTGTAGCATGTTTCACAGGTGTTGGTAGTGGATTTATCGGTAATACAGTTATTCCCCTACTCTTCTCCCCAGCGAAGTATGATTTCCCCGGTGGCCCCATCCAATGCGATACAAGTTATCCCGCCTTCTACCTCTATATCGTCACGACAGTATCGAAGCACCCAAATGTTATCCGCATAATAGCGGATCACCGACACAAGTTTTGGGTCGCTAACCCGACCCTTGCTAAAGTTATGATAGGCGATATCCAATCCTGCCGCTATTGCTGTTCTCTTCGAGGTGATGGGTCTTCTCTCATAGGTAAGCCCCCCTTCGTCCGGCACATAGGCAGAGAAACCATCCACAAAATAATCCGTTTCGAAATAATCCTCTGTGTACAGCTTCACATCCTTGCTTACAAGGATCGGTACACCCCTGTCCAAAGGCACCCGGTTATCTGCGTATCCACCTTTGATACGGATGCGATCTTCAAAAATATAGATGTCCGGTGCGGAACCAAGAGAATCTCTGCTTATGGACACCAAGCAAAGATCATCGTCAAGATCATCCGAAACGAGTTTACCAAACGCAGTATCCTCCAAGCCGAACCTCAACATTTCCGCTTCCTCGTAGGTCAGAATAAACGGAATATGCTTAATCCCCACATGTTCTGTTTTGACCAGGATTGGTTTTCCGACCTCCCCAAACATCAGGTTATAGGAATGCAAATATGCAGTGGCTGCAACGCCAGGAACATCGCTGCACAACGTGTAAACCGTATCGTCTCTAAAGAAGCATTCCCGAAGATTCTCGGCATACAATTCCAACTCGGTGAGACCGTCATCTGGTGTGTAGAGAAGGAATTTATCATTCCCCCAATTCTGCACCTTGCAGTGCAGAATGACTCGATTCCCCTGCGGAAGTATGGTTGCATCGACAATATCTTCCATGAGCAGAACAGGCTCATCATCCGCCCAATCGGTCAGAACGATCGAATCGGTGCGCTGGTCCCAATAGATAATGCTGCGGTCCGGAAGAACATAGTAACAAGTGGTCGGATGAGCAAACTTCTCCACACGATTTGCTAACAGGTTGATACGATAAAGTGTTGATGGTGGTGCATTCTTCGCATCGGAATAGGACACCGCATATAGGTAGATGTTGCGTAACTGAATATTTACAAAATGGCCGTTTAGAAGCAATGTTGGCTCGCCTTCGTTCGGCACAAAATATAGTCCATCCGGCTTATCCTTTTCCCGCAGATATTCAAAAGACCCTGCCGTTGTTGGCAAATAATCATTGCTCGTAGTCTCGGAGAAATTCTGTGGAATTCCCTCGATTGGCTCAGGGATCTCAAAGAACAACTCCTCCGCTTGCTTGTCGGTGATCTCTGTTGAGGTGATATTATTACACGCAAGCGACAACAGTATCAGTACTGTTACTAAGCAATACACAGAGAACTTCTTAAGCGGGATAATCGGATTCATTGTATTTTTCATTGCGTTTCCCCCTTTAATGCAAGAATGTAGGCCAAGGTATATTTACACAGTCGAAATCGTTACAATCATCAAGATGTTCTCTCCAAGATGACTGATAATGCCACATGAGCGATGACTTCTCTTGAGTTGTTATCAGACGTGGTGCAGCAATGCCGACAACGCACACAGAATCTAAAGACACAATGTACTTTTGCAACTTTAAGTTGGGCCCAATGACGTAACTGTTGATACCACGTTTGATGGCATTATGAATATCTCCTTTGTCAGTACCAGGACTGAGCCCTGAAAATTCATTGCTATTAGGATGAGTATGGGCTGTTGCTACTCTTGTAGCATTTTCAGGAATATCAATATCATTTACGGTGACCTCGTGAGGTTTGCCAACAACAGGTGTTGCATAACTATATTGTAGCATATTGGGGTGGTGTGTGGGTTTTTAGGGAAGGTTGTTTAGAAGCGGATCGCAGTTGAGCGAGTCGGTCAGCGGTTGATCGTTCCAAAGCGATATGCCGCTACGGAAGCAACGGTCGTCGAACATGGAGAAATCCTCGCCCGTCCAATTGATCCTGTGAATGCTGCCTGCGCCGTCAATGAGATACTCTTGCACATAGAGATAGTTTTCACTCAGATTCAAGTAGGATTCGCAAGCGATATCGGGGATCGGGAAGGTCGTTACGATCTCCCCATTGTCGGCATCCAATATTGTAATTTTGGTCGAATAGTCTATGGTCTCCGGCTCATTTTCAGGCATACGGTACAGATTGTCCATGCAAACGATTTTGCCGAGTGCAGGGATTGCACAGGTGTAATCTGCATCAAATTCAGCGGTCACCTCACCAAAGGCATTGATGGCAACGAGCTTTTGATCTGAGGGGCGTTCTCCGTACAGAAGCCCTCCCATCGCCCCCATAATGCGAAAGTCATCTTCCTGTACAAATGATTCGGGATCATCCGCATCGAGGATGACAGTGTTTCCTTCCCTTGTAGAAAATAGAAGTTTCCCATATACCGCATGCATATCGAACAAATGCGTCTGACTTTGGTACAGTACTTTGGTCGTTTGGGTCGACAAGTCATATTCAATGACCTCATATTCCCCATCCGTCCCTTTTAGGAAGTACAGCTTATCGCCAAGCAAATTCAGGTCCGTGACGCCAACGGGATATGCCGCATCCAACCGAAGCAGCTCGTGCTCGGAGCCGTCCTTTATCTGTTGTTCAACGATACAGTATCCCTTGTCTGAATCATAATTCACCGCAAACATGCGTTCTCCGTCACATACCGCCCTGCCTCCTGCACCGATGATGTTCCCGTTCGTATTGCCACGGATGGTACCCACGCCGGAAAGGCCATCATCCGATGCGTCGGGCGTGTAGAGAGTGTTCTTCTCCGTTTCCCGGTTGCATCCAAGACAAGAAATAAGGAGAGAGCAGCACAGCAACAGTGCGACGATTGTTTTGAAATACTTCATCTACATCCCTCCCTTCTTATTGGCTCGGATAATTCGGAAGCAACCATACCATAATATATAGAATTCGCTTCATGTTACCTCCTGATTTCTTCTCTTTTGTATGCAAATTATGGATATTTCCGCTTTTCATTATGATATTAACACGGGCTGCAATTGTTTTCAAGAGTGTTTCAGAACATTCTGCCAATTTATTGCTTGTCCTTCCGCAGAAAAAAAAGTAGAGACAGACGCAGGTTAGGTGAAAATATGAGA
>JAZRZU010000101.1:0-22234 GCA_045601465.1 Acutalibacteraceae bacterium
AAAAAAGATATTTTTGCTGTTTTTGCGTATGAATTCGAACCCTCACAGTTTTTAATGAAATCGTTTGCTTGCGCTCACGGTGAAATAATTCACTTCGTGAATTGTGAAATTTTCTGCTAAAGCAGAAAGTGAAATGAAATAAATCCACTCACGCCCGCAGGCATTTCACACGCCGTAGGCGTATTTCACGCACGAAGTGTATTTCACAAATCCGTCAAGATTTATTTCGCTGAAAAGAAACAGCCTTTGCCTATCAAGGCAAAGGCTGTTTCTTTTCCTGGCTATGGGCTACAAAAAAGATATTTTTGCCGTTTTTGCGTATGAATTTGTACTCTCACATTTGTAGTGAAATCGTTCGCTTGCGCTCACGGTGAAATAATTCACTTCGTGAATTGTGAAATTTGATGCTGACGCATCAAGTGAAATGAAATAAACCCACTCACGCCCGCAGGCATTTCACACGCCGTAGGCGTATTTCACGCACGAAGTGTATTTCACAAATCCCGCAAGGGATTTATTTCGTTGAAAAAAGCACTTGCGATTGCAAGTGCTTTTTTCTGGCGCGCCCGAAGGGACTCGAACCCCTGACCTCTTGATTCGTAGTCAAGCACTCTATCCAGCTGAGCTACGAGCGCATGTGGACAACGAAATAGATTATAGTGGGTTTGCCCGCAAAAGTCAAGGACTTTTTTTAAAAATTTTTCTTGCGCCGTGTAAGTGAATGTTTACGAATGTGTCGCCACACCAGTGGGGGGATGGAGGCAAGCGGTAGAGGATGCTGTTGCAGATAGATATGTGATATGGCATCACCAAAACCGATAATCATTAAGAAGTTTCCGACCAACTTGGGGGAGAGGAACGGATAATCCACCATACCGTACACTACAAATGCGACGGCAAACATGACCATAGCGTTGCCCAATCCCTTGCCACGGCGGTTGCGGTTGGCAATCTCCAAGCTGTTTTGCAGCAATCGTACCGCAACCATGCAAAGTAAAAACAGCGCAATAAAACCGCCCTCTACCAGCAACTGCAACACCAGATTATGGGAATGTGGAGCCCCGACTCCGGCTTTTTGTAATTGTTCCCAAAAATTGCTGATACCGGGACCTAACCCAAATAGCGGACTGCTGACGATGGTTTGGATGGCAACGTCCCACGCTTCAAATCGTTCGAAAATAGCAAAATCATTGCCGCCTTGCCCAATCGACAAAAACCGACCCATAATGGCTTCGGGAATGAGCGAAACGGCAGCCGCTAAGCATAATGCCAGCGGTGTGATACGGTTGAGGTTGGATACAAAAATCATCAGTACCATGGATAGTATTGCAATATAGGCACCACGGGAGAACGAAGCCATTGCGCCGAGAACGGCGAGAAACAGGCACAAGCGGCACAGCAATGAGCGACGGGTGCGGAATTCCGAAAACCCATAGTAACCAATGAGCGGTAACACCATCGTCATATATTCTCCCAAAATATTCGGGTTGTTAAAGGTACCGCAGGCACGGTGATCGGCCATGTGCAGATCGATATCCATTGGAAAATACGTATAAAAAAATTCGTCCAGTTTCAACCATAGTTGATTGGGAACGTCTTTATGAAGCACCCCGATCAGCAGATACTGCACACAAGATACAATGCCGATAAAAGCGGCGGCGACCGCAACCGCAAACACCGCCGTATGCAGACGATGACGAGTGGTCACGACGGTGGTGACGGTCAAATACCCGCAAAACATGACCGCCCACATCGCAACGGTAGAAAGGCTGTTTAACGGATGGTCAGAATAGAAAATGCCGATTATCAGATACAAAAGATAGATCAGCAGTAAATTACCAAGTGTGCCTAACTGTATGGAGGTGTTATGTTTCCGTGCATCGATAGCGGCGGCAGCTAACGCTCCCATCGCCAGTACCGGTGCGCAGTATTCGGGGAATACGGGTATCGCTGTCAACAGTATAATTGCCCACATAAAGGCACGCTCATTTCGAAAAAGGCGATACCATTCGCGCCGTATCATCCGCCATCCTCCTTTTACCTTTTATTTCAAAATGAGTATACCCCAAAAATATCCGCGATGCAATCTTTGTTACAAACTTGTTACCATTTGTCAATCCGACGGAAAAGGAAGTAAAAACCCCGACAACCGCTTTTTGGTATGAAACACCGTAAAAAATACCGGGAATGTGTTGCTTTTTTTAAAAAAATACGCTATACTAATGTACAACGCCGTGTACTTTGGGGCATACGGGTTGATGGGTCCTGTGCGGCGGGGGGCTGTGAACCATGTCAGGCGGGGAACCGAGCAGCATTAAGCGGATTCCATCCGTGCGCCGCAGATAACCTGTCAGCCCGTATGCCCGAGAGAACATGGCGTTTTCGAAAGGGGGCAGAACCGTGTATCAAGTATTGTATCGCAAATGGCGTCCGCAAACTTTTGCGGATGTGTACGGTCAACCGGCCGTCACCACAGCGCTCAAAAACGAATTGCTTTCGGGTCGTTTGGCTCATGCTTACCTGTTTACCGGTTCACGGGGAACGGGTAAGACCTCGTGCGCCAAGATCTTGGCGAAAGCGGTTAACTGCTTGCATCCTCACGACGGAGATCCTTGTAACACGTGCGATCATTGCTTGGGCATCGATGCCGGCACCATTTTGGATGTGGTCGAAATTGATGCCGCCTCGAATAACGGTGTCGATAATATCCGTGAACTGCGGGAGGAGATAAACTTTGCCCCTGCGGTCACCAAATATCGGGTGTATATCATTGACGAAGTGCATATGCTGTCTGCCGGCGCTTTCAATGCGTTGCTTAAAACGTTGGAAGAACCGCCGGAACACGCTATCTTTATTTTAGCCACCACCGAGGTTCATAAACTTCCCGCCACCATTTTATCACGGTGCCAGCGGTTTGATTTCGGCCGTATTCCCTCATCCGATATTGCGGCACGGTTGGAGTATGTCGCCGAGCAGGAACAATTCACCATCACCCACGATGCAGCGTTGTTGATTGCCCGCCTGGCAGACGGTGGATTGCGTGATGCGCTGTCGTTGCTGGACCAGTGCTTGTCCCGTTCACGGTCTATCACGGTGGAAATGGTGGCAGAGGCAACGGGTATGGCAGGCCGAGAGCATCTGTATGCGTTGGCACAAGCTGTACGGCAACACGACGGCACCGCTGCACTGACCTTGCTGGGAACGCTGTACGACGGCTCCAAGGACATGGAACGTTTGTGTGTAGAACTTATCGAATTTTATCGCAACTTGATGGTGTTAAAAAGCGTCCGAAAACCGGAAGCGCTGATTGTCGTTTCCCCGGGCGAGATGCAGGACTTACAGCGTGAGGCAGACGGCCTTTCGCTTAGTGATATCTTGCATATCATGGACGTACTGCAAAGTACGTTAGACCGACTCAAAGGCGGTGTATCCCGCCGGGTCGAGATGGAGACCACCCTACTTCGTTTGTGCGACCCACGGCTGGATACCACACCCGAAAGCCTATTGCGACGCATTGAAAACTTGGAAGCAGGAATTACTACCTCGCAAGCAGCGTCGGTATCGACGCCCAAAGCGGAGCCAACACCGCAACCGCAAGCAGAGTCCAAAGCCGAACCGGTCGCCGTATCTGCGCCGACCGCACCCACCTCGCCGGAGCAGATGCGTCCCTTTGACCAATGGCCGGAGGTGCTTGCACGGCTGGCGGAACAATGTCCGCCGCTGCACGGTGTGTTGGTGGATGCACAGGCCATGACCGACGGCGAGCGGTTGGTTGTGATTACCGATAACGATTTGTTTGTTTCGTTGGTTCGTTCCGATGGCAACAAATTTATTTTGATGAATGTCGTACAGGCGGTGGCAGGCAAACCCATGCGTATCAGCCGCGGCCGACCGGTGAAAACCGAGTCCTCCTCGACATCCGAAGAAGCAACCGACCCGCTTTCGGCGTTTTTAAAGCAAAGCGCCGAGGCAGGCGTGACGATTGAAATGAAAGGATGAAAATAGCATGAAAGCACGATTACCGCAAGGATACGGCGGTGGCGGCAATATGCAAGCCATGTTAAAACAGGCACAAAAAATGCAGGAGGACATGGCAACCGCCCAAGCAGAGCTGGAACAGCGTGAATACGCTGCAACGGCGGGCGGCGGTATGGTGAAAGCCACCGTAGACGGCACGCATCTTTTGCGTTCAATCGAATTACAACCGGAAGCGGTTGACCCCGATGATACCGAAATGTTGGCGGATATGATCGTGGCGGCGGTCAATGAAGCGGTGCGTAAAGCACAGGCCGATTCGGAGGAAACGTTGGGCAAGATCACCGGTGGGATGAAGATGCCTTTCTAATGGTAAGGAAAGCCGTTTGGTGGACGCTCACCCTGTTGTGCGCCGCCGTGATTTTAAGCTTTTCCTGCCAAACGGCGGAACAGTCCGCCGACATAAGCGGGTCACTTACCAACGCCCTGTTGGTGTGGTCTAAAACCCTCTCCGCCCAAACGCAGCAAACGGTACAGCAGTTGGCACACACGTGGTTGCGTGCTGCCGCCCATGTTTTCACCTTTACGGTGTTGGGCTTCTGCTCCGCTATGCTGGCACGCAGCTATCGGTTGTGTCGATGGATGATAGTGGCCTTTTTGGGCTGCTTTGTGTTTGCTATCATGGATGAAACGGTCCAACTGGTACTGAATGCCGGTCGGACGTTTGAATTGGTGGATCTGCTCAAAGATTGGGCAGGCAGCTTTATCGGCATTTTGCTGGTGATGAGTGGTATCTGGATACGAAACCGTAGGAAACGGGAGGACAAGAGCAATGGCATATCGTGTACCGGCGCTTGATACGTTAATTGAACAGTGGGAACGCCTACCCGGCATCGGTCATAAGACGGCGGTGCGGTTGGCGTTTTCCTTGCTTTCTATGAGCGATGAGCAAAGCAAACGCTTTGTCGATGCCATCGTGAATGCCAAAGCACAGATACACGAATGTGAAACGTGCTGTAACTTAACCGACGCTGAGCAATGCCCCATCTGTACCAATGCAAACCGTGACGACGGCATCATTTGTGTGGTGGAAGACCCACAAGACGTATTGGCTTTCGAACGGATGCGGGAGTATCATGGCGTTTACCACGTGTTGCACGGTACCATTTCGCCGATGAACGGTATTGGTCCCGACCGATTACGCATCAAACAATTACTCACCCGTGTGGCAAATACCGATGTCCGTGAGGTGATCATGGCGACCAATCCCACCGTGGAGGGGGAGGCGACCGCCATGTATTTGTCTAAACTACTCAAACCATTTGAAATTAAAGTCACCCGCCTGGCATACGGTATCCCCGTCGGCGGTGATTTGGAATATGCAGACGAGGTTACGTTAAGCCGTTCGTTTGAAGGGCGAAGCGAACTGTAAACAGGAGGAATGGACGTGGCAGGCGAACGTGTTTCGACCAAGACCATTGCTGAAAACCGCAAAGCTTTCCACGACTATTTTGTGGAAGAATCCATGGAAGCCGGTATTGAATTGTGCGGCACCGAGGTTAAATCGTTACGTAAAGGCGCTGTCAATTTAAAAGACGCATGGTGCTCGGTGGATAACGGCGAATTATTTATTAAGGGGATGCACATTAGCCCCTATGAACAAGGCAATATTTTCAATCGTGATCCGTTACGGGTGCGCAAACTGCTTATGCACCGTCGGGAGATTATGCGGTTGTACGGATTGCTCAAACAGCAACAGGGGCTTACCTTGATTCCCTTGTCGCTTTATTTTAAAGGATCTCGTGTCAAGGTACAGCTCGGCTTATGCCGTGGTAAAAAGTTGTACGATAAGCGAGAGGATGCGGCACGCCGTGATATGAAACGGGAAGCAGAAAGGGCATTGCGCCAAAAGGAGGTATAAACGATGAGCCTATTGTCGGTTGTCATCCCTGCCTACAACGAAGAACAAAACATTGCGCTGGCGGCGGAACGGTTGGCGGAAGTGTTGGAATCCGCTGACATCCCCTACGAATTGATTTTTGTGGATGATGGTTCACGTGACCGTACCTATGCCTATATTTGCGAACAATCAAGGCGTAACCCGATGGTGCGGGGTATCTCATTCAGCCGAAATTTTGGCAAAGAAGCCGCAATCTTTGCGGGTCTTCGTGAAGTACGTGGCGATGCCTGTGTCGTGACCGACTGCGACATGCAATTCCCGCCGGAGGTCATCCCGAAAATGTGGGCGCTGTGGCAGGAAGGCTATGAGGTCGTGGAAGGGAAAAAGAGTGCGAGGGGAACCGAGCATACGTTACATAGTGCTTGTGCACGTCTTTTCTATCAGCTTATCGGCAAAGCGGTGGGGATGGATATGAATTCCTCCTCCGACTTTAAATTGTTGGATCGCCGTGTAGTGGATGTCCTCAATACGTTACAGGAAAAGGACACCTTTTTCAGGGCCTTATCTTTTTGGGCGGGTTTTCATACCACCACGGTTGAATTTGCCGTTGCCCGCCGTGAAAACGGCCAGTCCAAATGGTCAATAAGCGGCCTGTTTCGGTATGCGGTGAATAATTTAACCTCGTTTACCACCGCACCGCTTCGTGCTGTCACGGTATTGGGTGCTGTGTTGTTGGCGGTATCGTTTGTGCTGGGTGTGCAGACGTTGATACGCTTCTTTATCGGTGCGGCGCTTGGCGGCTTTACCACCGTTATTTTATTGCTGTTACTGATTGGCGGCGCCATCATGATAAGCCTTGGCATCATCGGTCATTATATTGCCCGTATCTACGATGAGGTGAAAAACCGTCCACGCTATATCGTAGCACACCGTACAGAGGAGGAATAACGCGTGTTATTAGCATTGGATTTAGGAAACACCAATCTGACCATCGGTGTTTTTCGTGACGATGTGTTGGTGTGTGAGGCCCGCATTGCCACCGATCGTACTCGTACAAGCGACCAGTATGCGGTGGAACTGCTTTCGGTCTTACGGCTGAATAAAATTGCCGAAACAGATATTGACGGCGCCATTATCAGCTCGGTCGTTCCGGGCTTAGATAAAGTTTTGTGCGAAGCGCTGGAACGCATCACCGGCATAACACCGTTGTTAGTCGGTCCCGGTGTCAAGAGTGGCATTAATATCCGCATTGATAACCCCGCCCAACTCGGCGCCGATTTGCTCGTTGGTGCGGTGGCGGCGACTTCTAAATACGGCTGCCCCTGTATCATTTGGGATCTTGGTACTGCTACCACCGTCTCGGTGGTGGATGGTGACGGTGCCTTTCGTGGCGGCGCCATCATGCCGGGTGTCGGAACGTCGTTGGATTCGCTTGTCACCAAAGCATCGTTGTTACCCCGTATTCGGGTGGAAGCGCCTGAACGGGTTATCGGCACCAACACCATTGATTCTATGAAATCCGGCACGGTGTTCGGCACCGCCGCTATGGTGGATGGGATGAGCCATCGCATTGAAACCGAATTAGGCGTTACCGCCACCGTCGTAGTAACCGGCGGACTGGGTCGGGAGATTGCCGCCAACTGTCAGCACGAAACCGTGTATGACAGCAGACTGTTGTTGGATGGTCTGCGACTGATCTACGTCAAAAACCGCCCGTAAAGCGGATTTTGAATCGGATAACCTCGCTGTTATCCCAAAATATGCGCTACATCTCAAAATGAGAGCAGCAGCAAAGGAGACATGTATATGGTATCAGCAAAAACAGTACGGCTGGCGCAGCTATCCATGCTATCGGCGTTGGTCGTGGTACTGCAACTCATGAGTTACGGTATCAAAATCGGTCCGTTTGGGTTATCGTTCGTCTTGATTCCCATTGTGATCGGCGGCGCCTTGTTCGGCTTACGTGCCGGCGCAACGCTCGGCGGTGTATTCGGCATCGTGGTCGTGTTGTGTTGCGTGTTCGGCTTGGATGTCGGCGGCAATATGCTGTGGAGCATCAATCCGTTTTTGACAGCCGCCATCTGCATCGGTAAAGGTGTCGCTGCCGGTGTGGCAGGTGCGGCGGTGTCCATGGCATTTCGCAAAGCCGGTAAACCCACCCTCGGCGTTTTTTTCAGCGCCGTTACCGTTCCTGTTGTCAACACCGGGTTATTCTTAACCTGTTTGTCCACCTTCTTTTACGATACGTTGGTGGCATGGGCAGCCGGGCAAAACGTGGTCTATTACATACTCACCGGTATCATTCTGGTAAACTTCCTGCCGGAATTGGCGGTGAATATGATACTGGCGCCGGTGGCACAGCGTGTCATTGGGGCGCTTCGCAAAAACGGATAAGTCAGTCATACCATAACCGCACCTCTCCTCTCTTAAGAGGTGCGGTTATTTTTTTAAAAACCCGTCAATACTTGGTTGTAGGAGGGGATGGTATGGAGAAAATATGGTGCGATGGCGGTAGCTTACCGACGTTCCCAATGTTGGAACACGACTTGCGGACCGAGGTACTGGTGGTCGGAGGCGGCTTGACAGGATTGCTGTGTGCTTCGTTTTTACAACGTGTGGGATTCTCGGTAGCGGTCGCAGAAGCAGGACGTATCGGAGACGGGGTCACGGGACATACCACCGCCAAAATCACGGCGGTACACGGTACCGATTACCAACGCATAGCCGAGCGTTATTCGCTGGAAACGGCACGGCAGTATTATGCTGCCAACCATGCAGCAGTCGAAGCATACCATACGTTGGATGGTGACTTTGACCTAAAAACGTGTGATGGCCATTTGTTTTCCCGTCAAACCCCCAATCGGCTGAAACAGGAATTGGCGGTGCTGGGAAGCGTTGGTTGCGAGGCAAAGTGGGAGGACGAAACGGAACTGCCCTTTCCCATTACAGGCGGTATACGTATACCCAATCAAGCACAGCTTCATCCGCTGAAACTACTCAAAGCCTTATCCCACAACCTCACGATCTACGAGAAGACCCGTATCACCAGTATCCGTGACAACACCGCTACCACCGAACATGGCTGTGTGATTACCGCTAAGTTTATCATCGTGGCAACGCATTTCCCGTTTATCAACACCCACGGTTTTTACTTTTTAAAACAATATCAACACCGTGCTTACGGAATTGCCGTGAAAAACGCCCCAAAACTTACGGGAATGTATTGGGAGGATCAGGATAGTGGCCTTACCTTTCGTCCGGATGGCAACCGCTTGTTGGTCGTTGGGGGCGGCCACCGCACCGGCACCCATACGGTGGGGTGGAAAGCGGCAGAACAGGTGGTACGTTGCTACTATCCCGAAGCCACCGTCACATCCCACTTTGCCACACAAGATTGCATGACGTTGGACGGGATGCCGTATATCGGACGGTACGGAAAAACTACCCCGTCGTTATACGTTGCTACGGGTTTTAACGGCTGGGGCATGACCGGTGCCATGATGGCGGCGCTTATATTCCAAGGGGAATTGACAGGTAATAAGCCCTCTTTTGCATCGGTGTTTTCACCCGATCGTACCATCTGGCACCGCCAACTGGCGGTTAATATTGCCGAGTCGACAAAAGGTCTGGTAACACCTACTTTACCACGGTGCCCACACCTTGGTTGTGCGCTGAAATGGAACCGATACGAGCGTAGTTGGGATTGCGCTTGCCATGGTTCCCGTTTTTCCGAGCGGGGCGAGCTACGAAACGGACCGTCCACCGGCCCTTTGAAACGATAACGAGGGGCAAGTTATATTGACAAGGACACCCTATTTTACTATAATAAAAGTAGTTTGAGTAAAGAGGTGTCATATGCTGGAAGTCAGAAATTTGTGCAAGATTTATAAGCCCAAAAACGGGGTAGCAGTAACCGCGCTGGATGACGTAACCCTGTCTTTCCCCGAAACGGGAATGGTGTTTTTACTGGGTAAAAGCGGAAGCGGCAAATCCACTTTGTTGAACGTCTGCGGCGGCTTGGATTCTCCCACATCGGGTGAGATTCTTGTCAAAGGACGCAGCAGTAAGAATTTTTCACAAAATGATTTTGACAGCTATCGCAATACCTTTATCGGCTTCATTTTCCAGGAATATAACATTCTCAATGAGTTTTCGGTAGAGGACAATATCGCCTTGGCGCTGGAACTGCAAAATAAACCTAAGGATAAAGCGGCAGTTGAAAAACTGCTTGCGGAAGTGGACCTGTCGGGGTATGCCAAACGAAAACCCAACACCCTGTCGGGCGGTCAAAAACAGCGTATTGCGATTGCGAGAGCGCTTATCAAGAATCCCGAGATCATCATGGCAGACGAACCGTCCGGTGCGTTGGATTCCGCAACGGGTAAACAGGTATTTGAAACGCTGAAAAAACTGTCCAAGGATAAACTTGTCATCGTGGTATCGCACGACCGAGATTTTGCCGAGCAGTACGGCGACCGTATTATTGAACTAAAAGACGGTAAGGTTATCTCGGACGTTTCCAAAGGCGGGGAGAAGCAACAGCCGCTTACCGAAAATATCGCCTCCATGGGCAATATCCTGTGTATCCGAAACGGTTCTTCCTTAGATGAAGCCGATTTCCAAGAAATTAAACGGTTTTTAAAACAAACCGACACCGACGTTATCATCACCTCCGGCGAGAAAGAGGTAGCCGATTTTAAAAAATCCAATCGCATCACCGAAAGCGGTGAACGAGAAGTATTCCGTAACACCGAAAACGTCAAGACAAAAGACTATAAGCCGGAAGACAGTAAGTTTATCCGTTCGGTTTTACCGCTTCGCCATGCCATCAAGATCGGCTGCTCCGGACTGAAAAGCAAACCCGTACGGTTATTTTTCACGGTGATTCTCTGTACCGCCGCTTTTGTGCTGTTCGGATTGCTTTCCACCCTGTCCTTCTATGACAGCGAAGCAACTTTCAAGGAAACCATCCAAAATTCCACCTATCAAGTGGTACGTATTGCGAAAGAATACGAGATGACCACGCATTTCTTTGAAAAAGGGGAAGAGCGCTCATCGTATAAAAATGCTTGGACAGCGGCGTTTACGCCGTCCGAAATTGAGGAATTGAAAGGCGTTTACGGCAAGGATACGTTCAGCGGCGTTTTGGCAATGGCCAACTATAACGTACGCACCACTCCCGGCGCCTATTGGACCAATCGCATTGATTTTCTCGCCAATATGTCGGCGGATAATGCGTTGCAACAAACCATCAACGGCACCTACCCCCAAAAAGACAACGAGATCTGCATTTCCTCCTACATGGCGGATGTTTTGATCAATTGTCAGACATACGACGCAAAAGGCAATACGGTGACGTTTGATTCCGCCGATGCGATACTCGGTAAATCCATTCAGATCCGTGGCAAAGATTACACCGTTACCGGTATTTTTGACAGCGGTGCGTTATCACCGGAGTTTGAAGCGTTAAAGACGGATGCCGCAGGCACCGAAATTCGAAAACTTACGCAGTCGTTGGAAGCGGCTTTGAGTGACGGATTGCATTTGGTTGCCTTTTTGACCGAGTCGTCTCTCAAACAATTTGCAACCGAAAACTACCTGATTGGCACTTATCATTATTCCAACTATCAAAGTGCGGCGCTTGCCCCGAACGTAAACGGCGATGTGCAGCTTCCCGATTACGCCAACGCTACATATGCCGGTATTTCGCAACTACCGAGCGATGCTAAGGTACATATGTTGGATACGCAAAAAACAACTCCCGCAGCGGGAGAGGCCCTCATTTCCGATACACTGTTTTATGAGATGATCGCCCGTGCTTACGAAGACAAACAAAAGGGTGAGTGGACTCCCGCCATGGAAGCTTATTCTCGTATACAATCGTTGTGCTATGACCTCATGTCGGGTGGTCAATGGCGGCATGACGAAGATTCCAAAGAAGATATACTCGTCCCGTTTACGGACGCACAAAAAGCCGCCCATATCAAAACCATATTACAAGCGGTTGCCAGAGATCGGATTCGTCCCGTTGTCACCATGCAGTTGTACGATAACCAAACGTCGAGTGTCATCGGTGACCGTCAGGATTTAAAGGTCGTTGGCTTCTGTGAAAATTCCGCAGCCAATCGGCACGAAATCAAAGCATATCTGGAAGATGCAGCAGCCTCGGCGCTGTGGGAAACCCAATCGCAGCAGTTGGAGTTTTATGAAACGTATACCACCAAATACGTGGCATCTGCCGATTCGCTTTATACGGATGTGTTCTTGCCGTATGACCATTCCGATGCGCAGACCGATGCGTATTGGTCGTTGTATGCGGATAAAGACTACCGTGAAGACGATACCCGCTTGAAACCCACCGGTACCTTCATCAACAGTTTGGAGATGGTGGACTACACCGTCAAAGATATGTCCAAAATCTTCCTGTACGTTGGTCTGGTGTTGGCGGTATTTGCGGCGCTGTTGTTCTCCAACTTCATTTCGGTATCCATTTCCCAAAAGAAACGGGATATCGGCATCCTGCGTGCTGTTGGTGCTAAAAGCAGCGACGTGTTTAAGATCTTCTTCTCTGAATCGGCGTGTATTGCCATTTTGTGCATCGCCCTTTCCATGGCGGCTTGCATGGTGGGTTGTAACTTCATCAATGCCTCGCTGGCAGAGAATATCGGTGCTTCGTTGTTCGTGTTCGGCCTTCCTTCCATCGCCATCTTGATTGGCATTGCGGCGATCACCGCCATTGTCGCCACTTTCCTGCCGGTTTACACCGCCGCTAGGAAAAAACCCATCGATTCCATTCGTTCCCTATAACAAAAAAGAGCGATGAGCCTCGGCTCATCGCTCTTTTTTGTATCGATTATTCTTGTTCGACTATTTTGCGTCCCATGAGTACGCCCATGACGGAAGCCATCATCAAACCCCGTGTCCAACCGCTGGAATCCCCCAGACAATGTAACCCTTTCACGTTGGTGTTGAGGTCGGTATCCATGCGTACACGGTTACTGTAAAACTTTAATTCCGGTGAATACAGCAGCGTCTCGTAGGATGCAAATCCCGGCACGACGTGATCCACCGCCTGAATGAAATTGATAATGTTGATCATCGCACGATACGGCATGGCGGCGGTGATATCGCCGGCAACCGCATCCGGCAACGTCGGCCGCAGATTGGATTGCGCCAGTTCCTTTTGCCAGGTACGTTTCCCATCCAAAATATCGCCGAACCGTTGCACCAAAATATGACCGGCGCCCAGCATATTGGTTAGTTCTCCAATCTTTTGTGCGTAGGCGATGGGTTGGTTAAACGGCTGATTGAAGTTGTGCGAGCATAAAATGGCGAGGTTGGTGTTGTTGGATTTCAGTTCCTTATACGAGTGACCGTTTACCACTGCTAAGTCATCGTCGTAGTTTTCCTGACTGACAAAGCCGCCGGGGTTTTGACAGAACGTGCGCACCTTGTTTTTAAACGGACGGGGATACCCGATGAGCTTAGACTCATACAGCGTTTCGTTGACCGTTTCCATGATTTCGTTGCGTACCTCAACACGCACACCGATATCCACCGTACCCGGTTGATGCGCAATGTTGTGTTCCGCACAGATCTTTTCCAACCAATCGGCACCACGCCGTCCGGTTGCAATCACGGTATGTGCCGCTTCAATCGACAGATCGCTCTTGCCGTCGCTGATGCACACACCTTTACAGACATCGCCGTCCAATAACAGGTTGGTGCATTCGTAACCAAACAGAATTTCCACGCCGTTATTCAGCAGATATTGTTCAATAGCAAGATAGATGCCTTGTGCTTTTTCGGTACCCATGTGCCGAATCGGGCAGTCCACCAGTTTCAGCCCCGCTTGAATGGCACGGGTGCGGATCTCTTTGACTTTATCACTGTTGCCTAAACCCTCTACGTGGCTATCGGCACCGAATTCCAGATAAATTTTGTCGGCATAGTCGATTAAGTCCTGCGCCACGTCCTCACCAATGAGGGAAGGCAGATCACCGCCCACCTCATAGCTTAATGATAATTTGCCGTCGGAAAAAGCACCGGCGCCTGAAAATCCGGTCGTAATGTGACAGTAGGGCTTGCAGTTGACACAATGTCCCACTTTCGCTTTGGGACAACGACGGTTTTCGACGGCTTGTCCCTTTTCCACAATGATAATTTTTTGTTTGCTGCCACGGCGCAGCATCTCCAATGCCGTAAAGATACCGGCAGGGCCTGCGCCGACAATCACAACGTCTCGTTTCATCGTTTTTGACACCTTCCTTTAATAAGGTGACACGACCCACTCGAACCTGCCGCAAAGCGGCTGATTTCGGGTCTTTTCACCCCATTCAATCTCGCAAGGCGCAAGCCTTGCCTCGCTCGAATGAAATTAAAATCCCTCGAAATCGCCTCGCTTTGCGGTCGGAGATTTTAAAAAGTGGAGATTTTAGTTCAATCGAGGAAAAACACAGCCAATGCTGCCGCATTGGCGAGTATTTTAACGAAGAGTGAGCGAAAATCGACCTTTTTAAAACAAGGTTCGAATGAGTCGCGTCACCTTAGAGGTCTCCCAAACAAAAAGTATACTCGTAAAAGTGTGCGGTTGTCAACCTTTTTCGAACTATCTCTTGCACAAACTCAAAAAGATGTGGTATACTATGCGTATATATGGAAAGAAGTGACAACGAATGGATATTTGTGTGGGAGATAAGCTGACCATGAAAAAAGCGCACCCGTGCGGCGGTGCTCGCTTTACGGTTTTGCGCATCGGAATGGATTTCCGCCTGCGTTGCGATACCTGCGGTCATGAAATGATGATCCCCCGTATCAAAGCCGAAAAAAATATTCGTGGTATTGAACGAGAAAAGTAGCGGTCCACAACGTTTTTTCTATCAAATACCGAAAGGATGAAAGCGTGTGTTAGACCGTTTAAAAGAGGTTGAAAAACGGTATGAGGAGTTAACGGTGCGGTTGTGCGACCCGTCGGTGGCTTCGCAAGCCGATGTATATCGTGAACTGATGCGGGAAAGCAGTCAACTCGAACCGCTGGTGGAAGCCTACCGTGCGTATGCCAAAGCCCGTGCAAACGAAGCGGAAGCCAAAGCGTTGTTGGATGCGGGCGGTGTCGACCGAGAACTGCGTCAACTGGCAGAGGAAGAATGGTCGGAAAGCCGCCGAGAAGCCGAACGGCTTGCCGAGGAACTCAAAATCCTCCTGTTACCCCGTGACCCCAATGATGACCGCAACGTCATTGTAGAAATTCGTGCAGGCGCCGGCGGTGAGGAATCCGCCTTGTTTGCCCATAGTTTATTCCGTATGTATTCGCTGTATGCCGCTGCTCAGGGTTATCAAACCGAAACGGTGGGGCTTAATGAAACCGAACTGGGCGGTTATAAAGAAGTGAGCTTCATGATCACCGGACACGGCGCATACAGTCGTTTGAAATTTGAAAGCGGCGTGCATCGGGTGCAACGTGTGCCGGAAACCGAAGCGGGCGGCAGAATTCACACCTCCACCGCTACCGTGGCGGTACTGCCGGAGGCGGAAGAAGTGGAGTTGGAGATCAATCCCGCCGATCTGCAAATTGATACGTTCCGTGCCAGCGGTGCGGGCGGCCAACATATCAACAAAACCGAATCGGCCATCCGCATCACCCATCTGCCGACCGGCATGGTGGTGGAGTGTCAGGATGAACGCAGCCAATATAAAAATAAAGATAAAGCCATGCGGGTACTGCGTGCACGACTGTATGAACAAAAACAAGCGGAACAACAATCTGCCATTGCGGAAGATCGACGCTTGCAGGTCGGAACAGGGGACCGCAGCGAACGTATCCGCACCTATAATTTCCCGCAAGGGAGAGTTACCGACCATCGTATTGGTCTAACCCTGTATAAATTGGATGCGGTGATGGACGGCGCGTTGGATGAGCTGATTGATGCCCTCATCACCGCTGACCGTACCGAAAAATTACAAAAAGGATAGGACGTTATGCAAACTCTGCATCTTACCGATACCGAACAAGACTTACAAACCGCCGCCCGCTTACTGCATCAGGGCGAGCTGGTTGCCATTCCTACCGAAACGGTGTATGGTTTAGCGGCGGATGCATTGAACGGCGAGGCGGTGGCGGCGATCTTCAAAGCCAAAGGCCGTCCGTCGGATAATCCGCTTATCGTGCATATCGCAAACCGTTCGCAACTGTCTGATTTGGTATCCGCCGTTCCAGAAACGGCAGAGAAGTTGGCGGATGCCTACTGGCCCGGTCCGTTAACCATGATCTTTCAAAAAACAGATGTCGTCCCCAATGAGGTCAGCGCCGGATTATCCACGGTGGCGGTTCGTATGCCGTCCCATCCGGTAGCACGGCGCATTATTGAACTTTCCTGTCCGTTGGCAGCCCCCTCTGCCAACCGTTCGGGTATTCCCAGCCCCACCGATGCCAAGCGTGTCGCCGAGGACATGGAGGGCCGCATTGCGGCGGTGGTGGACGGCGGTGTGTGCGACGTCGGGGTAGAATCCACCGTCATTGATGTGTCGGGTGACCGTGTACGGGTATTGCGTCCGGGTGCTATTACGGTCGAAATGTTAGAGCGTGTGGTGGGCAAGGTCGAGCTGGACGAGGCGGTGACCCGCAAACTGGATGAAAATGCAGTGGCGGCATCGCCCGGCATGAAATATAAGCACTATGCCCCCAAAGCACGGGTGATATTGGTAAAAGGTTCTGAACAAGCGTATACAGCGTACGTCAATGCCCATGCTAAGGAAGGTGTAACGGCGTTTTGCTTTGACGGCGAAGAAACGGGACTTACGGTGCCGACCATTACCTATGGTGCTCGGCACGACCATGCGGCACAGGCGCATCGTGTCTTTGAAGCGTTGCGGTTATTGGACGAATGCGACACCACCGTGGCGTATGCGGCTTGCCCGTCGGAAGACGGCATAGGATTAGCGGTGTATAATCGTCTGCTGCGAGCAGCGGGGTTCGAGGTGATTGAGCTTGAATAAATTGTTTACCATCGGCTTGACCGGTTCCACCGGTGCCGGGAAAAGCGAGGTCGCCCGTATCATGGGTGAACGAAACGGCTGGACGGTGATCGATGCGGACGTGTTGTCCCGCCGTGTCGTCGAGGTCGGTACCCCTACCTTGCAAGCCCTTGTCAAGCATTTTTCAACCGCTATTTTAAACGAGGATGGGACGCTTGACCGCCAAGCGTTGGCAGCCCTTGCTTTCCAAACACCCGAGCAAACGGCGGCGCTCAATGCCATCGTGCATCCGGCGGTGATCCAAGAAACGCACCGTGAACGGGAACTTGCGGAGCAAAACGGCGCACAGGTGGTGGTCATTGATGCACCACTGCTGTTGCAAGCAGGACTGGATGCTGTTTGTGACTATACGGTGGCGGTGGTGTCCACCCCCGCATTACGCAAAGCCCGCATTTGCCAGCGTGACGGCTTAACAACCGAGCAAGCCGAGCGCCGCATGGCGGTGCAACTGTCCGACGAGGACTATGACGGCCGTGTATCGGTACTGCTCCAAAATTGGGGAGACCGCACGGCGCTGCGCAAGGCGGTTACGGCTTTGTGTGAAACGATTGAGGAGAAGCTATGAGAAAGAAATGCACCAGACGGGTACTGGCTATCCTGTTACCACTTGTTTTACTGCTTGGTGGGGTAGGCGTGTATTTTGGCTACCAAACGTACGAGCGTACACTGTATCCGTTGCGGTATCAAGAAATCGTCAATCGGTATGCCGAGCAGTATGACCTGCCGCCCTCGTTGTTGTATGCGGTCATCCGCACCGAAAGCCATTTTCAAGAGGATGCGGTATCCCGAGTGGGCGCCAAAGGTCTAATGCAGTTGATGGATTCGACTTATGAATGGATCCAAACCAAAATCCCGGGAGAAGCCCAACCGCTGTCGAGAATCTTTGAACCCGAAATCAACATTCGGTGTGGGGCAAAGGTGCTGGACGTGTTGCACGATTTGTTTTCCGAACCCGAAACGGCGATCGCCGCCTATAATGCCGGCAACGGTACCGTGTCCAAGTGGTTAAAGGATGAACGGTATTCCGCAGACGGCAAGACACTCAAAGATATTCCGTATACCGAAACGGCGCACTACGTCGAGCGTGTCGTGGAAGCACAAAAACGGTATCAAGAACTATATCATATTCAGTAACAGGAGGAACGAACGATGGCAGAAAAAACAGCGGTCGAACAGTTGCGTGAAAAACTGTGTTATCGACCCCAAAACGCATTTCACACGTTAGATGCCCAGGAGATCCAAAAAGCAGAGGAATACTGTGTTGCATACAAACGCTTCTTAGATGCCGCCAAAACCGAACGGGAAGCCGTCAGTGAGGCAATCAAAATGGCCGAAAGCCATGGCTTTGTACCGTTTGACCGTACAAAACCGTTAAAACCGGGCGATAAGGTGTATGCCGATAATCGTGGGAAAGCGCTGGTACTGGCGGTCATCGGTCAAAACCCCATCGAACAAGGTGTGTCCATTGCGGCGGCGCACGTAGATTCTCCTCGTTTGGATTTAAAACCCTGTCCGTTGTACGAGGATCATTCGCTGGCCTATCTAGATACCCATTACTACGGCGGCATTAAAAAATATCAATGGATGACCATTCCGTTGGCACTTCACGGTGTGGTGGTACGCCGTGACGGCAGTCGGGTGAACATCTGCATCGGTGAAGATGCGGACGATCCGGTACTGTGCATCACCGACTTGTTGCCGCATCTTGGCGCCAACCAGATGAAAAAGACCGCCTCGGAATTTATCGGCGGTGAGGAGATGAATATCCTCATCGGTTCCCGTCCTCTTACCAACGAGGAGACCGACGAAGCGGTGAAATTAAATATTCTGAATCTGTTGCATGAAAAATATGGCATCACCGAAGCAGACTTTTTGTCTGCGGAATTGGAAGCTGTTCCTGCCTACAAAGCCAAAGATGTTGGCTTAGATCGCAGTATGGTGGGTGCCTACGGCCACGATGACCGTGTGTGTGCGTATACCGCCCTTACCGCCACCTTTGCGTTGGAAACACCGGCCTATACGGCGGTGACTATCTTGGCCGACAAAGAGGAGATTGGTTCCGAAGGCAATACCGGTATGCAGTCCGCTTTTCTGCGGTACTTCATTGAGGATATTGCCGCAGCGCTCGGCAGTGAAGCTCGCCACGTGTTCCGTAGCTCGCTTTGCTTATCTGCGGATGTCAACGTTGCTTTTGACCCGTTGTATCCCGATACGGTGGAGGCACGCAACTGTGCGGCGCTCAACCGTGGTGTGGTGCTGACCAAGTATACCGGTGCCAGAGGCAAGAGCGATACCAGCGACGCTTCGGCAGAACTCATGGGTTTCTTCCGTCGTATTCTGGATGATGCATCGGTGGTATGGCAGATCGGTGAACTGGGCAAAGTGGACTTAGGCGGCGGCGGTACGGTTGCCAAATATATCGCCGATTTGGATGTCAATACCGTGGACCTCGGCGTTCCGGTGCTGTCCATGCACGCACCGTTCGAGGTGGTATCCAAACAAGATATTTATATGACCCACAAAGCCTTTTTCGCCCTGCTTTCCCGCAATGAGAAGCTGTAACCCAAACAAGCATGACCTCATAGGATGCCTATGAGGTCATTTTTTTGTGGGGTGAAACGATGCAGCAACGATATCGTCGAAAACGACGGCAGGGACTGGCATTCATCAGCGTGGCTATCCTGTTGATAGCAGCCTTGGTGATGCTGGATACCCGTTTACGTCCCTTGATTCAAAACTATGGCTATATGTCGGCACGTCGCAGCGCCATGCTGTCGGTACATAACGGTGTCCAGCGGGTATTAGCCGATGAGGAGTGGGGATATACCGATTTGGTAACCATTGAACGGGGAGAAGACGGGAGAGTTTTGTCCGCTGAGGCAAACGTTCATGCCATCAACCGTCTGAAAGCAGCCGCCACCAATGCGGTGACAAAAGAACTCACCTCACGTGAGGTGCAGGTCACCCGTATCCCGTTGGGTAACTTGTTGGGAGGAAGCCTCTTTACCGGCCGTGGGCCGTTTTTGCCGGTGAAAATTCATACCAGCGGTGTGGTGATCTCCGGTTTAACCGCCTCGTTTACGGATGCCGGTATCAACCAAACCAACCACCGCTTAATGTTGGAGATGACGGTCATGATGACAGCCACCTTACCCAATGAACGGGTCGCTATTGAATTAAAAACGGATTTTTTAGTTTGCGAAACCGTGTTGGTAGGCAGTGTGCCGGATACCGTCACACAGATCGATTTAGGGGACACACTACGGAATATTTTCGGCGCAGGTGATTGAAAAAGTGGATCGTTTTTGGTATACTAAAACAAAGGATGTGGCAGTATGGAGTTTGAAGCGGCAAAAGCACGGGTAGAAGAACTGCGCCGTGTGATCGATCATCACAGTCGGTTGTATTATGACAACGATGCCCCCGAAATCGAAGACGACGAATTTGATAAACTGACGCAGGAATTGCGTCAGTTAGAAGAAGCGTATCCACAACTCATTACCGCCGATTCGTATACCCAACGTGTGCACGGCGAGGTATCCCGTTTGTTCCAACCGGTACGGCACGAGGTACCGCTTGGCAGCTTACAGGACGTGTTTTCGTTGGAGGAAGTACGGGAATTTGACAAACGGGTACGGGAGGAGATCGAGAATCCCGTATACGTCGTGGAACCCAAGATTGACGGGTTGTCCATTGCGCTGGAATATCGTAACGGTCGTTTTTATCGGGGCGCTACTCGTGGCGACGGTGAAACCGGAGAGGACGTATCCGCCAATCTGCGCACCATTGTTCGTATTCCTGGCACCATCCCCAATGCCCCCGAACGCCTTATTGTGCGTGGCGAGGTGTATATGCCTCGTGAACAGTTTGCGTATCTGACAGGCATCCAAGAACAAAACGGAGAAAAACCATTTAAAAACCCCCGCAACGCTGCCGCCGGTTCGTTGCGTCAAAAAGACCCCTCGGTCACCAAAACCAGAGGACTCGACCTGTTTGTATTTAACCTCCAACTGGTGGAGGGACATATCTTGACCGCCCATGCCGATTCCCTTGACTTTATGCAAAAATTAGGTCTGCCGGTCATCCCATTTTACCACCGCACGTCCTCTATCGAGGAAGTACTCGCTGAGATTACCAAGATTGGCGAAAAACGTACCGGCTTACCGTTTGACATTGACGGCGCCGTCATTAAAGTCGACTCATTTTCCGATCGAGAGCAGTTGGGGTCAACCAGTAAATACCCCCGTTGGGCGGTCGCCTATAAATATCCGCCGGAAGAAAAGCAAACGGTATTACGGGATATCGAGATCACCGTCGGACGTACCGGTGTGCTTACTCCCACCGGTGTGTTTGACCCCGTCACGTTGGCGGGCACGACGGTTAGCCGTGCTACGTTGCACAATGCGGACTTTATCCGTGAAAAACAACTCAACGTCGGTGATACCGTCATTCTTCGTAAAGCAGGGGAAATCATTCCCGAAGTGGTACGGGTGGTGACCCACGTCGGGGATACCGTATACCAACTGCCGGCCTGTTGCCCGTCGTGCGGTGATGCCGTCGAACGGGAAGAGGGGGAGGCGGCGCTACGCTGTACCAACCCTGATTGCCCGGCTCAGCAGTTGCAACGGCTCATTCATTTTGCGTCACGGGATGCGATGGATATCGAAGGACTCGGTCCTGCGGTGTTGGAACAATTTGTAGAAGCGGGTCTTATCTCCCACATTGACGATTTGTATACGCTGGATCGTGACGCTATCCGTGTGCTGGATGGTAAAGGGGAACGCTCGGCGGATAACGTCATCGCCGCCATTGAATCCTCCAAATCCGCCGACCTGTCCAGAGTGTTGTTTGCGCTGGGTATTCGGCATATCGGGCAAAAGGCGGCGAAATTGCTTGCCATGCGCTTTGGAACCATGGACGCCTTGATGGCGGCCACCTATGACGAGATCATGGCCATCGACGGCTTTGGTGACGTGATGGCGGAAAATGTGGTGCGATTCTTTGCACGGGAATCCACCCGCCGTTTGGTCAAACGCTTGGCGGAATGCGGTGTCAACATGACAAGTCAGGTAGAACAGGTGGACACCCGCTTTGCCGGCATGACCTTTGTGCTGACCGGCACACTTCCTACCATGACCCGTGACGAGGCAAGCGCTATCATTGAACGCTACGGTGGTAAAACCTCCGGCAGCGTATCCAAAAAAACCACGATGGTGCTGGCAGGTGAGGAAGCCGGCAGTAAACTGGTCAAAGCCCAACAACTTGGTATTCGCATCATCGATCAAGCGGAATTCGAGGCACTGTTACAATAATTCTAGCGGCGGT
>JAZRZU010000102.1:0-10624 GCA_045601465.1 Acutalibacteraceae bacterium
ACAGCACGCCGTCTTGTGAAGTATATGCTGTGTTGTTTTCGTCAACGGCGATGGAAGTGAGACTGCTGCAACCTTGAAACGCAGAATTCCCAATACTCGTCACACTGTCCGGGATGGTGATTGAGGTTAGACTGCTGCAACCGTAAAACGCCTCATACCCAATGCTCGTCACCAGATAGCCACCGATTCCGGACGGAATGATAACGTCACCACCCCCACCGCTATAACCGGTGATGGCGGCTTCACCGTCCGCTACGGTATATGTGTAATCGCTACTCGTTTCCGCATTCGCCGTTATGTTAAATACCCCTGTTGGCATCGTACAAAACAGCAATGCACAGATCATAACGATCGATAATACTTTTTTCATTTGATCACCTTCAATTTTTAGATAATGCGATATGTTATCAAGGAACACAGGGATGGTTCTGTGTGTTAATAAAGTTTTCTTACAATTCCAAAACTAACACCCGTCAGCCTGCTTGTTTGTCGTGAGACAAGGGGACGGTTCTCTTGTCTCTCGCAGTGGTTCGCCTTTGCCTTCCTTATGATAACAATTATACTGTATTTATCCTTTATGTCAATGAAAAAAGTACTTGTTGGCACATACAATTATCAAAACCACCGTAACACAAAAGAACAGCCGGAAGGTATAAAACCTTCCGGCTGTTCTTTGTTCTCTATTCTCCGTTCAAATATAACGGAAAGGCTGAAATTGCCTTTATTCGTGAAATAATATAGGTGATTATTTCACGAGCTCAATGATCGCCATTTCAGCGGCATCACCACGGCGAGGACCGATTTTGATGATGCGGGTGTAACCGCCGTTGCGGCCTTCATAGGAAGGGGCAATCTCATCAAACAATTTTTTGCAAACGCTCTCCTTCGTTACAAAAGAGAACACCAACCGCTTATTCGCCAAAGTGGGCTGTTTTGCGATCGTAATCATTTTTTCCGTCATGGCACGAACTTCCTTAGCACGGGTAACGGTCGTTTCAATACGTCCCTTTTCCAGAAGGAAGGTCACCATCGCTCTCAGCATGGCCATACGGGAAGCGGTCGGTCTGCCGAGTTTACGAGTTCCGGGCATGTGAATTCACTCCTTTTCAGAATTCTGCGGAATAGTTGTTTATTCCTCTTCGGCGCGCAGGCTTAATCCCAGTGACGCCAGCTTGTTAATAACTTCTTCTAAAGACTTGCGGCCGAGGTTGCGAACTTTCATCATGTCGTCCTCTGTCTTGTTAGCCAAGTCTTCTACGGTGTTGATACCGGCACGTTTCAGGCAGTTGAACGAACGAACCGACAAATCCAGTTCTTCGGTGGTCATTTCCAGCACCTTTTCCTTGCCCTTGTCGTCTTTTTCGACCATGATCGAATCGCCGGCAAACGTTTCACCGGAAAGATCAACAAACAGAGCCAGGTGGTCGGTAATAATTTTAGCAGCCAGCGAAACCGCTTCCTGCGCCGAGATGGTACCGTTGGTCCATACTTCCAAATTCAACTTATCATAGTCAGTGATCTGGCCAACACGGGTATTGCTAACCGCATAATTCACCTTTACCACCGGCGTATAGATGGAGTCGACGGGAATAACGCCGATAACCGGCTGCATGATCTGCTTGTTCCGTTCTGCCGGAACGTAGCCACGACCCTTGTCTACGGTTATCTCCATGACCAACTTGCCATTTTCGCCCAATGTTGCGATATGTGTTTCAGGGCGCAGAATTTCCACTTCGCTATCACATTTGATAGAGCCCGCCGTAACTTCGCAGGGGCCCTGCGCGTCAATGTAAACAGTTTTTGGGCCATCACCATTAAGGTTCAGCACTAAATCTTTGATGTTCAGAACGATCTCTGTTACATCTTCTTTCACACCTTCAATAGTGGAAAACTCGTGAAGAACACCGTCGATTTTCACCGAGGTGACCGCCACACCGGGCAGAGAGGAAAGCAACACACGACGCAAGCTGTTACCGAGAGTCGTGCCATATCCTCTTTCCAACGGTTCCACCACAAAGCGACCATACGTGCCATCGGAAGCGAGGTCCAATGCTTCAATTCTGGGCTTCTCAATCTCTATCATTCAAAACCCTCCTTTTAATAGACGAAACTGCCATGCATATAACGCATACGCATGCGTTTCGAAATATGTCGTATGATACTGCAAGTGCTTTGCAATATCTCGGATTATTTCGAGTACAACTCGACGATAAGGGTTTCCTCGATCGGAAGATCAATATCTTCACGAGCAGGCACCGCAGCGATTTTCGCTTCCCATTCAGCAGTTTTCTCTAACCACTTCGGAACAGGACGAGCGCTGTTTGCCTCAACCAATGCCTTCATCTTATCCAATGCACGGCTGTTTTCCTTCAACGCAACAACCTCGCCTACCTTGGTCAGGTAAGAGGGGATGTTCACCTTGCGGCCATTGACAGTGAAATGACCTTGGGTCACTAACTGACGAGCCTCTGCACGGGAACTTGCAAAACCTAAACGATAAACAACGTTATCCAAACGGGATTCCAACAAACGGAGTAAGTTTTCACCCGTCACGCCTTGCATTTTGGAAGCCAATTCAAAATAATGATGGAACTGACCTTCCAACACGCCGTAATAACGTCTTGCATACTGTTTGGTACGAAGCTGTTTACCATATTCCGAAGCTTTACGATTGCGAGCCTGGCCGTGTTGACCGGGGGCATAAGCACGGCGGGAAACAGCACATTTCCCGGTATAGCAGCGTTCGCCTTTTAAAAACAATTTTTGTCCTTCGCGGCGGCAAAGTCTGCACACCGCACCGGTATATCTTGCCATATTGGTTGCACCTCCTAAATTCTCGTGTTATACGCGTCTTCTCTTGGGAGGACGGCATCCGTTGTGGGGGACCGGCGTTACGTCTTTAATCATGGTAACATCCAATCCGGCGGTCTGTAAGGCGCGGATAGCCGCTTCACGGCCGGCACCCGGACCCTTCACATACACCTCAACGGTCTTCAAACCGTGTTCCATTGCTGCTTTGGCGGCAGTTTCAGCAGCCGTTTGTGCAGCAAAAGGAGTCGATTTTCTGGAACCGCGGAAGCCAAGTTCACCGGCACTTGCCCAGGACAAAGCATTACCCTGTGTATCGGTGATGGTAACAATGGTGTTATTGAATGTGGACTGGATATGTGCGGCGCCACGCTCAATATTTTTACGCTCTTTGCGACGAACAGTGTTCTTTTTCGCAGTTGTTTTTGCAGCAGCCATTCTCTATCCCTCCTGCTTACTTCTTCTTGTTGGCGATGGTCTTCTTGGGACCTTTACGAGTACGTGCATTCGTTTTGGAGCGTTGACCACGCACCGGGAGACCTTTGCGATGACGCAGACCGCGGTAGCTCCCAATTTCGATTAAACGTTTAATATCGAATGCGATATCACGGCGAAGATCGCCTTCCACGACACAATTGTGGTCAATATACTCACGCAGTTTAGAAACCTCATCTTCGGTCAAATCACGAACACGGGTATCCGGATTTACGCCGGATGCTGCCAAGATATCGTTAGAGGTCTTGCGGCCGATACCATAGATATAGGTAAGACCGATCTCTACACGTTTGTCTCTGGGCAGGTCGACACCAGCTATACGAGCCATAATAGTATCCTTCCTTTCGATTTTGCCGTCAAGCGGCGGCTTTCAAAGCGTCGGAATTAGCCCTGACGCTGCTTATGCTTGGGGTTTTCGCAAATGACCATGATGCGGCCCTTGCGTTTGATAATCTTGCACTTTTCGCAGATTTTCTTTACAGAAGGTCTGACTTTCATGAAAATGCCTCCTTTGATAGTCATCAGGTCATAGACCTTTACGTTCCATACGTTTACTTGGTTCTCCAGGTAATACGCCCTTTGGTCAGGTCATAGGGGGACATTTCCACCGTGACCTTGTCGCCGGGCAAAATACGAATAAAATTCATACGCAATTTCCCGGAGATATGAGCGAGTATCTGGTGGCCGTTCGCAAGCTCCACTTGGAATGTTGCATTCGGCAACGCCTCGACCACGACACCCTCCAGTTCAATAACGTCCGCTTTGGACATGCTGGTTCCTCCCTCTCGTTACGGTATGGTCAATATAACCGGTCCGTCCGTTGTGATAGCAACGGTGTGCTCAAAATGGGCAGACAATTTGCCATCTCTTGTGACAGTTGTCCATCCATCGGACAAAATCTCGACCTCCGGACCGCCTTGATTGATCATAGGTTCAATGGCTAAGGTCATGCCCGGAAGCAAGCGTGGGCCGCGACCGGGAGTCCCGAAATTCGGAACGCTGGGGTCCTCGTGTAGATTCGTGCCTACTCCGTGGCCGACGAATTGTCGTACAACCGAGTAACCACGCATCTCGACATACCGCTGAACTGCTGCGCCGATATCACCAATTCGGTTTCCCGGGGTAGCTGCCGCAATACCTTGCAATAAGCTTTCGCGGGTAGCATCCATTAGTGCTTGGGCATTGGAGGAAATATCTCCGGCACCAAAAGTCGCAGCGTTATCGCCATGATAACCGTTCAAATACGCACCAACATCAATGCTGACGATATCGCCTGCTTTAATAATGCGTTTGTCCGGTATGCCGTGGATAACCGTTTCGTTCACAGAAATACAGACGCTGGCAGGATAATCCGCATACCCGAGAAAAGACGGCTTGGCGCCTTGGCTCTCAATGTATTGACGGACCAATCGATCAATCTCGCCGGTAGTTACACCGGGTTCGACTGCTTCACCGGCCAGTTTCAACGCTCTTGCCGAGATGATACACGCTTCTCGCATGAGAGAAAGCTCTCGACTATTCTTAATTGCGATCATATTCAAACCTCAACAGCCGCAAGGGTCAGCCGAGTCGTATCTTCCACAGCCTCTTGCCCCTCAACCATCACCAGTTTACCAGCTTTTGCATAGTATTCTTTGAGTGGTTCGGTCTGTTCATGATAAACAATCAAGCGTTCTTTTACTGTGTCGGGGTGGTCATCCTTGCGCTGAACAAGGGTGTCGCCACACTTATCGCACACACCTTCCACCGTCGGCTTTTTATAGTCGATATGGTAGGATGCGCCACAAGCAGGACAAACACGGCGGCCCGATACACGCTGAGCAATCGTCTCGTCTGCAACCTCCAAACTGATAACACGATCGAGAACAATGCCCATACGGTCAAGCGCCTCGGCCTGAGGAATGGTGCGGGGGAATCCATCCAAAATGAATCCGTTTGCACAATCGCTCTGGGCTAAGCGGTCACGGATAATACCGATCACCACGTCATCCGGAACCAATTTTCCGGATTCAATATACTGCTTAGCTTTGAGACCCATTTCTGTGCCGCTTTTCAGCGCTTCACGGATAATATTACCCGTAGAAATTGTGGGAATGTTGAGATGCTCACTGATAATTTCAGCTTGTGTGCCTTTTCCGGCACCGGGAGCACCCAATAAAATCAGCTTCATAGCATACAACCTCTCTTTGTCGAACTTGACAACCGTTTCACCCGAACCGTCCGACACAATCCGTCGGACGGTTCGAGGAATAAGCATCGTTGTACAGACAGATAGCTGTTACTCAAGGAAGCCTTTGTAATGACGCATCATCATCTGGCTCTCGATCTGTTGTGTGGTTTCCAGCGCAACGCCCACCACGATCATGAGGGACGTTCCACCCAGCGTTAATCCATAGAAACCGCTGAGTTTACCGAAAACACTCGGGAACAGGGCAATGAAACCCAGGAAAAATGCGCCAATCAAGGTTACCTTATTCAATACACGTCTGATATAATCCGAGGTGGGTTTGCCCGGACGATAACCGGGGATCGCACCGGAGTTTTTGCGAAGATTGTTCGCCATCTCCAACGGATTATACTGGATAGTAACATAGAAAAAGGCAAAACCGATGATAAAAACGAAGTATACGAGGATATACACCCAGCTGTCCTGACGGAATGCGTTTAAAAACCAGTTGTTCTTCCAACCAAAGAACTGTTGTAAGATGGACGGCAGCGATACGATCGAAACCGCCAAGATGATCGGCATAACACCGGACATGTTCACTTTGATCGGAATGAATGTGTTTTGTCCGCCGTACATTTTCCGACCGACAACCCGCTTCGCATACTGCACCGGGATCCGACGCTCTGCATCTCCCATAAACACGATAAAACCAATCATCGCAAGGAAGATGAGCAAAACAACGGGAACTAAAATCACATTCCAAATGGCATCGGAATACGTGCCGAGCTGTTTGATACCGCCGTCATAGAACCACACCCACAACGTTTGTGCGGCAGACGGAATACCCGATAGAATACCGGCAAACAACAATATCGAAATGCCGTTTCCAATACCTTTTTGATCCACCTGCTCGCCTAACCACATGATCAGAGCCGAGCCGGCAACAAAACACAGGACAATGACAATTGCCGCAAACCAGGCACCGAAACCGCTTTGGGCCTCTTTGACCAAAACGCCCGAACCATAGTTGTTGCGCAACATGAAGTAATACGCAATGCCGAGCATCAAACCGAGACCGACCGTAACGAACCGTGTAATCTTACCGAGTACCTTTCGGCCGCCCTCTCCCTCTTTCGCTAAACGTTCCAGAGCGGGGATGGCTACGGACAACAACTGAATGATAATGCTGGCATTGATATACGGTGTAATCGATAACGCAAAAATACTCGCATTCGAAAAGCCGCCACCGGAAATCATGGTTAAATAACCAAAAGCGCTTTCCGTAGTGCTGATCGCTTGTTTCAATGCTGCAACGTCCACAAACGGAACTGTAATAACCGAACCGATGCGGAAAATCAACACGATAAGCAGCGTGAAAAGGAGCTTTTTGCGCAGGTCGGTGATCTTCCATGCATTCCGCAATGTTTGAAACATGTTAGATCACCTCAGCCTTTCCGCCAGCAGCTTCGATTTTTGCCTTGGCTGCTTCAGAATAGGCTGCTGCCTTAACGGTTAACTTCTTAGTCAATGTGCCATTGGCAAGAATCTTTACGCCGTCATAGGTCTTCTTCACCAAACCGGCTTCTTTCAGCGCCGCTGCATCCACAACAGCACCGTCCTCAAACACGTTGAGTGAACCGACATTCAGTGTAGCATAGTTGGTTGCAAAAATATTGACGAAACCTCTCTTGGGAATCCGTCTTTGCAGAGGCATCTGGCCACCTTCAAAACCCAGTTGCATACCGCGACCGGCACGGGCTTTTTGACCCTTGTGACCTTTACCGGCAGTTTTGCCCTGTCCGGAACCATGGCCTCTGCCAATTCTCTTAACATCCCGAACCGAGCCGGGTGCCGGAGAAAGCTCTTGTAGCTTCATAGTATTCGCACCTCCTTGAACGATTTGGTTAAGCTTCCGTTACCTCGATGAGGTGGATAATCTTAGCCACCTTACCTTGAGTTGCTGCATTGGCAGGCTGGCACACGGTGTCGCCTATTTTACGCAGACCCAGGGAATTGGCGGTGGCGATCTGATCTTTCTTTGCACCGATCAAGCTGCGAACCAGCTTGATGGTCAAGCAATCTTTTGCCTTTTTAGCCATTTCGTATGCCCTCCTATTATCCTAAAATTTCCTTGGCAGTTTTGCCGCGGATAGCACCGGCTTCGTCAGCCGTACGCAACTGCATCAAGCCGTTCATCACAGCACTGACAACATTGCAGGGGTTGTTGGAGCGGAGAGCCTTGGTGCGGATATCCTTGATACCGGCAGCCTCCACCACGGCACGTACTGCGCCGCCGGCGATAACACCGGTACCGGGGGCGGCGGGTTTCATCAACACGCGACCGGCGCCGAATTCACCGATAACTTCATGCGGAATGGTTGAGCCCTTCAAAGAAACCTTTACAAGATTCTTTTTCGCATCCTCGATACCCTTACGGATAGCGTCCGGAACTTCGCCGGCTTTACCGGTACCGAAGCCCACAGTGCCGTTGCCATCACCAACAACAACCAGCGCCGCAAATTTCATAACGCGACCACCTTTAACGGTTTTGCTGACACGGTTGATGGCAACTACGGTTTCTTTGTACTCATCGTGCATTTCTTCTCTTCTGGCCAAAGTACTTCCTCTCCTTTCCTTAGAATTTGAGGCCGCCCTCACGGGCGCCTTCGGCCAATTGCGCAACACGGCCGTGATAGATGTAACCGCCTCTATCGAAAACGACATTTTCAATGCCTTTTTCCAAAGCGCGTTTTGCGATCATTTCGCCAACCTTGCGAGCAGCTTCTTTGTTGCCGCCGTTAGCACCAAACTCTTTTTCGGTGCTGGATGCAGCAACGAGCGTGACTCCCTTGACATCATCAATGATTTGGGCATAGATGTGATTCAGAGAGCGGAACACGTTCAAGCGGGGGCACTCAGCAGTGCCGGAAATCTTCCCACGCACACGAGTGTGGCGGCGCAACCGAGCTTGGTTGCTACTTTTTTTGCTGACCATGTAATTTCACTCCTTCTCTTACTTCTTGCCCTTCGCACCGGTCTTACCTTCCTTGCGGCGGATATGCTCGGTGGAGTATTTGATGCCCTTGCCCTTATAGGGTTCCGGAGGCCGTTTTTCACGGACTTCCGCAGCAAACTGACCAACCAGTTGCTTGTCAGGGCCGCTGATGACGATTTGGTTCGGGCTGGGAACCTCGATGGTGATTCCATCGATTTCGCTCATGGTTACCTGATGGCTGTAACCGAGGTTCATAACCAGGTCTTTACCCTGCTTTGCAACACGGTAGCCAACGCCATTGACTTCCAACACTTTGGAAAAGCCGTTGGAAACGCCTTCTACCATATTGCTGATGAGCGTACGGGTCAGACCATGCAACGAACGATTTTCTTTCTCATCGTTTGGACGAGTAACAACAACCTCCGTTGCTTCGATTGCCACTGTCATATTGGGGTGGATTTTCTGCGTCAAGGTTCCCTTGGGGCCCTTAACGGTTACCACATTGTCCGCCATTGTAACCTGTACACCGGCGGGGATGGTAATGGGTTTGCGTCCAATTCTCGACATATCTTTTCTCCCCCTTACCACACAAAGGCGAGGACTTCGCCGCCGACGTTTTCTTTACGTGCTTTCTTATCGGTCATAACGCCTTTTGACGTAGACACGATAGCGGTGCCGATGCCTCTCATGACCTTCGGCATATCCTCACTACTGGAATAGATGCGCAAGCCCGGTTTGGACACACGGCGCAGGCCCATCAGAACCGGCTTCTTAGAAGCGCCCTGATATTTCAGAACCATGCGAATAACACCCTGCTTGCCATCGTCGATGACTTGAAAACTCTTGACATATCCCTCGTCAACAAGAATCTGGGCAATAGCCTTCTTCATGTTGGAAGCGGGAATATCCACCGAGTCATGCTTCGCCGAACTCGCATTACGAATTCTCGTCAGCATATCGGCAATTGTATCGGTGATTTGCATACCGTCAACCTCCTTCTAGCTATTGCTTACCAACTGGCCTTCTTCACGCCGGGAATTTGACCTTTATAGGCAAGTTCCCTAAAGCAGATACGGCAGACGCCGTACTTGCGCAAATAAGCGTGGGGACGACCACAGATTTTACAGCGATTGTACGCCTGGGTGGAAAACTTAGGCGCCTTCTGCTGTTTAATTTTCATAGATGTTTTAGCCATTCGTTTTCCCTCCTTACTTCGCAAAGGGAGCGCCCATTAAAGTGAGCAGCTCACGTGCTTCTTCATCGGTTTGAGCAGTTGTTACAAAGCAGACATCCATACCGCGAACTTTGTCGATTTTATCGTACTCGATTTCGGGGAAGATGAGCTGCTCTTTGATGCCCATGTTGTAGTTGCCGCGTCCGTCAAAGGAGTTGGCGTTGATGCCACGGAAGTCACGAACACGGGGCAATGCCACGTTGAACAGACGATCCAAGAACTCGTACATACGCTCGCCGCGCAACGTAACCTTTACGCCAATGTTCATGCCTTCACGCAACTTAAAGTTTGCAACCGACTTTTTCGCCTTGCAAACAACCGGCTTCTGACCGGTGATCGTTGCCAAATCAATGCTGATCGAATCAATCAATTTTGCATTGTCACGTGCTTCGCCGCACGCTACGTTGATGACGATCTTGTCCAGCTTCGGGATCTGCATGACGCTCTTATAGCCGAATTTTTTCATCAGCGCAGGAGCGACATCCTTTTTGTAATACTCTTTTAATCTAGCCATTACGTATGTCCCTCCTTACAGAACTTCCTTGCACTTGACGCAGATGCGGGACTTGGTACCGTCCTCAAACGTCTTGCGTCCGATGCGAGTGGGCTTGCCGCAGTGGGGGCAAACCACCTGGACCTTGCAGGCGTACATGGCGCCTTCGGCCTCGACGATGCCGCCGGCATCGCCCATCTTGCGGGGCTTGACATGCTTCTTGACCATGTTCAGGCCTTCCACGATGATCTTACCCTCTTTGGGGCTGACCTCGAGAACCTTGCCCTTCTTGCCGCGGTCGTCGCCGCTGATAACCAGGACGGTATCGCCCTTTTTCACATGAAGTTTGTTACTCATTTCGGCACCTCCCCATTACAGCACTTCGGGAGCGAGACTCAAAATCTTGAGATATTCTTTTTCTCTCAATTCTCT
>JAZRZU010000103.1:0-5640 GCA_045601465.1 Acutalibacteraceae bacterium
GCGGCATCAATGATGCTTTCGACACCGTTACGGATGACACGTGCGTGCGGCGCCGACATACTTTTGAGTGCGTCGAGCGCTTTCTCCGCTTTACTTTCCTGCATTACGCCCATGACAGCGTTCAGGATAACAATCAGCACAATTAAGCCGGGCTCGAACAATTCGCCCCACCCGTGGCCGTTTAAGCCTTCGGACACCGCAATCACAGCCGAGATGATCGCCGCTAAGATGAGGATGATGATCATGACATCCTTGAATTGGTCGAAGAACCGTTGTGCCAACGTTTTCTTCTTCTTTTCCTGTAAGCGGTTTTTGCCGTGGGTTGCTTGTAGCTTTTCAACTTGTTCGGTGGTCAATCCGTTTTCCACATCCGTGGAAAGCAGCTCGACGATTTCGCCTTTTGTTTGATAATGTGCTATCAACGAAAATTCCTCCTATAATAACAAAGTTGTATAAACTAAATAGAGTATACCATACTTTTTTTAGTTTTGCACCATTTTTTGTAAATTTTTTTGCTTGTTCACACAATCGTCATGTGGCGGTGATAGAGTAGGATTAACATAAAAAGAAGGGTGATGTGCATGAAACGATGGATACGAAATCTGGTGTCAGCAGGTTTGCTGATCTTGCTTTTGGGGTTGACGGCATGGACGGTTTATTCGGTCAAGCAAACGGCAATGCCAACACCGCCTACGTCGTTTGACGGGCAAAGACCGAATTGGTCGAACGGCGAGGCAAAGCCCAACACGTCGTTTGATGAATCGATTGCGGAAAGACCCGATGGGGAAATGCCGCAACCCCCGCAGGATAACGGGCAGTCGTTTGACGACCGTGTACCGCACGAAGGTTTGGAAAATGGCAACCGACGTGCGGGGCTTGCGTGGTGGTATATTCTCCTTTTTGGTGCCGAAGGTTTTGCTATTTCGGCAATCGTGGTGTATCTTATTCTTTCCGGTTTTCACAAAAGGGGATTTCGGGAAACCTTTTACAACGGTGACAAGGTGGTCATCGGGTTGCTGGCGGTGGTCATCGGTACGCTCGTGATCGGGTATGGCCTTGTGAAGGCCAGCGGACGATTGGTTGCTTGGACTCCCTCGTTTATGGAGGAAGATGACGACGAGCAGGAGATCGAGCTGGACAAATCCAATGCGGTCAACACCGAAACCATTCGGCTAAGTGAACAGACAAACAATGTGACCATTACCAAAAGCGGAACGTTTGAGTTGACGGGACGTTTCGGCCATTCGGTTATTGTGGATGTGCCATCCGGCAAGGTGACGCTGGTACTCAACAACGTGTCCATTGAGGCAAAAGATACCGCTGCCATTATCGGTTTGTCGGGAAGCGAGTTGACAGTTGTAGCCAAGAAAGGGACGACCAATGTTTTAAAAGATGGCGGGAACACCACGTATGACGGGGCGCTGTACAGCCGTATACCGCTGGTTTTGGACGGGGAAGGTAAACTTGTTGTCAACGGAACCGAGGGCGAGGGCATCGCCACCACCGACCAACCCATTACCATTCAAAACGGGCATATCGACATCACGTCGGCAGACGACGGCATCAATGCGGGCGGCGATAACGGCGGTACCGTTACCATCAACGGCGGCATTGTGTATATCGATGCGGGCGGTGACGGCATTGATTCCAACAAGGATGCGGTTATCAACGGCGGTCAACTGTTTGTCATGGGTAGCTATATCGGCGGGGATGCGGGGATTGACTGTGACAAGGGCTTTTCGATCCATGGCGGGACGGTGGTCGCCCTCGGTACGGATATGCTGCAAACGCCCAAACAGGATTCCAAGCAAAACACGTTAGCCGTTACGCTGGGACAATCCATCGTCAAAGATACGCTTGTGGCGGTGCTGAGCGATGCAGGCCAAGAGCTTGTAGCCTTCAAAGCGAAAAAGCCGTTTAAGACGTTGATTATCAGCAGTCCGTTGTTGACGGACGACACGTATCGGCTTTACCAAGGTGGTCGGCATAGCGGTACGCTGACCGATGGATTATACGTCGGCGGACAGTACACCCCCGGTGAGGTAGTTCGGGGCGGGCAACTCCAACACGCTGACGGTAACTAAAACGGTGAATGTATTTCGATAAGCGTATAGAAAGCGGTGCCTTCTGCCAAGCAGAAGGCACCGCTTATTTTTTGTTTTATTCGGTGCGCAGCGCTACGACCGGGTCTTTGTTTGCCGCTACCCGAGAGGGGATAAGGCCGGCAATCAGCGTTAAGGTGATGCTGATGACCACTAGGATGACGGCGCCGACAGGCGGGAGAACCGCAACCTGTGGGATGCCGGTCAGCGGGTAGGCAATCGCATTTGCCGCTAATACCAGCAACAGGGTGACGGCGATGCCCAGCACGCCTGCCGTCAAGCCGACCAGCATGGTCTCGGCATTGAACACACGGGAAACGTCTCGTTTGGAGGCGCCCATTGCACGGAGAATACCGATCTCTTTGGTGCGTTCGAGTACCGAAATGTAGGTGATGATGCCGATCATGATGGACGATACCACCAGCGAGATTGCCACAAAGGCGATGAGAATAATGGTGATGGCGTTGATGATGGTGGTGACCGAGGACATCATCAGCCCGATATAGTCGGTATAGACGATGGCATCCGCTTCTTCGACGCTGTCGTTATAGGTGGTGATAAGGTCGGAAATTTCGTCCTTTGCCGCAAAATCTTTCGGGTAGATATTGATGCCGCTGGGTTTTTTGAGATCCGCCACACCGAATGTCAGCAGATTACTGTCATAGGTGTTGTCGGAGGTCTTGTTCATGGAATCGGCAAACATCTCCACCAGCTGCGCATCTGTCATGCCTTGCTGTTTCATGGCTTGTATGGTGGCAGACATGGTGGCTTGTTCTTCGGGGGGGAGCGTTGCCATGTATGCTTGGATGTCCGCCATCGTGAGCTTTTTATCTTGGTCTTTTTCAAAGGGGAGTCCTGTTAACACATCGGTGTCTGGATCATCCTTTTGTGCTTTGACGATGGCGCTGTTATTGACGGCGGTAACCAGGTGTTGCATAAGGTCGGAACGATAGCCGATGAGACCGCCCGCTTGGGATACATTGGCGCCTTCGGCAGGACGTAAAATGCCGACTACTTTTAATTCGGTGGCGTTTGCCAGCTTGGTACGCAGATACATATCGTCTTTGGAACGGTCTTTCCAGTTTCCTTTTTTGTCCTGTTCATAGTAATCCGTATTGACCAGCAACTTAAACCGCAGTGCCAAAATGTCGTCGTAAGAGTAGGAGGTCAGTTCCTTTTTCGGAATCTCCTCACCTTTGATTGCCGCTTCAAACATCTCTTTTAGGTCGGCGGCATCCAGAATACCGAGTGCGTACAGCGTGTAGTCGCTGATTTCGTTGTTTTCATCCACCATCAACACGATCTCATCGTAGGAGGCGGGCATGTTACCCGCAATTACGTCGTATTGGGTTTTCAGCAAATCGGGATTGTCCAGCAATTCCTGCCATACGTTACCGCTGGTCATGGATGCCATCGGCGAACCGGCGGTGATGGAACCTTCCTGGTTCATGGGGGTCATCGGCATGCCCATCTTGTCAAACACCTGCGACGGGTTGACCTGGTAGATGCCGTTGGTGGTATCCGCTTTATACACGTTCATCTGTGTGGAATAGGTGTACTGAATGGCGCTGGACAAGGCGGCGATGGGGTTGTTTTCCTGTTCCAAGTAGGCTTTAAAAGCTTCGAGGTTATTGGTGGTCACACCCGTGAGGGTGGATTCAATCATGTCGGTCATGATGTTGTTGGAATAGATCTTATCCAAATCGTGTTCCTGACGGTTTTCCGCATTGCCCATCATGGAAGCGATCATGTCCCCGACGTCCATGGTGGATTCCTGTAATGCGATGGGATAGCTGGACAGCGTATCCTCTTCCACCTTATTGATGTACTGATTCACACCGTTGGACAGCGACAAGATGAGGGCGATGCCAATGATGCCGATACTGCCGGCAAACGAGGTCATAAAGGTGCGTCCTTTTTTGGTCATGAGGTTGTTTAAGGACAGGGAAAAGGCGGTGAAAAACGACATGGACGGTTTTCGCACCTTGCGTCGTTTTTCTACGGGGGGAGTCTCTTTTGGCGTATACGGGTCGGTATCGCTGATGACCTGACCGTCCAACAGGCGAATAATACGGGATGCGTATTGCTCGGCAAGCTCAGGGTTGTGCGTGACCATGATGATGAGTTTGTCTTTCGCAATCTCTTTTAAAATATCCATGATCTGCACGCTGGTTTCGCTGTCCAAAGCGCCGGTGGGTTCATCCGCAAGCAGAATATCCGGGTTGTTCACCAACGCACGAGCGATGGCAACACGTTGCATCTGTCCGCCCGAAAGCTGGTTGGGTTTTTTACGCAGTTGGTCACCGAGTCCCACTTTTTGAAGCGCTTCCTTTGCTCTGGCACGCCGTTCGGCACGGCTTACACCTGTTAAGGTGAGCGACAGCTCGACGTTTGCCAGTACGCTTTGGTGGGGGATGAGGTTATAGCTTTGGAACACAAACCCAATGGAATGGTTGCGGTAGGTGTCCCAGTCGGATGCCTTGTATTGTTTGGTGGATACGCCGTTGATGCTGACATCCCCATCGGTATAGCTGTCCAACCCGCCGATGATATTAAGCAGCGTGGTCTTGCCGCAACCCGACGGGCCGAGAATGGCAACAAACTCGTTATGGCGAAATGCTACCGAGATGCCTTTTAAGGCCTCAACACGCTCTTCACCGGCACGGTACTCTTTTCGGACTTGTTGCAGATGTAACATAGCGCAACTCCTTTTATCTGATGATTCACTCAATCATACCACAAAAATATGTCGGGTGTGTAAACAGAATGCAAATATTTTAGATACCGTCCATGATATGCATATTGCGAATGTTGCCGTCACGGATGGTATCGGTAATGGCATACGCTTGTGAGGATAAGCAATCGTCTTTGAGATCGGTAAGACCTTGACTGCGGAATTCGTTTGCAAAACAAGCGTCCAGCTCAGCGATGGCAACCAGCGGGTCGGGATGGGTGAGCAGCGCCGTCAGCGGTTGTTCCAGTTCCGAAAGCAGGGGTAGCTCACGCAACCCGTGATAGGCCCATTTATAAAATGGTTCATAGACGTTATTGAGCAGGTACACGAGCGAAATGGCGTGGCGGAGATATTCCATCAGACACCGACTCGCAGCGCCCCGTTCGCCTCGGGCGATACAACGGGCGGTGTTATGACTACCCGCTTGTGCCATCAACAGCGCATGTGCCGCTATTTTTTTAAGCCGCACATCGTTTGGGTATCCGTTGAGCAGGGTGTTTCGCACAGCGGAAAATACACCGCTGTCGTCCCGCCACACTTCACCGTTTGAGGCGGTGCGTAACAAAGCGGGCGGAATGTGAAACCACCAGTCAGGTGTGTCGGGGATACGGGGCGTGCCTAAAAATTTGGTGTAAAACTCGTCGATGACCTGTACGCCGTGGCGATTGCCGCCGACGGGCGAGAGGGGAGAACGGGTAAACCCGTTAAACGTTTTGGGGAGTTTGGCATACAGACGCTCCAACCGAAAGCCGAATTCCCGTTCATCCTCGGCGGTGATAAAAAGACAAAAGCCGGGTTCAAAAT
>JAZRZU010000104.1:0-8662 GCA_045601465.1 Acutalibacteraceae bacterium
AAAATCACAAGTGTTCCGCAAGATCGTACTCAAACAGGTCGTCAAGCGGATTGTGCCGCCGATGTCGAATGAGATCATCACCTTGATCAAAGATACAGCGCTTGCAAACTGTATTATGGTGAGCGAGATCATTAAGCAGGCAAAAGAACTGGCTGCTACCAAAGCGATGATCTGGCCACTGTTCTACACCGGTGTTTTTTATTTGTTATTCGTAGGGCTGCTCACCATTTGCTTAGGTAGAGTGGAAAAGAAACTTGATTATTTCAGGAGTTAATCATGGCCATTTTAGAGGTTAAAAACATAACAAAAAGCTTCGGAAAGACCGAGGTTCTCAAAGGTATTAGTTTTTCCTTAGAAAAAGGAAATGTTTTATCTGTCATTGGTTCATCCGGTAGTGGTAAGACCACCTTGCTACGTTGCCTGAATTTCTTGGAAACACCGGATACGGGCATAATCCGCACATCGGATAAGATGTTATTTAATGATGCCGACAAGAGCACATTGACGGATGAACAGATCCGTCAAAACCGCCTACATTTTGGGCTGGTATTCCAAAACTTTAATCTGTTCCCGCAATACAGTGTATTGGAAAATGTTTGCCTTGCCCCCAATCTGCAAGCCACAGAGCGCAAAGATTACAAAGCAAATGCCAAACAAATTCATGCGGAAATCGAAAGCAAAGCACGCAAGCTACTGGATGAGGTTGGCTTATCTTCCAAATACAATGCGTATCCTTGCGAATTATCCGGCGGGCAACAACAGCGTGTGGCAATTGCACGAGCCTTGGCACTTGACCCTCAAATTTTATTTTTCGATGAACCCACCTCAGCGCTTGACCCGGAACTGACCGGTGAAATCTTACGAGTTATCAAAGCACTGGCACAACGGGATATGACAATGGTCATTGTAACACACGAGATGCAGTTTGCACGTGACGTTTCCGACCAGGTCATCTTCATGGATGACGGCATTATTGTCGAGCAAGGAACGCCGCAGCAAGTGTTTGATCACACACAAAATGAACGTACAAAAGCGTTCCTTTCCCGTTTCACAAATCAATAAAAAAGAGTGCGTATGGATTCCATACGCACTCTTTTTTATGTTCTGTCAGCTTGTTTTGCACGAAGTTCTCGCTCTGCTTGGGACAGCCGCAGATATGTCGGCAACAGCGCTTCTCCGTTCACTACGGCGTTTTGTTGTATGAGCGGTACTGCCTCTTGCGCAATTCCAATAGCGTGTTGATACCGCAATTCATTCGATGCCAAAGACACATTAGGCAGGGCGTCTTTCAGCTCGTCATAGCAAAGCTGCGCTCCATCCCCTACGATTATTATCGGCCGTGTTTCGTCTGTCAAACGTGATTTTACCTCATCCAACGACAACGCTTCATCAGGTGTTAAACGAGAAACGACCCCGTTTTCTGCCGAAAATACAGCGGTATAGATTTGACGGCAACGAGCATCCATCGCCGTTAGAATCAACCCGTTATACGGCAACCCCTCAAAGCGACGTGCCATGCCCGCAAGCGTCGATACTGCCACACAAGGCAGGTCATTGGGAAATGCCAGGCCTTTTACCGCCGACACACCAATTCGAATTCCCGTAAACGAACCGGGACCGACAGAAACTGCCAAATGCGTAACGTTTGCCAATGTGAGATCGGAATTTTTTAAGGTATCCAAAATCATCGGCAACAGCGTTTGGCTGTGCGTTAAGCGGTTATTCGTTGAAGATGCACACAGCAACTGCTGTTTTCCGTCTTGGCAACGTAAAACAGCACAAGAAGCCGGCCCAGCTGAGGATTCCACCGCTAACAAGGTACAATCCGGCATACTCATAGACTTATCCCCTCTAAAACAATTTCACGTTCCGTTTCAGACAAGCGGTGAAAGGTGATACGAACAGCATCAGCGGGTAACGCCGCCTCAATATTTTCACTCCACTCAACCGCCAATATAGCACCGGCATCCTGATAATCATAAAATCCGGTGACTTCCAGGTCTTCCCATCCGTTCACACGATACATATCGAAATGAACAAACTGCGTTTCCCCGCCATAATCATTGACCAGAGCAAAAGTGGGACTGGATACGCAAGCATCGGGCGACAGCACGCTCGCCATGCCTCGTACAAACGCTGTCTTCCCCATGCCGAGCCCACCAAAAAACGCCACCACCGTTCCCGGAGTACAACGTTCGGCTAAACGGGCCCCCAGCGACATGGTCTCCTGTTCGCTTTGCGTCACAACTCTCATGCTGTTCACCTCCTATTTATGTACTCTATCATATCATAAAATCCAAATTTGTAAATGAAAAATGTGCCTGTTTCATCATACTATCTGTCAACGTGTCTATACTAACACGGGGTGAAGGCATGAAACAAACATATAAACTTATGCAATTTTGGCACGATACCAACAAGCCTTTGTTGCTGTGCTGCATCGCCGCGTCGATATACGGAATCGTTTTAATCTATTCCGCATACAACGTGGGCGCAGGCGGCAACCCGATTATGCAAGCGGGATGCCTACTCCTAGGCATCCCAATCGCTTTATTTATTTCATCAAAAGATTATCGAGCAGTCCCATACAGTGTATGGCTAACCATACCGGTTTTGGTCCTCATGTTGCTGACCTTTACTCCACTCGGTTATGAGGTACCGGGAACCGATGACCGTAATTGGTTATTGATACCGCTTTTCGGAAAACAATTTTTAATACAACCGTCCGAGTTGCTGAAAATCACCGTCATTCTCACCCTGTCCCATCACATCGAAAAGGTAGGAGAACGCATCAAAAAGCCGCTATCATTGCTCGGACTTTTGATACATGCCGGCATTCCTGTTCTCTTGATTTTTTTGCAAGGCGACGATGGCAACGCCGTTGTGTGTTTGATCATCGTAACAGCTCTGTTATTTATCGGTGGAATACCGCTTTCGTATGCGCTGGGCGGTATTGTCCTGAGTCTTACCGCTGTACCACTCCTTTGGCAACACATGAGTGTAGATAAAAAAGCACGCTTTTTATGCCTATTCCAAGTGGAAAATTACCGTCAAACCACCGGATGGCAACAAGATCTCAGTGTTACCGCCATTGGTTCCGGTCGTTGGTGTGGAGTCGGTTATCTTCAAGGTGGGAACGACCATCTATACGCACGGCAAAACGATTTTATTTTCACCGTTTCCGGAGAAGAATTTGGGTTTGTCGGCGCCATACTTTTGATAGGTCTATTAACAATGATTCTCCTATTGCTTTATCGGACCGCTTTACGTGCTTCGACCAGTCGAGGATTTTTGATCTGCGGAGGATTGATGGTGCTCGTTGCTACGCAAGCAGTCATTAACATTGGAATGGCTTTACGGTTGATGCCGGTATTGGGTATTACGCTCCCCTTTTTCAGTGCCGGTGGCAGTTCCTTGCTCACCTTGTTTTTAGGCATCGGAATCGCCATGAGTGTGTATCGGTATCGGCATTAGCCTTTCGCATCGTACCAACTTCTACCCCTATGCACATCCACATGCAAACGCACACAAAGGTCTGCAGCGTGTTCCATTTCTTCACGTAAAATGATTTCCACACGAGATGCATCCTGTTCAGCCGCCTCAACGATAAGCTCATCGTGTACCTGTAAAATAAGTTGTGCGTCAACTTTTTCTTGTTTTAGGCGGTCAAAAACACGAATCATCGCCAATTTGATAATATCAGCCGCTGTGCCTTGAATCGGCATATTACGGGCAACACGTTCTCCGAAAGCACGAGTCATATGATTGGAGGCTCGCAATTCCGGCAGTGGACGGCGACGGTTAAACAAGGTTTGTGCATATCCCTTTTCACGAGCCGATTCAATCAAGTTGTCCATATATCCCGCCACGGCACTGTAATGCGCTAAATAGTGTTCAATATAGCGTTTTGCTTCACGATACGACACGTGAATGTCTTCGGATAAGGAATGGGCGCCAATACCGTACACAATGCCAAAATTCACTGCTTTGGCTTGTGACCGCATAAGGGGTGTCACCATCTCCTCCGGCACATTAAAGACCTGTGATGCGGTAATCCGATGAATGTCTTCTTCGTTATTAAACGCATCCACCATGGTCTTATCCTTTGAAAGCGCCGCCAACACCCGTAGTTCAATTTGCGAATAGTCTGCATCGCACAGGACGTAGCCGTCTTTCGCATGGAAGAATCGGCGAAGTTCACGACCAAGTTCCTGCCGTACGGGGATGTTTTGCAGATTCGGTTCCGCCGAAGAAATGCGACCGGTTCGGGTTTCGGTCTGGTTAAAAGACGTATGGATTCGTCCGTCCGGCGCAATTACTTTCAGCAAGCCGTCACAATAGGTGGATTTTAGTTTCGATAAGCTCCGATAATTCAGGATCATATCCACCACCGGGTGGGCAGTACGCAAGCTTTCCAGCACCTCAGCATTGGTCGAATAACCGGATTTCGTCTTTTTCTTGGCAGGTAGACCGATATCCTCAAACAATGCCTTTGCCAACTGTTTTGGAGAGTTAAGGTTAAAAGAATAGCCTACCTGTTCTTCAATAGCTGTTTGGAGTGCTTGAATATGTTGCTGTAACTGTTCTCCAAACTGCGCAACACCTGCACCGTCCACCGCAAATCCAACGTTTTCCATGGAGGCTAACACGATAGCCAGCGGAATCTCCATCTCTTTCAATAAAAAGTCTTGCTCTGTTTTATGAATCTCGGATTCCAGAACGTCACAAAGTGGGGACAATATGCGCGCTTCAAGTGGTGCATCGCCATCCGGCACACCTACACCGTATTCCTGTGACAAGCGCAATACATCATAGGAAGAGGCTAACGGATTTAACAGATACGCTGCCAGCATGGCATCCATTGTCACACCACTTAGTGTCCGTTCATACAGCATGGCATGGGATGCTAACGCTTTGGTGTTGGCAACCCGTTTTAAGAGGTTGGGATTCTCTAAAAAATCCAAGAAACGGTTGGACGAGGATACGACCGTTGCGACAGCATTTTCAGCCATAACATATGCGGTGTCACCATCCAGCCATACGGTAAAGGTATCACCGGAGGATAATTCATCAAACGATACGGTTTGCAACGCAACCGTCTGCGTTGTTGCTTGGGGAATAGATACAGCATCCAAATTAAGACGTTCCAACGTTTTAAACAATTCCAACCGAACCAATAATTTTGTCAATTCGGGTGTATTGTATGGTTTGAGAGCATAGTGTGATAAATCGGTATCCATCGGCATGGTACGGCAGATTTCCCCTAATTGGAGGCTTACCATGGCGCTGTCACGTCCGTCAACCAATTTACGGCGGAGTGTTTCCCTTAAATCATCGAGATGCTCATAAACCCCACCCAACGTACCGTATTGATGTAACAGATCGAGTGCGGTTTTTTCACCCACACCCGGAACACCGGGGATATTATCACTGGAATCCCCCATTAGCGCTTTTAAATCAATTAAGTTTTTGGGTGCTAATCCGTATTTATCATATACTGCGCCGGGATCGTACACGATCGTTTCCGGTTTCCCCATACGAGTGGAGGCTAGCAGTACGGTAACGTGGTCACTCACCAATTGAAGAGAATCACGGTCGCCGGTGGCAATAAAGCAAGGAATTCCCTGCTCCTCCGCTTGCGCAGAAAGCGTACCGAGGATATCGTCTGCTTCGAAACCATCCTGTTCGACAATCGAGCAACCCATATTGGATAGAATATCTTTGATCAACGGCAGTTGTGTAGCCAACTCTTCCGGCATACCTTTGCGCCCTGCTTTATAAGCATCGTACAGTTTATGGCGGAAGGTAGGCGCTTTACGGTCGAACGCAACCGCAACAGCATCCGCCGAAGTCTGTTCCAACAGGCGAAAATAAATGTTCAAGAAACCCACAAGCGCATTCGTGGGCACCCCATCGTGTGTGGTGAGAACTTTAATGCCGTAAAAGGCACGATTCAAAATACTGTTTCCGTCAAGGATTAAAAGACGCATTGTACTGCCCTTTCTCAAAGAAAACCCCGCCTGTAAAGCGGGGTTTTCCGATTTTTTAAAATTTATGCGCGGTTGGCACTGCCGAGAACGTTTTGGATTTTGTGTTTTACGACCTCGGTAATGCAAGCACGACCATCGCCCAAATATTGACGGGGGTCAAAGTGCTTCGGATTTTCTGCCAAGTGACGACGAGTACCAGCTGTCATAGCCAAGCGGAGGTCGGAGTCAACGTTGATCTTGCAGACTGCCAAGGAAGAAGCTTCACGCAGCATATCCTCCGGAATACCGATGGCATCCGCCATTTCGCCGCCGAACTCATTAACAATTGCTACATACTCCGGCATAACAGAAGAAGCTCCGTGCAATACGATCGGGAAACCGGGCAAACGATTCATGACTTCACGCAGGATGTCAAAGCGCAGTTGCGGTTTTTGACCGGGTTTGAATTTGAAAGCACCATGGCTGGTACCAATGGCAATCGCCAACGAATCAACGCCTGTACGGGTTACGAAATCCAACACCTGGTCCGGATCGGTGTAGTTGGCTTTATCAGACTCTACGCTGACTTCATCTTCCACGCCGGCAAGCTGACCTAACTCACCTTCAACCGTGACGCCACGAGCGTGAGCATACTCAACGACCTGACGAGTTAACGCAATATTTTCCTCATACGGCAGATGGGAACCGTCGATCATAACCGAGGTAAAACCACCGTCAATGCACTCTTTGCAAAGTTCAAAGCTGGAACCATGGTCAAGATGCAATGCGATCGGTAAACCGGTTTCTTCCACAGCAGCCTGTACCATGTGATACAGATAGCCATGATGTGCATATTTTCTGGCAGAACCGGATACTTGCAGAATAACCGGGGAGTTGAGTTCTTTACAAGCTTCCACGATACCTTGCATAATCTCCATGTTGTTGACGTTGAACGCACCAATAGCATATCCACCGTCATAGGCTTTTTTAAACATTTCTTTTGTGTTTACGAGGGGCATTCCGAAAACCTCCTATATGTATATTATGCACTTATTATACACCAATTTTTTCAATATGCAAAGTGTTTCTCGAAAAAAATATGCAAATTCCGAAAAAAACTTGTGTCAAACGGCGTTTATTGATATACTGATAGACGTTAGGAGTGATAATAATGCGTGCTGACATTACCAATATCCCGATTAGTGACGTATTCGACCCCAAAGAAGGCTGTCCGATTTGTCGAATGCGCAACCTATTGGAGCAGCGTATGGCCGAATATATTACCGGTGCCGCTATGATGGAACCGGATGTGCGTATCGAAACAAACCGACTGGGATTCTGCTATGAACATTTCCGTTTGGTACTGAAACAACGCAACCGTTTAGGTGTGGGGCTGATTCTCGAAACCCATTTAGCCGAGATGGAAAAAGAAATTTTCAACGGTTCGTTGCCTTTGTTAGGAAAAAGCGCAAAAGGAAAAGCCAAAGCAGCGACATCTCATCTGGAAACCTGCTTTATCTGTGACAAAGTCGAATGGGCTATGGAGCGTATGCTGGCAACCGTTTGCCGATTATGGGAAAACGAACGGGATTTCCGCGCACTCTTTGAACAACAAGAAGCGCTGTGTCTCCCCCACTTTGCCGAGCTTATTTCCGCCGCCGAAAAAAACATGAGCAAGCGCAATATTGGAGACTTTTCAAAAGCCGCTTCGGCGCTCTCCTCACACTATTTGGAAGCCCTGCAAAAAGACGTGTCACATTTCTGTAAAATGTTCGACTATCGCAACGGCGGCGAGGATGCAGATTGGGGAAATTCCCGTGATTCCGTCGAGCGTTCAGTTTGGTACCTAACCAGCCGTGAACCGTAAAGGTAATTCAACATTTCGTATCTAAAAAAATGTAAATAACTGGAAATTTCGTTATTTTTCGAGCAAAAAATAGCGTGAAACCCCTTGAAAAATAAGGATTTGTTCACATTTTCAACAGAGTTTTCCACAATGACGGGCATTTCGAATATATTACAGATTGTTATATTTTGTGTTGGAACACCTGTTTTTTGGTATAAAAACCTCCCTTTTGACCATACTGAAAACAGCGGCCGAAACAAGACGATTTTTAGATGCGTTGACGCAGTTTTGGCTACTGAAAAAACGTCTGGGAGGGCTTTATAATGATCAAGGGAATCAGTCGCCAAATTGTGGAGGTTAGCGATAAAGCAAATCCATATTTTGAACGTGTTCTTTTTGTAGTGCGACAGCAATGTAAAGAGGCCCCACCCACCCTACTGAACAGTGAAGCGCATCGTGTTGTGAATGCTGCCACGGGCTATACCGGACTACGTCATGCACGACGTATGCGGTTTTGGAAACAAACCGGTTTAGTGGTAGTCGGCGCCGCCATCGGAGCCGTCACCATGCGCCTGCTGTTATTGTTTTAAATATTGACCGGCTCACACATAGCTGTGGTTGCAAAAAAGCTCTCGTCTTTTGACGAGAGCTTTTTTTATTTTGTCATAAATAGAATGCCAAGTGTGTTGGGTCCGCAATGGGAAGAAATGGTGCAACCGGCACGGGTAATATAGATGTTATCAAACTTCTGATATTTTTCTACTTCTGTCTTTACCACCGCAATCGTTTCTTCGGAGATGCCCGAATGCGTAATAAAGAGCTTGTCGGTACAAATATCCGTACGGCC
>JAZRZU010000105.1:0-20950 GCA_045601465.1 Acutalibacteraceae bacterium
CCTTTTGTCAAGCATCACAAACTTTTCCATTGCCTGTGCCATCAGGTTCATCAGATTTTCCTCCAACGGTTCAGCTCACGACGGAAAGCATCTTGCCATGTTACAGCCATGCCATCAGCGGTAGTTGCCATCTGGTAGCTGTACCCTGCAAAACTTTCAGCCGTGAACGGTGACGGTTGCGCCCCTTCGCTTTCAACAAACGCCTTGATTTTTTCGGTGAGGGCGATGAGCGAAGGAGGAACACCCATCGCCCACACCTCACCCTCAAATTCCTCATCGGTCAGCACATCATTCGGGAACTGATGCACGCCGTCATTGAATACGGAACCGACAAGGCAGTAATATTGGCCATCTTTCAGAAACTCGGAAGGGGAGAGCATGCCCCCTGCGATTGCGACCGGGCCTTTATAGATTTCTCGCACGAAATAGTTCCGTATTTCCCTGCAAACCGCATCAAGCACGCTCAACCCTCCCCTTTTCGGCTCTTTGTAGCCGTCTTTCTTTTCGGTTTATCTTCCTGCTGCACCGCTTCAATCAGCGGCTTGTGCAGCCTGTTTTTGCTACCTGCAAGCTCTTCCAGCCGTTCAGCGGTTACGGTCAACCCTCTCCGGGGGAACACATCACCTACACGGTAAAGGTGCGTGCCGTCCTGCAAGTCAGCAAACGCCGCTACAACCTTGTACATTATGCGCCCTGCACTTCGTCACCGGCATCGTCTTCGCCAGAATCGCCGCCAGCATCGCCAAACGTAATCTTGGCAATGCCGTCCAGATATCCAGCCCACACAGCCATGCCCATCAGAGCGTAGCTTTCGCCGACAGCGGTGGAGTAGTTGCCCTGAGCATGGAAGCCGATCAGGTTGGTTTCGCCCTGAGTGGTGTAGTTCAGACCAAGGCGTGCAAATTCGCTATCGCTGGGGTCGATGTAGTACAAGTCGATATTCTCCACGGGAGTGGCAATGACCATACCACGATCAATCTGAGTAGCAGGAAGCAGGAACAGGGTAGAGTAGCCGAGGAAGTCCTTTACATAGGTCACGCCAAAACGGGTCTGCACGGTAATGTCGGCGGCACCCAGATAGTCGTAAGCATCCAGAATGTTCGCAAAACCGACAACGGCGGTTACATCTTTCTGAATGGTAGCAAACTTGTTCAGCACCTCGCCCTGCGCCTTTGCCAGCGCATCCTGCCAAGTAGTGGCAGTCTGGGTCAGAGTACCGGTCTTGAGGAATGTATAGAACTTTGCAAGCACAATGTTCTGGAGCTTGGTCAAGAAAGCATCGTCGGACTTTTCAACAGCGATTTCTGCGCCGTACGTGTTCACGTCCTCGATAGGAACAGCCTTTGCATACTTCTCAATGGTCAGGTCGGATTTAGTCGCCTTAGCGATAGTAGTCTTGCTGTAAGGGATGACCTCGCCAGGATCAACAGCACCGCTTTCCAGCGTAATATCAGCGGTGTAAGACACAAGAGAGGTGCCGGGGGTCTTTCGGATAGGGCGCATAATGCCCATAATGTTTCTCAATGCTTCCCAGTTGTCACCGAAACGGGTAACAAAATCCATCTCACGGGCGGTAACGCTGGTATAGACGTTAGGGAGACTGTCACGGGGAGTAGAAAGAGTTTCAACATTAACAGCTGCCATTATAAGGCTCCTTTCATTTCAGTAATTCAGGATTTTCGGCAAGTGCTTTCTGACGTTCAGCGGTTGATAATTTGTATCTTCCGTTCTCATCACGGGCGTAAATTTCAGCCTTTGTCAATTTAGCACCGCCACCATTCGCCGGGGGAGTGGCCGGGTCTGCTCCCTTCGTTTCCACCTTGCCGACAAGGCCGGAGAAATCACCCTTCACAAGCGCATCCAGAGAGGAATTGTCCTTGATCTTGTCGCCGTCCAGTTCAATGCCGTCGATCTCTGCCCGGCTGCCACGCATAGCAATATCAAGGTTCTTCCCGGTGATACCCTTGCTTTCATAATAGGCTCGGACGGCCTTTTCCTTGGCTTCCTTTGCCTGTTTGCCCTCCACATCGGATTTGTAATCGTCAAAAGACTTTTTGAGGGCTTTGTATTCCTCGCTATCTTTGACCTTTACGGCTTCCGGTTTGGGCTGTTTTTCAAGTTCCGCCTTTACCTGTGCTTCGGCGTGGGCGTCCCTTGCAGTAATGTGTTCGGTAATGATAGCGTCTTCCAACTCTTTGGGAAGACCAACGCCGCTTTCCTTTGCCAGCGTTCTCAACGTTGCTCTGGTAAATGCCATGTATTTTCAATCTCCTTTTCATCGGCGGCGGTTCACTGCCGTTTGATTGTTACCCTTATTGTATCATGATTTTTTCTTTTGTCAAGACTGTGCGTTTTTCAACGCTTCAGACAAAATTCTCTTATATTCTTCGCTGTGCTTTGTCGCCGCCTGTAACAGCATGTGCTTTCCCGGTCTTCCTCTTGCGCCGAGTTCAACCTAAACATATGGAGCATACGAAGTGTTTGTTCCGATGTACACATCATCTCCGACAACTTTGTGGCTCATGCTACTCCGCAAACGCCCAGTATCAACAGGCGTTTTTTCTTTTGCGTGTGTTTCGGCTCTCATTCCAACAGCCTCAAGCCCGTTCTTTTTTGCCCTTTTCAACGCTGCAATAACTTCAGCAGAGTTGTCCTTCATAGTCCAATTCATTTTATCACCCCCTTTTTGAAAAGCCCTTCACCACCGTGCCCATCGTGCAGCGGCAGTTATAGATATTGCTTCCGCTTGCCCCCATGGAACTGTCGCCGGGGTGCATCAGGTATTGCCCGTTAATCAAAAACGGTTCGTCAATCGGTATGCTCCCGGCTTCGTTGTATCTTCCACCAGCAAACTCATGCCAATCTCGTGTCCTTTTGTCGTAAGTGGCAATCCAGAACTTTTCAAGGATGATGCCGTCAGATACTGCCTGTTCCATACCATCCTGCCGCCCCTTATTTTCCGCAGCCGTGGTCAAGGTTCGGGCGGTTCTGATGGATTGCGTGCGGTTCATTTCCTCCACACCACGCAGCCGCTTCGCCATGTCGGGTATGCTTTCCCCGGTCAAAATGCTTTGCAGCACAGACCGATGGACATTCTGCATGTTCCACTTTCTGTCTTTCCTCTGGTCGATGTACTTGTACGGTAAAAAACGGCTGTTTCGTGTGGCAAGCTCTTTCACGGTGTTAGCGTCCGTCATCGTGAAGGAATACCCACCAACGCCGTCAACGGTTTCTCCGATCGAGTTGTAATTGATGGCGTACACCTCCGGCAACTGCCCATTAACATACGCAATAGCCGTCTTGTTTACATTCAGCATTTCCGTGGCAATCTGGCTTTGCAGGGTTTTGAACCGCTCCGCATACAGCATCTTATTCTTCCGCCACCGCTTGTATTCGGCTTCGGTCAAAGTGCCATCTTTCACCTGTTTCTGCTTCTTTTCATCCAGCCGTTCAAACTGCCGGAAATAGTCAGCCGCTTTCTTTTCGATGATGTCGGCTGACCCGGAGTAGATGCCGGACAGCCGCTTCTCCATCTGTTCGATTTTCCGGTCAGTCTTGGCGTGCGCTTTGTCCGGCAACGGTTATCACTCCTTTATTCACCCTTGATAATTCTCAACGCTTCTTCCTTCGACACACCAATAGCCGTAGAAATGATATTTACAGCCTGTCCTTCAGACAATGTGCCTTCTTTCAGGTTTTTCATCACCGTCAACAGGGATTGCGTCTGTGCGCCGTTCAAAGTCCTGCCGATTGCCGATTCTGCGCTTTCCACGGCTTCGCCACCAGAGGCCACCTCATCGACGGCACCGGCTTCGTCTTCGTCTTGTCCATCATCCATACCGGGCATTTCCGTCAGCCGCTTCACCGCTTCGTTGTCCAGCCGTTCCAATACGCCGCTCACTTCATCCGCAGATAGGAAGGGCAGCTTCTTCAAGATGGTTTCTGCATCCAGATACTGACTGGCAGACATAACCATTTCGGTAGTTTCGGTCTGGTTGACGATTTGAGACCGCTTGAAAGAATACCCATTTGGCTCAATCCCGGCAAGTGCCAGAATGTCATTCATGAACTCAAACACGCACATTTCAAATTCGTCCGTTTTTTCTACCAGCGGTTCATACGCCGCCATAATCTGTGTGGCGGTCACGCTTGCCCCTGCAATCTTCTCCACATCCAGAGCCATGAAGTCCCGGTAAAGGTCATTCTGCAACCGGGTCAATGCCGCTTCTCTGGCAGCATGGGGAACTTCGATGGTGTGGGCTTCGGCAGATGAACCACCAGAGCCGTCACCGTCAACAGCGGCCACCCTTGTAGTCTTAATCCGCTGTGCAAACTTTGCCATGTCCATATCATCCATGCCGCCCGTGTTTTTGAGCAGCCAATAGATTTGACTTGCATCGTCCAGATCGTTCGCAAAGCCGGACTTGATGAGGTCATAGCAATCAATCTGCCCCTGTTTGCCCTGCAATTCGCTTGCGTGTTCCACATTCCCCCAAAGCGGCACAATCGGGAAGCCGGGGTAATTCTGCTGGTCGATGATTTCTTCACCGCCAACCTCGCTGGTGCTGGTGACAATCTTGTAGGCTCTCTTTTCCTGCTTCACGGTCAGTTGCTTTTCTTCACCTTCAACATACTCCGTGTAGCCGTCCATTTCGTACAGCGTAGCCCTCAAGGGGTGCTGATCGTCCAGTCGCCACCAGCGGATGCCAGCTTTCAGGGAGCCGTTTTCCTCATCCCACAGAGGCACAAACTCCGTCGCCTTGAAAAACACCACCCGGCCATTATCAAAAAAGCCGAAAGACACGCCCTGCACCAATGCGGATTTACCGCCCCTGTACAGCACCGTGTCAAAGTCTTTGCCGAGTTTTTCTTTTGTCTTTCCTTCCTTGTCATCCTCAAAGCTGATGCCATTGCCCAGCAGATACGCCGCTTCCTGCGTCACAAAACGCTTGAAAAATCCGCTTGCGCACTTGTGGTTCGCCGCCCACTTATCCGGCACAGCTTCGCCCGACAGCTTGTAAAGCACCTTCTGATACTTCATGATTGTCGGGTTCAGCCCCCGTGCATACTGCTCCGCTTCCTGCATTGCCCGGTATTCTTCGCTGCCGGAAAAGTCCGTGATGGCCGCTTTTACAAACTCCATCCGCTTCTGTTCGTCAAGCCCTACCATCGTCAAATCCTGAAATGTTTTGATTTTTACCACTCCCCATCAAAGATATATCGTTGTTCCTTCCTGCTGTGTGCCGTTCTTTTTCCACAGCTTCCGGATCATACTTGCAAGGCTATCCGGGCAGTCGTCATGCTCCGCATTTTCGTTGTAGTCGCAAATCTGGTTGATATACTCCGCATCCGTCCCGGCAACAAAACGGACATTCTTCCATTCAGCCTTGAGGTACGATGTGATTTTCAGAAATTTGTTCATGCTTTCATGATAAACAAATGCCCTTTCGCCCTTCCCCCTCAAAGCCTTTGCAAGATAGCCCTTGTCGCCATTGTCTTCGCAGAATATCCTTCCAGCGTTGAACTGCTTCCGCAACTTTACAATTTCGTCCTGTACATCGTCGATATGCCGCCGCCAGCATCGCCCATATACATAATACAGCAAACCAGATTTTTTGCAAATCGTGAACGCCGTATAGTCCTCGCCACCATAAGCCGCATCAATGTGGCATTCGCCCTGTTCCACCAGTGCAGGGTCAAACCCTGTCTGCGGCCTGTCAAAGATTACATCCTCGGCAGCAATGTGCCGCATCTCGTAGTTGGCAGCGAATAGAGAAGCCGTCATGCCCTCCCTGACCTTTTCGATTTCTGCCTTGCTCATCAGACCGGTGGAATAACAATCATAAACCTTCGGCTTCGGCATAAGCGTGAACGCATCGTCTTTATGCCACGGGGTTCCTGTATTGTAAATCCGCCCTCCACGGTTCAACAGGTTCCGCAACTCCTGATAGATCAACTTCGTCCTGTCACGCTCGGCCTTTGATACACGATCCTGCACATTGACAATATCGTCCGTGAATATACGGTCGTAATGCTTGCCCGTCAAAGAACCGCCCATACCTTTGCCCACAAGCTGCGCCGTCCCTCTGATGTCCGTTGTCAGGTTGGTGGTAATTTCGCTTGCCGTGCTTGTTGTCAGAGTTAAATTAACGCCATATATGCACTGTACAAAATACCGCATCTGTGGGCTTTGCATGATTTTCTTCGTCTGCGAAATGATTTCCTTAATGTCATCATCCGTCTTTCGCATGAACATGGTTCGGATATTCGGCAGCAGCACGGCCAGCAAAGACAACGCCACAGAAACGCAAGTCGTTTTGTATGAAGAACGGTGCGCCTGCAAAGTTCCGTCCTCTTTCCCTCGCACCATGTCGATGATCCATTCATTATGCAAATCGGTCAGCTTGCTAAATCCAACAAGCCGACCAAATTCCGCAGGACGGTTCAAGAGAAACTCAACCGCCGTTTTCCTGTCCACGATCAATCATCCTTTTTCCACACCATCCGCAATAATCGCTTCCGGTCAACCCCATCGGGTTTTTACAACTGCTGCAACGCTTGTGCCGGAGGAGCGTGTCCTCTCCGCATACTGTCTTTTTTTGTTCGGTTACAACTTCCCAGAAAGCGGTTTCTTGATGGTTTCCCACAACCTCATCATCGAAATATATAACGGTTACACACTCACCATCATCATGAACCAAGGCACTTCCTTTGAGCATTTCTTTTAACATTTTTTCATTTATGCGAACATAGCTTACACACCATTCCGGGCAAAATTCTTCTCCATGCTTTACAATTCTCACGCCTTCAAACTCACACGGTTCTAAATTTTTGTTTCTATCAAACCTTACGCTGTCCATCATTATTGACCATCGCCTCCACTTCGGCAATTACGGACGGCTCAACATCTGCGACCATAACACGCTCCACGGGCTTCTGCCCTGCAGTGTCACGCACTAACTCCCACGCTTTCCAATCGCCTTTGAGTGCAGCTTGAAAAGCCTTTGCCGCCATTGCTTCCGTTCCCGTCATTGTCTTGCCGTCTTTGCCCGTCAAGTCAGCATCCATCAAAATCTGCATTGCTTCACGGAGGGATTTTTTTGCCCTTCGTGCTTCGCCCGATTTCTGCCCACCTTTTCGCAGTTCGTCCGCTGTTAGTTTGTGGGTCAAGTTCTCATTCGACATTTCATCTCACTTCGCTTTTTAATCTTTTACGCAGTTTCCGCAAATACTTTTCGTAGTCCCTTTTCAAGTACGGACTTGTAGTCGTAGCAAGTGCCTTTTGAACTCTTGCGATTTCTGCCTTTGTGTCAGTCATTTAACCATTGCCTCCATATCTGTCTTGCTACCTGTGCCATCATAACAGGTGGAACACTCATGCCACAAATATATTGTGCAGATTGGTCAAGGAAATTATAGTCTTGCGGAAATGTTTGACAGTTTTTATAATCATCATCACTCAGCCATAAACCATCACACATTCTAAAATGGCAACCACTTGAAACAACCGTGTAACCAACATCATCATCGTGCCAAATTGTGTTATTATAACCGCTTTCTTTTCCTCTAATTCTTTTATTTATGTCAGCAATGCTTTTGTCTGTTTTTTTTCTTTGTTTAAGCAATTCGGAATAAACTCCATCTTTTGCAAATTGCTTTCCTTTTTCAGACCGTACTTCGCCAAATAAAATAGGTTTTTCGTTAAACTCCATTTTGATTTGCGGATAGTTAAAGTCTTTTCTGTGTGCAATAAAGAAAACTCTTTCCCTTTTCTGCGGTACTCCCATTCGTGAAGAATTAAGCAAGAAAATCTGCACTTTATACCCAGCCAAGTCAAAAGCCTTTATAATCTCATTCACATAGCCTTTTGCATTTCCGAGTAATAACCCTTTTACATTCTCGGCAACAATGACTTTCGGCTGTAACTTTCTTGCAACTTCGATAAAATAGAAAAACAGGTCATCAAGTCTTTGCGCTGCCTGTCCTTCACGGAAAACCTTTTCAGTATTCCATCCATCTTCACGGCTGCCGGCAGTAGAGAAAACACTACAAGGGGGCGAACCGTCAAGAATATCAAGATTTTTCAATTCTTCGGGTATCTCGCTATCGGGCAACTTCACAAAGTCCCTAATATCCATCAAATAACTGTATTTAGGATGATGATTAGTTTTGTAAACTTCCATCATTTTCGGGTCAATCTCACAGTTTCCCAATACAGTATATCCAGCGAGTTTATAACCCATAGAGGAGCCACCGCCACAGGAAAAGCAAGTAAATACGGTTTTCCCATTTTTAGTAACGGATTTCAAATCAGACAGATTCCACTTCCACGGGAAAATATGCTTATCTGTTGAACTTAAATCCGCATCTCGGACATTCGCACTCAAACTTTTCATCTGAAAAATCCTCCGTTCCATATTCAACTGCGCCATCCGATTCTTTATGCTGACTTGTAACGGTTTCTTCTTCCTCGTCATCAATACCGAAGTCAAAGTCAAACTCGTCAAGGTTCAATTCAGCCAATTCATCGGGCAGAACATCTAAATCCCATTCGGACAGTTCAGCCGTTGCGTTATGGGCAATCGCATATTCTCTCCGCTGTTCATCGGTCAGGTGGTCAAGCCGGACACAAGGAACCTCGGTCATCCCCAGCTGCTTACAGGCCAGCAATCTGCCATGTCCTTCAACCACAATGTTTTTGTCCGACCAGATGCCAACCGGGTCGTTCATCCCAAACCGCTCGATACTTCTTGCGATATTGTCAACATCCTTCTTTTCATGCTTCCGGGTGTTCTTCTCATACGGCTTCAACGCCGTCACAGGCATATACACGATTTTCAATTCCATAGCTTTCTCCCCCTTAATTCCATTATACCAAACCAGCCGCAAAAGTCAAGTCGCACAGAAAGCCCGTTTTTAGCCATTTACAGCGGTTTTTCTTTTCCCCATACAATTCCACTACCACGAACGATAAGCCCGTCTATACCGCCTAATTTCGGCCTTGCTCCGCATCCTGCGCACAATCCCGGCAAACAGCCCCCAAATTACCTCCGGCAGTATCAGAAACAACATCATCACTAACACGGTTATGATTGCCACCAAAGTCCACCCCTTTCCTGTTGAACGGCGTTTCCACGCTGCCCAATTCTTTCACTTCACACTCTGCCGGTGGGTTCTTCCTGCTGTTGCCGGTATCGAACATATAATGGCACGCCATCGGCTTCGTGCCGTTCGTCAACGACCGGTAGTATTTGCACCCGGCACAGGATTCGTCAGAAACAAGCCATTTTCGTACGTCTTCCCTTGGTTCTTTCTCCATTCCTTGAACGCCTCCCACAGATAAGCCTCGTCTTTGTAGATCACGCCCACAAGGTGTATCGTCCTGTTAGTTTCAACATTCACCTCGACGGTGGAAAACCTTCCGTCACAGTCAACGCACCAACGCCGTCGCCTGATTCCATACGGTTTTGGCCGCTTGTCGCATACAAATGTGTTTTTGCTCCCACAATTCGGGCAGACAATTTCGCTCACGCCTTCCTTGCGGCCTTTAGTCGTCCCCTTGTCTGATGTTCCATCAACATCAACACCATTAACCACAATACATATCTGCTGCTGGCTCATGCCATACATCTGCCCGATCATCCTACGGTTGCACCCTTCAGCATACATCTGCCGGATTTTCGCACGGCCTGAATCACTTAATTTTCGCATGCTGTCACCGCCTTAACTTATTCTGCAAAAACCTCGAAAGAGCTCACCATATGACCAACTGTCAATTTGCCCCTTGCAAACAGCCTCAAGTACCCACAAGGCAAGCAATCAATTTTCCAACTCTTTGGGGGTGTAAGCTCCGGTACGCATTTATATCTTTTACGCCAATCTTTCCCAAGCCCTCCAATGCCATCAATTTCGAGTACATCAGACCAGCCTGACAGCCTGCAAATTGGCTCTCTATCAAAACCAACAGCCACAAAATCCATGCACATCCATCCGCTATCGTGTTTTTTTTTCGTTGGAATGATTACCAAAGATTCAAATTCTAATCCCCTACCATCCATTCCGTTGTATCGTGGAACAGCTTCAAAATCTTTCTTTTTCATGTCAAAAACATTCATGTCTTATTGCCTCCTAATCAATATCAGGAGTTTGCCCCCTGTGAGTATATATTACCACATCCCTCGCTTATTTGTCAACAACTTTTTATAATTTTTATAACTTTTTATTCCGCAGACTGTTGTAGCCATTCAAGCCACGCCCTTTGTGGGCTGTCTTTTCTGTGGCCATCAAAGCCAAAATAGATTTCTCTAACCTGTTTATTCCAAGCGTGCATAGGATGGTTTTTGACTATCAGTTCAGCCAACTCCTCATCGCTCATCGCACGGATGCTGTCTGCGTTTGTAATTGTGTCTTTCTTTTCTTCCCATTTTTCTTTATCTTTGTATGCCGAACAGCCAATTTCTTGATTTATGCCATACAAAGACGGTTTTCCAAGTTTTACACAAACTTCATAATGCAAACACTTCTTGCACTTCATAATCATTCTCCTTTCGGCGGTTGGGGCAAAAATGTCCACTTAACCACATTTCTGTTTGATTGCCACGATGCAGATCGATGATAAGCGGGCAAATACTTTGTAGCAGGAAATGACTTGAAAGCATAAAATCTTGCCGTTGTAATTGCGCCTGTGTTTGTCTGCACAAGGTATGTGCCATCTTCTTTTGGTGGATTGTTTGAATAATACCACTCCTGCACCGTTACGCCGTGGGCGATAAGCCGTTTTGCAAGAATTTCAGATTCTTCTTTAACCAAACGAGGTGAATTGTTATATATCAACTCCACCAACTTTTCCCTTACATCCATTGTTATGCCTCCTTAAATCTTCATTTTCCTCGCCAACGCCTTAACCCGCTTCTCATATTCCTGCGGAGTTTTGGCGGTTTGGGCTATTTCATTCTTTATTTGCTCAAATTGTTGGTGTTTAGTCATTTCACGGTCTCCTCAAAATCTTTCAATATATTTTGTGCAACATTTTCAATCTGGCTTTCAATATTATTCACACTCAATTTGCTTTGATAAAAACAAGATTTTTCAAAATCATAGGAATTGTCTTTAAATGCTTGAATAACAAATGCACAATACATCATATCGCTTTTATATTTGTTATTTATATTGTTTGCTTCCTGCATCATCTTTTCAAAATTATCAAATTTATAAGTGTAATAAAGCGTTTTGCCACACGTTACACCCATTTTGTAATAAAAATTCTTTTCTTTTATTCGTTCGGAATTTTTCATTCTCCGTCCTCCTCGGTGGTGGTATCTTTAATAAATGCCATCCAATGTGTTTTTTGCAATTTTCCCGATTTGTGACCATACATAGGTGTATAACCGATGACTTTCAAAATCTCCGACACGGGAATATCCTGTTCGTTCCATTTGAAAATCAATGTGCCATTCGGCTTTAACACTCTCATACATTCGTCAAAGCCGTCTTTTAGCATCTGTTTCCAGTTTCCTTTCAGAACTCCGTACTTCTTGTTCATCCACGAATTTTCTCCCAAAGAGGTCATATGGGGAGGGTCAAACACGATGTGCCCAAATGTGTTATCTTCAAATGGCAAATTTGTGAAATCAGCTATTGTATCGGGAGCGACAGACAACTTTCTGCCATCGCATAAGGTATCCTCAAACTCCCGAATATCGCAGAACTCCACATCGGGGTTGTTTTTGTCAAACCAAAACATTCTGCTACCACAGCACGGGTCTAAAACTCTTTTGTTTTTCATTCTTCCTTTGCCTCCATTTCATTTTTTAGGTGTGGCCCATTGTGTTATCACCTGTTACCACAATTTTTCTCAACCGGTAACGCTGAAACCCTTGATTTATAAGGATTGTTACCATGTTACTGGTTGTTACCATATTTTTTTATCATATATGTGCGAGAGAAATATATATGTGTTTATATCTCCCTATATATATAGTGTGTATTTTTGGCGGTAACAACCGGTAACAAGTAACAACCGTTGATTTATAAGGGTTTTTCCGTTACCAACGGTGGTTACACACCGGTAACATTTCGCACAATACACACGCATTTTGCCACCGAACCGGCAATTCTGGCGTTTTTCGTCCGGCTGTTGGCATCGCACCGTAGCAGATTGTTTCTCTTCGCCCACGAAAGGAACGCCGTTGAGTTGAAGCCTTGATTGCTCATTTCCCGGTCAAAAACGCTCTTGATGATGTACACAAAATGCTCGTCAATCTTGCCCCAGATTTCACCGTTGTAGTTTTCATTGGTGGGCATGAACTTGTTCGGGTTCCTGGCAATCAATTCGTTAACAAAATCGTACGCTCTGGCGTTGACATCTACTTCGGTTTTTTTGGTCATGTACCCGGCTATATCTTCAACCGTCAATGCGCAATCATCCTCAAAAATGAAAGATGTAGCCAAAGCATCAGCCGCAAGAATAGCGGAAGCGGATGCAGCTTGCTTGTCGGTGCTGTCTGACTGCAACAAAAGACGATAATAATTTTTCTGCATCTGGTTAGCGAACTCCACCATTCCGTCTTGCTGCAAAATCTCCACAAACTCCCTGCCAGCCCAGCCATAATTTTCGTTGATGACGGCACACAAGCCCACCAGATCAGAATACACCTTTTCCGTGCACTCAAACTCGATAATACGGTTGACGGCACCGCCGCCGCTGTTGGCATTGCTGATGGGGTGTTCGCCATTCGTAATGAAGCAATTCTTCCATGTGTTTACTTTTTGCAGGCCACCAGTTTTCGCCCCTCTTGTACGACCTACACCCTCCGTCAACTGATAGATCATTTTGTCAAAATCACGAACACCAGCACTCGACTGGATTTGCAATTCATCGACACACATCGGCAAGCTGTTAAGGAATGTGGCCATCATTTCCTGCCCCACAAGCGTGCTGTTAAATGTAGTCACATATTCGCCGGGTTTAGGACACGCCCAGACGGAAGCAGCCATCATAAGCCCGACAGTCTTGCCGACTTCCGTTCCTCCCCATGCGTGGACGAAAAACGGCAGCAGGCCACACGGTTGCAGGATAACGGAAGCGAAAGAAGCCGCCAGAAACAGCCGTCCAACGCCCTTTTCAGCCCTGACGGCTCGCATAGCTTCAACCCACTTATTACGATCACCGGACGGCTTGACGGCGTTAAAAATGTGCTTGAAATTCGTTTCGCCATCAAAAACCAATTCTTCAACATACGGCGAAAATTGCCCTTCGCCCACCCATCCAAGACGGCCAATAGATTTCTGTTCCGGGATAGTTTCAAAATTCAGATTTTCGATTTCCAGCAGATAAGTGGACAGAGCCTTTGCGTTTTCGCTGTTCACAAGGATTCCATGAGCCGCCAGATCAAGTATTTTATTGCTGGATGCAATGACGGACTTCTCCACGATAATAGAACGCCACGCCTTGCCCTTTTTATAGGCAATTTTCAGCCGTTCTTCTCCGTTGTCAGCGTTGCAAAGCCTCTGTACAGGCATGATGGGGTGACGGCAAATATTCTGCTCAAACCCGAAGCGATCAAGCACGGAAACGCCCAATTCATTGCATAAATATTCGCCGGAAAAAAGCTCTATCTCCTGATCGTCAAACTGCGTGGAGTTGGCGACAATCACACCATCCTGCTGCCGCATATATTCGCAATAGCTTTCAAACAGTTGAACGAAGCACCGCACACCAACAGACCCGGCGTGCGCCTTCATGCGCTGAACCATCTGTTGCATCAAGAATTTATTGTTCCGCATAGCATACAGGAACTCATACGGCTCTGTACTGTTAAGGTACTGCTCTGCCGTGTATTGTGGGCACTCAATAACCCTGTTGCCGTCCATTGTCAAACCTCCTAAAATACGCCGATGACAGCATTTCTTTCGCAATGGGCAATTCCTTCAACGCTTCCACGAAAAGCGGATGCCATGCCGTTTCTGACGGTTTGGGGGCATAATCACGCTGCTGCCATTCCAACGCCCTGACACGGAAATATAACCGCCAGTATTCGTCCTCCTGTTTCCGGGCTTCCTTCTCCGCTTTTTCTTTCTCTTTCTTCTTCAGGTACCGCAGCCGTTCAGCTTCGAGCTGCTCCCTCCTGCTGACGGTTTTTCCGATGGGCAAATTAAGATTGAAATCTGTGTTGATTTTAGCACATGCCTGATGGAATGGCAAGTGAAAAAGCAGCTTCGCAAAATCAATCACATCGCCACCAACGCCGCACCCGAAACAATGGAAACCGCCCTCTCCAGACCATACACGCATTGACGGTGTTTTTTCGCTATGCGATATGCAGCAAGCGAAACCGCCACGGCTCACTTCTATGCCGTACTGACGGCAAGCATCCAACGCCGACACACGCTCCCGGATTTCTTTTGCTATGTCCAAATCAACGCCCCTCCTTATACCACAAAACCACGCTCCAACGGGTGCAGCCGTCAAAGCGTGGTTAAGGTGATAGCGTGGTATGCAGTTGCCGGATAGCGTTTGCCCTGCACGACAACTGCCACCCTTTACATTATAACACAGACCAACAGAAAAAGCAACTATTTTTTTATCGGCCTGTGTGCGATCATGTATCTTTCAAAAACGACAAATTTTGAAACATACTGATTGATTGTGCCGATGTCATACGCATAAAACCGATGCACAATATAACCATCAGGAACCTTCAGCCACACCACCGCCATCCACACGGTCAAGCCTCCTTCGGCGTTTCGGGAAGTCCACGCCATTCAAATTTCATAGGAACACAGTAGCTGCCACCGGAACACCTTCCGCCATTATGAAAGAACATTTTGCAAGCCGCACACCGAGAACCCCGTCTGATGTCTTCCACCGCTGCATCCCGTTCCCGTTTTACTTGACTATACGCTTGCAAGAGTTCCTCAAAGTCTGAAAACCGTTGTCCTGCAAGGCTTTTTTTACTTGACTGGCGTTTGCTTCAAGCCGCTGGATCAGGGCAAGAGCATCAACATTTTTCTTCGTCGCACAATAAACTTCCCCAACATATGGGCATTCAGGGCATTTATCCGTCTTGCTACAGCATTCCAGCCCCTTCTTGATTTCTTCAGGAGTTTTCATTGTTTTCCTCCTGCACAAGAGTTAAGCCGTCCACAGCATAGCCGCCAGACTTGCCTTCAAGGGAAACAACCAGCGTTCCGCAGCACATCCACGGTTCAGAGCGTACAGTCCAGACACGGCCTTTGTTCTGTTCGCTTACACGATACTTGCTATTCATGACAACCTTGTCACCGGGTTTCAACATTCTCATTTCTCCCATTCCGCAGCCTTCCTTTCTTCATCGGTGGGCTTTTCTGCCCAGCAACGCCATGTTTTGCCGTAATCGTCAAGGATAAATTCCGAAGAATCATATGCGCCGTACATTTCAAACTCCGCATAAAAAAACCAACAATGTCCAAGCAAAACAGGGTAATCTTCCATCTTGTTTCCTGCGTATTCCAGATGCACAACTTTTCCGATGTGTTCTTTCAATTCCTCCACCGTCAGCGGCTTCTGCATCTGCCGCACCGTCACTCCATGGGCGATCAGGTGATCGGCAGTTTCTTCAATAGTTCCCGTCAGGGCGTTCAGTTGTGTTACATCTTCAAGCAGCTCCACCAGCTTTTCCCGGTCAGTCATCTTCCGCACCTCCGTCCTTCTCTTTTTTCAGCAACAACATATCGTGTAAATCTCTGACGGTCACATATCGCACAGGTTCAAACTCTGGGCATTTCGGCGCAACGGTTTTTGAAATCGAATTGCACCATAGATGGCACGCCTTGCAGTGAAAACAATCGAAGCAAGTTCTTGGCTCAATCTTTTTCTGTGCCATCGTTTGAACCTCCGTCCATCTTTGCACCGCACAACAGGCACGGCATCAATGGTGGGTGTTTCTTCCACAGCCCTTTTCATCCTGCCGTATGTAATTCCACGCAGTTGAGGGATTTTCCCAATGTTCTTCATCAGCACATCTGCATCAATCAACCGCATCCTTCACCCCTCCTGTCAAAATTTCCGCGATCCTCCGGCCTGTTGACCGTTTGTCGCAGAAAAGAAACTCCACGCCATACGAGATATGCACCCGGTAGATTTCATCCATCAACGCCCTGCCGGATACGCCGCTGTACTTGTCACGCCATTTCGACACATCCTTGATGGACTTAACGCCGCCGCCATGCTCACACAGCACCACCAACCGCATACTGTTTTCTTTCGCCCTTCGGACTTCCTTCCAGAATCGGCTATGGTCTTTGGCGTTCATCAGGTTCTTGCTCAACTCGGCAAGGTTGCGTTTCCGGTCAACGCTGATGGCCTTATCACCCATCAACATATAATCCCCGGTGTCCAGCTTGCAGCGGATATAATCAACGCCGTTCTTTTCAAACCACCTCCGTACATTGTCCCATTCCTTCTCACGGGTGTCGCACAGAATCAGCGGTTTTCCTTCCATCCGTCTGCCCCCTTTACAAGTTCGTATTGCTTGATTTCCTCTTCCGTCAGTTCCCGGCAATACACCGCAAAGCCCCACGCATACCGCTGAATATCCGGCACCCATGTTCTGCCCTCAAAGCTATGCGCAAAGTACAGCCGTTCTTTCGGTATCGCCCCCGGTGCTGGCGGTCGATACAATGTGTAGTATGTGTGCATTCGTTCCTCCTTTCGCCGGATTGTCCCCCGGCTCGGTGTTGTCACATTGTTACAGCAGATTAACCAACTCCATGATGCAGCTTTCCAGCTCTTTAGCGTCTTGGATGCCTTTGGTGCAAAACTCGCCGCTTTCCAGTTCAATCCATGCTTTGCCGTTGTTGCGCTCATATCGGTTGAGGGGCAGACGGCCATGCTCGGTATTGTCCGTGTCGTAATACTTTTCGTCGGCCTGGGGGAGATTGATATAAAAACGGTGCATGGTATCTTTGTGCCATTCCTTGCCGATGCCATTGAGCTTGCTAATCATTTCAGCGGTAAACATTTTTCTTTCTCCTTCTTTTCGGTGGGCTTTTGTCTGCCTTGCCCTCCTGACAGTACCTATTATACACTATCTGAATACCGTTGTCAACACTTTTTTATAAAATTTTATATGCAAAATTAAAAGAAAAAACCGCCCCGAAGGGCGGATATTTGGCTGTGGTTCGTCGTCAATCACCAATCAAAGCCAAAATCGGAACGCTTGATTTTACACATAGGTTCTCCATCCAGCCAAAACACAATGCCCTCGATTCGGTGTTCTGCAAGATACTGCTTGATGCCATCGAAAGTACGGGGAACATCTAAAATATTTGTGCCGTGTTTTACAAGAATATCGGTGTCCAAATTGTGTTTGTTTCCGTTAAAATGAATACCGATTGCTTCATAAGTGCCGTCTACGATGGGCAATTCTATGCGTTCAAAAGCCTCGCAAAACCACTTATCGGACGGATTGTTGTTGTCCACCTTTACCCAATGGGGATGATGACCAGTAACAGGGTCAGGATCGCAACAAGGAATTGCACCAATGGGCGGTTGCTTGCCTTTCTTTGCATCGTACCGCTTGTAGAACACACCGTCAATAATTGCCGTGCAAGAGCCGTCAATCTTTTCGGTTGCGATCCCTTGGCCATCAAGCACCCATTCCATTCCGGGGTAGACCTTATCGGTAATGCCAACAATTCGACGATTTTCAAATACTCTTTCAAATAATGTAGGGATTTTCTTCATTTTAATCCTCCTATTTCATAACTTAACCGCCCCACCCAACAATGGAGCAGGGCGGTGTGTGTATCAGAACGGCAATTCTTCTTCTTCAACCTGTACAAAACCGCCAGAAACGCCATTTTCAGCCGATTTGACAGGGTTTTCTGTTTCGCCCATGGAATTGCTCTTCCCACCAACAAAATGCACCTTGGCGGCGTTTACGCCCCAATAAATTCGACTGTTGCCGTTTTCGTCCTGCGCCTTGTTTGATTCCATGGACCCTTCCAGCAGAATTTCCTTGCCCTTGTGGAAATGCTTGCCGACAAAATCAGCAGTACCACGCCACGCCTTGCAATCGAAAAAGTCTGCCTGACTTTCTTCTCCCTGCTTGTACGGGCGATTGACAGCAATGGAGAAGCGGCAATAATTCACGCCGCTTTGGGTGGTTTTCATTTCCGGGTCACGGGTCAAGCGACCTTTCAGCACGATAAGATTCATTCTTTATCCCCTTTCACGAGGTCGGTCAGTTCGTTGGCGGTCTTTTCGGCCTCAAACCATTCGGAAACCTTGCTTTCGCCGTTTTTGATGGCGTTGTAAATGCCGGTGTAGTCCACAAAATCGTCGACCGTCATGGTTTCGACTTTCCGCTTGAGCCGGGTTTCAATCTGCTCCTGCGTTACGCCGTATTTTCCAAACGCCACCACCATTTTTTTGACACGATCAATCAGCGGTTCGTCATTCTTCCCAGCAATGGTCTTTTTGCACTCTGCAATGGCAGTATCAACCAGATCGTTCGGCAGGATTGCAAGAATACGGCTGCGGAGGCGGCGTGCACCCATGTTGGCATTGATTTCATAGATGTCACGCTGACTGGTCAATACCTTTGCTTTGCCTCCAACCTCCCGGATGTGAGGATTCGTAAAATTCTGAACGCTCTGGGTGTTGGTTTCCAAGTCCCACGCATACGCCTGCATTTCGCTCTTTCCTTCGTCCTGCGAAAGTTCCTTGATGCCGTAGTCAATATTCCCCCAGCACCGGGCAAGTTCTTCCGCAAAGCGGATGGTCGGGCCAGACACTACACCGCCGCCCCTGTTGTATGAATAAAACGCCTTTTCGGCAATTCCCTTCCGCTGGCAAGCCTGCACCACTCTTGCATAAGCAGCTACCTCATTCCGGGGGAAATTCTTTGCGATGACCAGCTTTCCCTGTGCTTCCGCAATCGCACGGCTGGCCTCCACGGCCACGGTGCCTTGATTGATATTCCCCATCGGTAGGGGGTTTGCATTCTGTTGGATTTGCGGCTGTTCCTGTATAATTACTTCATTCTGTTCCATTTTCTTGCCTCCTTATTCGACTTCCTTCGCCAGCCAAGCAGGAAGCCCCAAATTGTTAATCACATTGCCCCGGCCAAGATAGCCGTACCAGTTGCCGCTTTCCACGCAATAATGATATGTGCCGATCAACTCCCGGAAAATGTCATACCCACGGCGAAGTACCAGCTTGTCGGCTTGCAGGATGTTGACGGCATACGGCGGTTTCTTTTCGATGGCCACAAAGACGAACACAGGCTCTTTCCCGGTGTTCGCCTTGTACCCTTCAGAATACATAGCCGCTTGCAGATCATATCCGTATTTGATGGCGGAACGCATGAACGCATCCGTTTCGGCGTTGTCTGTGGTTTTCACATCAACGATGATGTCCGTGTTGCCCATCTTTGTCAGCACATCCAAACGGCACTTGCATTCCTCCCCGGTCAAATCGTCCGTCCAGTAATACGGTACTTCTTTTTCACCTGCCAGCAGCTTCCGGGCAATGTCATTCGCCATCAAAGCCTTGCACATTTCCTGTGCCTGTTCCACCATGTCAGCGGTGACGATTGTCTTTCCTGCCGCATTTTCCTCAAATTCTGCATACGCCGCTTTTCCCTCCTTTGTGCGGCGGTCACAAACAGGGGCGACAGCAAATTCATCCTGCAAGGTTTCCGGCTGCAATGCCATCTTGTGGAACAACTGACCGAACACAAGAGCCGGTGTCGGCGGTTCCGGGTGTTCCATCTGCCAGCGGAACTTCTCGGGGCTGTCAGACAGCAACCAGAGAGAAGACCGGCTGATTGCCGGGTGTTGGCGGTACTCCTTTTCTGTCAATTTCATTCTCTCCCTTGAATGTGTTCCAGAATCAGCTTCCGGGCAAAAGCACCAAACTTCATGGCTCGTGCTTCGCAATATTTCGTGACGGCCTTATATTCGCCATCCGTCAGCTTAATCATGATCGTTTTTGTGCGCAGCCGACTGATGGGCTTTTTCGTGTTCGCCATTAACAATCACCCCCTTTCTTGTTCATGTCCATTACTTCATCCCTGAACCACGACTTGTCGCCGTCAATAAAAGGTGTGCAATCAACCGCAGAAATCAAAGATGCATCTTTCAAATGACGGTATAAAATTGCTTCGATTTCATCTTCACTGAACATTGTAAGCAAAAAGCCATTGATTTCAATTTCTTCCTTGCATTTTTCTCCCAGCGTATAGCAAAAATCGACATCATACTTGCGCTCATATACCTTCTGCTCAACACATTCGGGGCAAAGGCCATTAACAAGATTGAACCGTTCACAATCTTCGCCGCAATGGTTGCACATTACCATTTCGACCTCATCCATTTTGTGTGCCTCCTTTTTTTGTTGTGGTTTATATGGTCGAAGGACGGCTTCTTCATGTTCGGCATGTTCCACACGTCCTTCAACCGTTCCTTGCAGATTCGCTGCGCCTCCCGGTCTGCCCTCCAATCAGCGAACCGTCCCACGCTTGAACGCCTCCCAACGTGCATCCTCCGTGGCCTTGGTCTTTGCCATAGCTTCCAGCTTTTCCTTGATGGTCATTGTGTCGCCCTCCTTTGTTTGACTTCTCCTATATTATACCTCATTTTCTTTCTGTTGTCAATATATTTTTATAATTTATTTTATTCTTTCCAGCAGTTGCAAAATAGTGGATAACCGAATTTTATATGTTTCCCAGTCTTTCGTTTCCCGGTTTTTATCCATTTCAAAATCTGTTTTCAAATAGTCCATTTCAGAAAAAAGGAGGTCATACACCGTATCTTCCGGATCGATAAAGCATTGAGATTCTTCGCTCCAGAAGGGCTTGGAAGCATACTTTTCATACAGATTTATTGATTTATTATTTAGATCATCAAACCATGCGGCAAGGAGATCAGCGGAGCGCATAGCACAAACAAGTCGGATCGTAGCCAT
>JAZRZU010000106.1:0-14650 GCA_045601465.1 Acutalibacteraceae bacterium
ATTGATTGTGTACTCGCCGGACAGAAAGTCCACATAACATCCACCAAGATTACCGCACAAATCCTCATACTCACTTTCGGGATCAAGACAGATGATGTGCTTTCCTGACTCACGGATGTTGGTGAGCAAGAGTTTGAGCAAATAGGATTTGCCTTGTCCTGAGTTGCCGAGAATAAGGATGTTGCTTGTAGTCTTGTCTTCGGCTCTGCGGTCAAAGTCAACAAGGATATTTGTGCCGAATTTATCCCTGCCGATATAGATTCCTTCGGGATCTGTCTTGCCCGAAAAGTTAAAGGGATACATATTCGCCACGCTCGATACCGGAAGCACACGTTCATACTGTGCGCCAAACTGATTGGCGCCCACAGGCAGAACAGATAAAAATCCTTCTTTCTGTCGGAGTGTCAGTCTGTCTACCGAGATTTTGGAACGAGTGAGTTCCATTGCGATTTCACTCTGCAACTCTCGGAGCGAGTCCATGCTGTTGGCGTTCAGTTCGATGAATACCGAACAATGCAAGAGGCATTCTCGGTTCTTACGAAGGTTCGCAAGCATTTCGATAACGTCTTGCAGGTTTCCTTCAGCTTCGATAGTTTCATTCATATCGTTACCGGTGGACTTCATCTTGTTTCTGCGAGTGGCATTCTGAATGATTTTTCGCTGTTCAAGCGGTTCTACAAGTCGGTGATAAATGCGAAGTGTAACACCGTTTCTATCTGCGAGCTGTGAGAGGATTGCTTGTTCCTCTGTGGAGGGCGGATACTCACGGATTACCCAAACGCATCGGTAACTGTCACCAACGATATAGTGGTCAGTAAAGAATTTCACCGTGCCGGGCAGGATGCAGTCAAAGAAGTCTTTGGTACGGATTTCCTCAACCTGTTCGGGTGTCAATACTTTGGGTTTCTTTGCCATTTTAGGTCGTAACCTCCTTTGCGATAATAAGAAGACGGTCACTCTTGGCGTTTCCGTAACAAGTGGATAAAGCCAGTGTGCGACCGTCTGTTGAATTGATTTGGTTATACCTTTCGTCTGTGATGTTTGTCCGTAGAACTTCGGTTACCTCAAACAAAAAGACACCGTCTTCCGTTTGAAACTCAATCGTTTTGTGAGCTTTTCGGAAGCCACTATCAAGGTACTTTTTCAGATCGGAGAACATTGTTCCGTTCTTCATATTGTGACCGTAGATGATGAGGTTGCCGTCTTGCAAGCTGCACCGTCCATCAAGAAACGGCACACCCGATTGACTGTATTTCTTATCGAAACTCAGTCGCAGGTATTTCTGCGGATTGTCGGGCGTGTGCATCACAGGATAGTTAATGTTTGTGCCGTCAATAAAAATCCACCCGATACAGTCTGCGTTCTGCATGAGGACAGGCGCAATATTTCGGGTGGATTTCGTTTCTTCTTTTTTTGGTTCCTGTGTATCAGTAGGGCTGCTCGTTTCTTCGGGTAATGGTGTAACTACAAGGTCAGCAATGATTTGAAAGTCTTCTTTTTCTTTCTGCTGTAAATTAATTGTCTGAACAATCTTAAAGACAGCGACGGCCAGAGCCGCCGACAACAGAAGAGACAGAATAATGCTAATCTTCCTCATCTTCGTCAGTCACCTCAAAGAACTGCTCGCCATCAACGTCCGGCATCTGTTCGCCGTTCATGGAGGCATCGAAATACAGAGCAAGGAAACGCTTGATTTCTTCCTTCTTCAGTCTGTGTGTTTCGAATCCCTGTTCGGTAATGGTCTGCTCAATACTGTTTGCCAATCTGAATACCTGTGCAGGTTTCAGCTTCTTACACCTTGCGATGAAGAGGAACTGACGAGCTGTTGCCATTTCCATTTGGATTTGATCGAGGAATTCGATATCCTTTTTGATGAGCTTTCGCACCTTCGGGTTGGTTTCCACATTGACTCTGTCGTGGAGGTATGCTTTATTATCATCAAAGCACTCGGACGAGTCGGTGCAGGTAATCTCTATATCGGGAATAGAAGACAGAACCATCATCAGATGGCGTATCTTAATCTCAATATTGATGTGAGAAAGCACTGAGATATTGGTTGGCGCCACCTGATAAAAAAGGAGTTCACCTTTGTTTGTGGCAAGACCGTATTTCGTAAAGGTTTTCACGCCAATCAGATCTTGAACAGAATTTCCTTTTCTCTTTTTTTGTTTGGTGTCCTTTGCCACTGTAATCACCTCCATTCAAAATACTGCTGTGTAGATATAAAATACTTCACAGCATATCGGATAAAATCAAGAATGGTTGTGTCATCCATTCTGATTGTGAGAAAGCCGAAACACAAGGTTGCGGCGGCAGGGATTGCAAAGCCTGTGTTTACCAAGATAATGATAGACAGCAAGGCTGCAATGCCCATTATCATAAAATCTTTTAAACTCCAAAGCCACAGATTTGCTGTGGCTTTGAGGTTCTGAGGATAAAGATATTGTGTCATTTACATACCTCCGTTACTTCGCTTTTGCAAGTGAACGTGTAAGGTTGACCGCAGTCGAAGATGCGTGTACAACGCTCATCATATTCACTCTGACACTGGTATCCAAGCCGAACTGTTGGGCAATCTTCGGCACTTCGTTAGCTGCAAGCATAATGCCGAGACCGAGCAACATGTTTGATGGGAAAGTCATTAGTCCGAGATAAAGCAATGTCGTTTGCATAAATGCTGTTAGGCAGATAGCGGCTACCTGCTTTATCCACTGTACGAAGCCGTCTGTATATCCTCTCGGTACAGAGAACATATAGAGTGCGCCAACCGCCATCTGTACAAGCAAAATGCCACCGCGCTTGATGTTCTGAAAGAATATCTTTATTACGCAGTATGCAAATGCAATCATACAGAGCAAGGACATGAGTCCTAATTGCGAGGACATATTGCCAGCGAAGAAACTGCCCACCAATACACCTTTCGCCGTAACTCCAAGCTCAAAAGATTGGCTTGCGCCACCGAGAGCTGCCAAATCGTGAGCAAAGGTGTTTTGCAAAGTGATGCAGAATTTATACAGTTCTATCGGGACTACGCCTATCAATGAACAGGCAAAGAAACCTTTAAGGATATTAAGTGCTGTGGTCTTAGGACTGGCACGGCCGTTTTGATATTCAATTGCAACATCGAATATTGCCACGACTAAGCCAGCCACAAAGAGTGACCAACCAAACAGCGTAAACAGTTTTACTACCGCTTGCACCCATGTTAAGTCAAAGATTTCCGCGCCCATGTTTCCCATCAGTTCGAAAAAGTCGGCAATGGCACCATAAATGGTTTCGTAGAGCCAAGCGAGCATGGCCTCAAATATACTGTTGGCAAGTGCATCGCTGATTCCTTCAAAAGTACCACCGATGGCATCACCAATGCCACCGATAATATCTCCAAGCCATTCAAACATAGGCCATTAACCTCCTTTACTTAAACTGCATTGCAAGATTGTTCTCCTGAAACATTTCGACATAGTCAAGCACCGTATCCGAAATCTGCGCCTTTTCACTGATGGACACGGGCGTGTACCAGTATGCTTTACCAACACTTTCTTCCCACATATAAGGATTTACACGTCCGGTAATATTGGTATTTTTCTGTCCAATGATATCTCCGAAGAGCATAGTTTCCTTATCAACCACACCATCGGTGCGGTTGAGAATGGAAACTTGAATTGCATCATATTGCTTGGAAACATGAGTGGAGATAAATTGTGCTTTTACAAGCAAATCATCTCCGAGCTTGCCAAGCATAGTTCGCCCGACAAATTTGGCATCGCTGATATTCTCAGCGTTGCCAAACATCTGTCGGAGTTCACCTTCAAAAAAGTTCATTCCGACACCTCCTTAGATAATCGTCCAGATATAAAGGGGTGCGGTGAGGGTGAAGATAAGACAGGCGAACAAAATCGCAGGTGCGGTAAATTCAAACTGACCGTGTTTTCTGTAGTCGAAGTATGCCGTACCAACCTTCACGAAGAAGAGAATAGCAAGGATCATATCCACCACAGGAAAGACCACGTTATTGACTACCGTCTTGACCTGCTCTTTTGCGGTGTTCCATGTGCTTTCGATAGCACCTGCCACGTCACCGGCTGCGAATGCAGTCATAGAGAAAGTGGAGATGATAACGGTGACCAAAGCCACACACAAAAGCACTCTTACAATCTTCTTATTCATTCCTATAACCTCCAATTTTCTTACGGATTTCTTTTTCGCTTACATAACGAGTTTTGATGTTGAGGTGTTTGCAAAACTGTAGTTCCTGTTTCATCCCCTCAGTAATGTCCTGACCGAACACCCACAGTTCATCGCAAAACCAAAGCATACCGAGTCCGGCGGCTAACCCGATTTCTCTTTCTTTCTGATTGTTATCATCAAGGCAGAGCGCATAAAAGTGTGGCACGACCGGAGCCGTGCCACACATTAACGCATATCGGGTATATCGCTTCACTCTTTCGAGGTTTCTCTCAACATCTCCAGCAAGAGGGGCGCAGATATACACCTTTTTCATCATTACTCATCCTCATCTTCCTTCTTTCTCTTGAAGCCGATGATTACGGTAGCCACAAGACCACCGAGTGCAATGGCTGCAAGACCAATCCAAAAGCCGAGGTTCGAGTCATCTCCGGTCTGAGGACTGTCGGGAACAGGAATCTTCTCATTAGTCATTTCTGCCTTAATGATCTGACCGTCTTCCTTGATCTCGAAGGGGTATTCCTCAGTATTGGCATAATAGCCGTCCAAGCACTTGAACTCGGAATAGGTGTACTTGCCATAGCGGAGAGTGAATTTGGCAATGCCGTTCTCGTCAGTATATCCTTCGATTACGGTGTTGCCGTCTGCATCTTTGATGCGGAAACCAACATTTGCAAGCGGTTTGCCGTCTGCAATATCGGTCTTGGTGATTTCGATTTCACCGGTGATAGGCTTATTGGTGAAGAGACCGTCTTCGGTGTTGGCGATTACAATCGTTTCACCGTCAGTGCGAATCTCGAAATAATAAGCCTTGGTGTCGGCCACGAAGCCAACCGGAGCGAATTCCTCAATGCAGAAGTAGTTGCCGTAACGGATACCTTCTGCACGGTAAACACCTTCGTTATCGGTAAGCTCTGTTACGAACTTATCTTCAGCATCGTATTCGCCGTTTGCATTGGTGTCTGCGTAGATCTTGAAGACTGCGCCACCGAGCTTGGTGTCGGTCTTTTCGGCATCTGCCTTGATGAGTTCCACATTGCCCTTGATAGCCTGATTGATAAAGCCAACGCCGGCCTCGTTTTCAACGGTTACCACTTCGCCATTCACACGGATTTCGAAATAGTAATAGCCATCGTCCTTGAGGAAGCCTTCGGGTGCGGATTTCTCATGGAGGAAGTATCCGTTATAGCGGAGCTTCTCATAGGTGTGAACACCGTTTTCGCCTTCAGTCATCTCGCCAATGAGCAGGTCGATTTCCTTGTCGAATTCCTTGTTGTTATCGACATCCACATAGATTTCGAACACTGCACCTGCAAGGGTGTTTTCGGGGTAATCCTTGTCTACCTTGATGATCTGAACGGAGCCGGTAATGAACTTGTTCTCAACTTCGATTTCTACAGTTTCGCCGTCTTCATCGATGGTTACTTCGTAGTTGGTTTCGTTAAGAACGAAGGCAGGAGCTGCCTTGATCTCGCGCACAATCCACTTGCCATAAGGCACATTCTCGAAGTAAAAGATACCTATTTCATTGGATTCACAAGTGAGGATTGCCGTGTCTTCGGTAAACTCAGTAGCATCTGCACGGAAGAGACCGAACAATGCACCGCAGATGGTGAAGCCGTCTTCGTCAACCTTCTTGCCGACAATCGTGCCACGAAGGATTTCGTTTTCGATTGCTTCGCCGCCGTTTACGGATTCACGGACAGTTTCGGTTTCCTGACCTGCATAGTCGAAGTCCACCTTGAAGGATTCATCGTTCAGTACATAGTGGCAGTCGGTATGGATTTCCTTGACATACACTTTTGCACCTACGGGAAGGTCGGTCACGAATACGATGTGTCCGTCCTTGTCGCAGTAAGCGGTTTCAATAAGTGCATCCTTGGGGATGACCTTGCCATCAGCGGCAGTCATATCCTCGGCTGCATACATTCCGAACTGCACATTGGTAATCTCACCGTTAGTGCCGATACCGAAGATTTCATCGTTCTCCATCGTCTTCTTGAGGTCGACAACCATCTTCTGACGCTCGTTGGTGAAGGATGCAGAGGTTTCGGTGATCTCTACATGCTCTCCGGCATACACGAGTTCAACATTTACGGGTTCGGTATTAAGCACCATACCGTAAGGAGCCTTAACTTCACGGATTTCGTATTTGCCAAGATAGAGGGGTTCAGTGGTAGCCTTGCCGTCCTTACCAGTCGTGATGGTTGCTACTACCTGACCTTTGGTGTATCGGGTAGTGCCGTCAAGGGTGATTACATCCTCTACTGCGATTACCTCATACACTGCACCTTCCAAGCCTTTGATTTCATACACAGGCTGATAGATGCCATCCTTTTCTACCACAGAGGAGAAGACCTCGCCGAACTTGGAGATGGTGATTGTTCCTTTCTGTGCGTAGTTCGACTTTACCACAGTTACGATATCGGTAGAACCGTCCACCTTGAAGGCTACGGGAGTGCTGTCAAGCACGTATCCGAAGCAGGTGTTCTGCTCAATGATTTCGTAATTGCCGTAAGGGAGTGCGTAAGGAAGCATGAGCTTTCCGTTGGCATCGGTATAGTAGATTTCGATGTCCATCGGAGTGGGATAGTTAATGTGCTGAATCACATATTCACCAGTGTCGGTATTGCGAACCTTGAAACCGATACCGGAGGCAGGGATAACCTTTCCGGTTTCCGCGTCCTTCTTCACAATTTCAATTTCTGCCTCAAAGGTAGCGTTGTTAATGAGGTAGCGATAGGTTTCGCCGTCCTCACAGATATTCACATCAAACGCCGGCATAAGCTCTTTACCTTCAAGTCCTTTGGTCTGCTTTACGGTGTAAACACCATAGGGCAACCAATCGGGAGTTTCAGCAAAGCCATACGCATCGGTTACGAGCAATGCTCTCTCAGTTTCTCTTGCATTCTCATAGGATCCTGCACTCTTGAGGAACACCTCAAAGACTGCGTTTTCTTCGGGATGCTCAATCTGAGTCGAGCCATCGTCTGCGTGTTTAATGATGGAGATCTTGCCACGGATAATTGCTTCGTACACATCGATATACTCGGTGTTAAGCTCTACGCTGTAGTTACCGGGATAAGCATCCACATAGTAAACGGTGGGATCGAGCAAATAACCTTCACTTGCGGAGATTTCACGGATAGTCCACTCGTTGTTTTCGCCGCAGGGATAATACTTGGTAATGAACCAACCGTTCTTATCGGTAGTGTAGGTGTCAATGAGATCGCCGTTCTTATACACGCCGTATACCGCACCTTCGAGGGTTGCATCACCCTGAGTTTCACCGTAAGGCCAACCATACTTGTCTACCATCTCGTCAGAGGAAGGCGCTTTAAGGGACATTACCACAGGTACAAGACCGTTATCATCTTCGGGATTTCCCCAATAAAGATATCCGTCCACCTTGAATACGTCAGCACGCCATTTCTTGAGGATATTCTCAACGGATGCACCTGTTACGGTGTTCCACGCAATATCCACAGACTGCTCGGCAGGGACAACATATCTTGTCGGAGTGCGTTCCTCTTTCAGTACATAGTTCGAACCGATGAGGATGTTATCAAAGATTGCCACGCCGTTGGCATCGGTGTATGCGGTTTCATCAACCTTGATTCCCGAATCAGAAGTACCGGTAAGGCGGAATCTCATATCCTCTACGAAGCCGTCTTCGGAGGTCTTCTGCACACGGAGAGAGCCACGCTTGAGTTCGTTGTAGAAGTAATTGTGGGTTACCTCGTTCCATGCGATAGATACCGATTGAGCTGCAGGGGTGATATAATACGCCTTGGTGTCCACCTCGGTTACGGTATAGGTGGAGTGACCGGTGATGAGGATATCTTCGAATCGGGCAATACCGTTTTTATCGGTAGTGGCCGTCATATCGATCTTCTCACCGCTAAGGGAGGTTCCGGTCAAGCGGAACTTAACACCTTCGACCATACCGTCTTCGGAGTCCTTGGTGATTTCGAGGTCACCACGCTTGAGTTTGTTATACACAGAGGCTTCGGTTACCTTGTTCCACTCAACAGCCACAGACTGAGAAGCAGGAACTTCGTATCGTGCTTCTACATTCACCTCAGACAAGGTATATTTCACATTGCCACTGATAAGCACATCAGAGAAGGTTGCAATACCTTTTGCGTTGGTAACTGCGAACTGCTCAATGGTTTCGCCACCGAGGGATGTGCCTGTGAGCTTAAACTGTACGCCTTCTACGAGTCCGTCCTCAGAAGTCTTGGTCACTTTGAGGTCGCCACGCTTTAAGGTGTTGGAGAAGTTAACAGTAGCTGTCTGACCGCTTACGATAGTTACGCTCTGACTGGACTGAGGTTCGTATTTGTCAATGGCTTTCTCGGTCACAGTATAGGTGCCGGGTTTGAGATCCTTAACGGTGATCTGACCGCTGTTTGCAGTCGTAACCGTCTTGTTGACTCCGTTACCGCTGATGGTGAAGTCAATGCCATCGACCTTGCCGTCCTCACTGGTCTTTACGATCTTGCAGTTGCCGGGGATTAACTCGTTCACTGCATTGATGGTAATCGTACCGTTGGGCGAGCTACTGTTGAGGGTTACCGTCCAAGAGGAAGTGCCATATGCTCTGTAGTTGGTCGGGAATACGGTTTCCTTCACGGTGTAGGTTGAATAAGGTACCTGCACCTTTGCATATCCGCTTGCGTTAGTGGGGCCGAGCGTATACTTGGCACCTGTCGCAGAATCGGTCACTTGGAAGATAGCACCGGACAATGCTTTGCCATCGGTGTCCTTCTTATACACCTCGATATAGCCATCATCTTCGAAGATTTCTTCGGGAAGATGATAGTAGGCGTTGGGATAAGAGGACTTGTCACCAGCCTGACTCATCCAAGCTACAGGCATAATTTCGGGGCCTCTGTCGTTACCGACATGGATGAGGAAGTCCGTGCCTTTATAGGTGCCAGAATATACGGCGATATGAGTGTGAGAGTTTTCCGCAGTACCAAAGATGATAAGGTCGCCGGGTGCAAGTTTGGTTCTGTCCACGTTGGAGGAACTTGTGCCGATCTTTTCAACCTTACCTTCGTTAGCGAGTTTGTTGAGTGCTGTTTGCCAAGTCACAACCGCCTGAGAGTTCATTCCGGTTGCATTGATAGCATCGAGGATGAACTGTGTATCTGCACCTTCGATATTAGGCAGATAGTTACAGACGAAATAAGTGACGAAAGATGCACAGCACAAGCCGTACTGTTCGAACCTTGCAATATTAGGTGCAAGACCGGTTACCGTAGAACTGTCAGCAACCGTTTCTTTACCCGAAGTGCTTGTGCCGTAGGAAATATCTGAAAGCACAGCCGCAGGGGTTCTTGAACCGTAACTACCGGACTGATACAAGGTTCCATCATCTTTCTGCTTTTGGACGTCATATCCGGTGTATTCAAGCGCACGAAGAATTGCGTGGTCTGCCATATTGTCGGGCAGGTCAGAGGCAACTGCGGCGAAGGCGTTCATAGGAAATGCTGCAAGAAGCATTACAACAGAGAGAAGCATCGCCATCGCTCTCGTCCAATTCTTACTGATAGATTTCATTAATCAATCATCCTTTCTGATTTTTGAAATAAAAAGAACGCTCGGTTTTATCCAAGCGTTCTATCGTTTGTTTGAGTCTTAGCCACCGTAATTTTCCATACTCATACATATACAGCCGTACCAAGTCTTGTTTGTACTGTTATATGTGATGCCTACCGCCAAGTATCCGTATTCCGAAGCACCTACATATTCCCAATGCTTGCTACTGTTTTTAAACCCTTCCGCAATTCTCTTTGCGATTTGGTCAGCCGTGCCACTCCAATCGCCCTTACAGATAGCTTCTCGGTCATAGCCTTCATAGTAGTTGTCTGATTCGGGGAGACCGTATTCGGTCAAGTCCACATACCTTCCGTATTTGAGTTCAGCGCATACCGATCTGCCATTAATGTGAGCGAAGTTTGTAATTAACTGATTCGCTCTGTACCTTGCCACTTTTGTGAGTCCGGGCAGTACGACTGCGCTTGTATTTCCTTGAGCCACTCGATATTGATTGATATACTCAGCGACTTTTTGCTCTATTTCTGTCGTGCTTGGTACGGGGACTGGTTGAGGGTTGGTTTGATCGGTTTCAATAGGTTTTTCCTCAGCTACTTCATCGGCTTCGGTTTCTTTTGAAGTGGTGGTTGTGGTAGCTTTCTCCGTATTTGGTTTTGGCTTTTCAGTTTGAGTCGTAGCGGTTTGCGGTGGCTTCGACTCGGTTTTGACAGGCTCTTTTTTCTCTGTCGTTTCCGGCACTGTGTCATCCGTTTGTGAAGTAGTGTCGGAGTTTTCTGTGACTATTTCGGAGTCAGCGGCAGTGGTGTCCTCAGCATCTTCGATTTCTTCTTTTTTCTGTTGGTCTGATGTTACACTTATCGTTTGACTCACAGTCACTTCATCGCCAGTCTTTTTCGCCGTTCCACTTAACTCATTCGAACATGCAGTTAGGGTTAAGAGCAGTATCCCTGCAAGGATTATTGATAGTACTTTTTTCAACATAAATTATCACCTCTAACTACAGATTACCTAAACTTAGCGAAAAGTCCAGCGACTTTTCAAAAGTTTCGATTACTGACTCATACTCGGTCCAGCCGTTTGGTCTTCATCGATTGCATCGGATTGGTCTTCACCTTGTTCCTCAGCTTGAATTTCTTCGAGCTTCTGTTCGTAAGCGTCAAGGATATATCCGTTGATTGCCTCACGACCTTCCTTGCTGATAGCATGGAAGTCATCATAATACTTGCCATCAGAACCCTTGGTAGAGGGATTCAAAACAGAAAGTTCGCCGGCATCATTTTCGATAACCTTGAAACCGTGTACTGCAAAGTGATTACCGATAGTGGCACTTGCAAACGCCTTTACCTTGCTGCCTTCAAAATCTACCATTCGGTCGATTCGTGCCGAAATATACGGCACTCTGTACTGAGGCTTATCGGTTGCTTCGGGTTGAGTTGCAACAGGATCGGTTTTCTTCTCGGTTTCTTTCGCTTTAGACTTACTGCCGTTGGTTTTCTTTGTTGCCATTAGGTATTACCTCACTTTCGTCTTTATTACATGGGGATAAATGTGAAGCCCATATCGGCTTCGACTTCGTCCTGACTGATTTGGTCAGGCACAGCAAACTTGTCCATATATTTCTCCACCTCCTCATCGGTTAACGATCTAAAGTCATCTTCGGTAAGACCACAAACAAAAAACGGACCGGCGATGATTGAGGAACCATCTCCGAACCGTCTGTTGCCTTCCATACCGTTGAGCTTTGCTTCTTCATTGCAGATGATGCAAGTATTATCATCATCCAAATAAAGAGTCTGAATGAGTCCACCGCCGACCGCCTTTTGTTCTGCCTCCAGCGTATGCTCGACATCTGCAACGTAGGCAGGTTTGTTGGGTTCGACATATACCACGCGCATGAGGTTATCCGGTTTATGCGTTTTACTTGTGTCGAAGTCGATTTCCTCAAATCCACGTGGCTGACAGATATGCGCTCTACCGTTCACGACGACAACATCAGACACGGTAAGGTTCGCGGCTCTCATCAGCGGATGACCTTCGAACTTCATCATTCTGTGGATTTCTTCGAGATTTGAGGTATCAAGCTCGGCGCTGAACACCTCATCATAGATGGAGGGGTCAACCGTTTCTCCGTTCTGATATATGGAATAGAGTTTGTTGTTGACATCCCGTTCTTTATTAATGTGATAGATATTAACTCTCACTGTTGCATACCTCCCATACTGATATCTTTCGATTCGCTCGAATTAAGGGCTTCGAGCTTTTCCTTTGCCCAATCGGGAACACATTCATCCTTGATTACGCCGATAAAATCCGACCTGCGAAAATGAGTGTGTTCATCGTCCTTGAGGAAGAAGCCGTAAACGGCAGTTCCCATTTTCGTAGGATCACAACCGAACCCACTTGTAGCAAAGAATAACTGGTCTTCGGGTGTTTTATACTCATCCTTTAAGGTGGAAGGATGCAGAACTACCAACTTACCTTCGTAGTCGCCTTCATCAGTACAGTGACTGCGGTCGAACAATCCGAGGGACTGCCATTCGTTACGCACACGATTTACAAACAAATCCGTCAAACCGGGATGAGATGTCACCTCAAAGTGCCAACGAACGTCATCATTGGGGATATAAAATCCTTTTGCCCAATCTTTATTGGACTGACTAAACCTCCCATCCGCTTCTTTTTGTTGAATTGTGTTCGCAAGAACCCAATTGACACGGTTATAGCCAAACCTTTCGATGATGTCTTTGGCTGCATCGGTATTCAGTCGGTTATCCGCATAGTTATCATCAATGGCTTGTTCGATTGCACGAGCGCAGGTGCAGTTCTCTTTATAGGATTCTCTCCACCTATCAACTTCACCCAGTTTTTGAGCTTCTCGCAAAGACCAAAGATAAACACTTACATGCTTAGCCATTTGCGACACCGCCCTGCAAAGAAGCGACCTTCATAGATAAATGCACGAAGGCGGCAAACTGCTGTTCGGGACTCAACTCATTGAGGTAGTCAAGCAAGGTCACCTCGTTGTCTTTTTCTTTCGGGATCCTCTCCGCAACACAGTTGTTGCAGATTTTTTCTCGCTTTACAAGCACGGCTTTACCGTCTGCGGATTCCTCAAAAGAGAGCACGTCGTTATAGGCGAATCCTACGCGCTGTCTGATCTCATACGGAATGGTAATTCGGCCTCTCTTGCCGAGAATTCGAAGCATCTTAGTCATTGAAATATTCCTCCGGTTCTTCATCGTTATCATCACAGTTGAAGCGACAAGGGCAGTTCTCACAGTCACCGTCACAGTCCAACTTGCTTACATGGCAATTATCACAATTGCCACCGCATTCCACACGGCAAGCGGCTTGGATGGTTAGCTTGCCATCTTCCGCAGTAATGATCAGCTTATCGTTAGGACGGATATCTGATTTCATCAACATTTCAGTTGGCACCGGAATCATAACGGCTGTATAGCTGCGTTTATCGAGTTCTTCTGCAACAATGTCGCAGAGTTCGTATAAGGTTTCCTTTAATTCCTGATTTTGCACGATATAATACACTCCTTTAATACTTTTTCGTAATCGTAGTCTTCTTCAAATCCATAGACATTGAAGAGAGTTAATTGTTGAGGTTTACTGCGTTCTCTCTCATATAGGTCATAGTTGCCGATGAGGAGTTCGCCGAACTTCTTTCCGGCTTCATATCGCTGTGCCATTGAATGAGTTCGAGAAAAATCAAATATTGAAAAACCTTCATAGAGTTCTCGAATTTCGGGGCAGTCATTATACGAAAGAAGAAACTTGCCTTTAATGTTTTTCAACGTATCACGAAGCCGAACGTGGTCATCCCAACCGAATCCTACATCATACATATCTTCCGTAGAAAAATACGGCGGATCTGCATAGAAGAAAGCATCCGGTCGGTCGTAGTGCTTAATAAGGGTTTCGAAGTCCTGATTCTCGACTATCACATTTGCCATTCGGTGTTGCAGTTGAGAGATAAGACCGAACAGCTTTCGGATATCAAATGGCTGCGATGCGAACGATTTCCCACTGCTTGAATAACTATAGCGGAGTAGTTTTAAGAACATGGCGGCTCTACGCACGTCATAGTCAGTTGTTATCCGAGTTCTCAACTCCTTTAATTCGTTTGCTTCAAGCGGTGGGAACATTATTTCCGTGAGTAGCAATTCCTCGCTAAGATACGATTCGGGGAATTCTTCGTTTTCAAAGAATTTCTTGATTGCTGTAAAATCCTCACGAGAATTAAGGTTGCAGAATCCGATTTCTCGGATGGTTGCCATCGTCCGTTCCTTCATGCAACGAAACAAGTTGACAAGGTTCTTATCAAAGTCGTTGTACACCTCAAAGGAAGGAGGCTTGGGATTACCGAGCAATACACTGCCCGAACCACCGAACACATCGATAAACTTTCCGTATTTTAGCGGAAACACCGCATACAAAATGTGAAGAATCGAGGTTTTGTTACCCACCCTTGATACAGGGGTTTTTATGATAATCACCTCGCTTTCCAAAGGAAAACGAAAGGCTTGGCGTTACTAAAACACCAAGCCAATCTTTCAGCGGTTTTCCTTCTTCAGTTGTTCTTTGAGTTTCCGTATCTCTGATTCGTAGTCATTAACACGGTTTAGTTGAATACAGGACATAATGGTGATTCCGATGCAACCACCGAGTAACAGCCCTGTAATAAGCCACGCAAGTTCTGTCATGTTACACACATCCCTTCGTCTTCATTGGGTGACAGAAAGCCGATGTCATACGCATCATCGCCGAGTTCTTTCAGAATATCGTTGAATTGGTCGACATCACAACACAAGCGAATACCGAAGTCAGCAACGCCTTGCTCACAGGCGGTGAGGTCTTGACCGTCTTCTGCCATGTTGTAATTGAGCAT
>JAZRZU010000107.1:0-12182 GCA_045601465.1 Acutalibacteraceae bacterium
GAAAATATCCGGGAATACCGTTTACAGCGTCTGTACAGCCCGCCACGGCATTTTTATATCAAATGAATGAAATTAGCTTGGCAAAGTAAAAATCGGTTTTAGATACCATACAAACGAATTAAAAGGCATACCATGTTTTAAAAAGCGTTTTCCGGGGATATAGCGCAATATCTGAAGTGCCGTTTCCGGGGCTTGTAATAGGCCGTAAACCGTTTTTTAGACATGGGATAATATAACAATACTAAACGGGGCGTTTCCGGCGTTCTACGGGCTGTTTTTCGGCATAAAAAAAACCGGGGATTTTTGCCCCGGCCTTTTTAACCCTCTTTCAACTTTTCTATTTCATAATCAATTTTTAGTTTGTCTTTTTCAAGCTTTAGCAATTCGCGCGATAATTGCAACCGTTTGTTTTCGCTTTTCGCGTCGTCAAGCGCGCACTGCACAACGTCGCAATGCAGCGATGTGTAATATCTGACGTTTTCTAAATATTGCAATTCTTTTTTTCGGCCGTTTTCCGCGTCGTTTGAATTGCAATAATTCGCGTCGTTTTCCATAGGATCCGCGATATTGTATTGCGGCCGGTTGCGCGCTTTTATAACGGCCGTTTTTATTAGCTTGTAAAATATCCATAGCAAAACCAAAAATAATAAAGGCCTTACGCTTTCATTCATGTTTGCCACCCCTTTAATCAATGCATTTTAAAACATACGGTTTCGCCTGATTTTACTTTCCAACATCCCAAACCAAAGCAAGCGCATTCAAAACAATTACCACCGCACATTTTATATTTTTCCGGCAGCGTGTCCGGCGTAAAATCTACTTTATCAAATTCAATCGCAAGGCTTTCCGGAATTTCATAAGGGTTTACCGGATCTAAATTTTCCCATGCCGAAAAGATAACACGCAAGTTTTCCGGCAGCTTGCCATTTTCTGAAATCCATGTGTTGACGATCTCAAACCGTTTTGTAAATACCAGTATTTCACAATGCGGATTATTGATTGCGCTTGCTACCATGTTTTCGAAATATGCCGGATTTAAAATATCGCCGGAAACATGATACCGGAAATATCTAACCGTTTTCAGATACACATTGATTTCATTGAAATACTTTTCCGGATCGATAATGGCAATTGCCTGATTGATTGCATAGCTTGCTAACACATTACTATAAACATTTGCAATTTTGGCAGCGTAACATTTTTTACCGCAAGTTGTACCGCATACGCCCGGGCAGCTTATAAACGGTACCAAACTAACGGACGGAACATCACCCATTTTCCGATTGCCTTTGGAAAACTTTACATGGTAACTATCCGGATCGGCTTTATAATCAGACATTGCTTTTCTTAAAGCCGAAGTAAACTTGCTAATGATTTTTTCCGTGTAGTATCCTTTACCGTTGACATTTTTTTGATTGCGTGACATAATAATAATACCCCTTTTCTAAATATTGCCTTGGATCGGCTTTTTGGTTAAGGGATCCGCCCGGTTCCGCTGCAACGGTTCCGGGCTTTTTTATTTCCCTCTGATAATATGATACTACAGTCTATTGCAAAACGCAAGCGGAAATTGTATTAATATCCATTAAAAATATTGAATAATATAATGCAATTATCTGATTGATTGCGCGCAATTCGCGACGCACCAAAAAACCAGGCGTATTATACGATCTGTAAATCATTCATGGTATTTTTACTATCTGTATTTTTGTCTTGGCATGAAATGCTAAACCGTTTTAGCAATATCCGCAACAATAGCATGTTGAATTGCCATATTTTGACACGGCTTTGCTGCCGGATCGTGATACACAATAAATTATGTAAACTAAAGCGTTTCGCTATTAGCGTGTTATGTAAACTAACAGCGCCAAAGCACAACATATAGTATTAATAACGCCAGGACAACACAATATATAGCAAACGTCAAAAATTGTCAATTATACAAAACAGTTATTTTGTTCAATAGACCATTTTTTGCTAACGTCAAAACCTGGCATAAAACCCTAATACCTACGGGGTTAGTAGGCAATCGGATTTCCGCTCTGGTAACCCCCTAAACCACCGAAAAAACAAAAGGGGCATAAAAAATTGCAAGGAAGAGCCGAATGCGATCAGGACCAGGCAGATATGTAGTAAGGACGGCCATTGGCACGGCACGCATGGCACAACAATGAGGTCAATGCATATAAAGTTGTGAAAAAGAACGCAAAAATATGCAGAAAAAAGTGAATAATATGCAGATCACGCACACACGGCTGAAAAATCCTAAATGTACGAGAAGTTTTAAGACGGGCCGAAGGAAGCCATAGAGATCAGGTGTATAATCAAGGTGGTCATGGTTTGGCTTAAGACGGTCAAATAAGGTCAAGGCGAGGTAATTGAGATGGCGATGAAGTACATAGATGGAGACGGCAACGAAATGGAAGTGATCAACATGGACGAATACGACACCGAAGAGATTTACGAAGGATGCACCGTACAGGTTCTGAGGAACAGCAAGACGGGCGCCATAAGTTATGGCTGGTGGATCGGCGGTATAGAGGATATGCCTGTTATTGGCAATCCCTACGGTCTGCTGAGTTAGGCGCTGCGGACGCGCCATCAAAAGCGCGGAACGCAAAGCGCTTCTTTTTTATTTATTCTTTTATACGAACGTAGTGAGTATATATTTATTATTATATATGTGTCGAAGTTTGTGTCGTTCTTTGTGTCGCTGATTGTGTCGGTCGGCATTTTGCGACAACGATTTTTCCTTAGAGCTTACTGGCTTTTTTTGACGTTGAGTTTGTGTCACTAATTGTGTCAAAGTTTGTGTCAAAGTTTGTGTCGCTCTTGTAAAAGTTGCGAAAGCAGAATTATGATTCTTATGGCTTTAGGAGTGGTTTTGCTTAGATGAATATAGAAAAATTGATTGTACGGCTTGCTGAAGAAGGCGCGCATGGGGACATTGCTGCGCTTGAAGACGCAATCCAGCTTTGTTATAACTTGCGAGAGGAAAATCAGATCACGGTTGCAAACGGCAAGGAACCGGATAAGGTAATCTACGATGAAGTTAATTTTGCCAAAGCACATGAAGGGATAACGAAGATCCGGTCTGCGTGTCTTGAGTGTATGCGCAATGGCGGTGGGCAAGACGCTGTGGACTTATATTACAAGACCCACCTGTTTGACGCGCCGTTTGTGTTTGACAGCTTTATGCTGTACATTGAAAAGAACCGCCAGCCGGAGCGCCAGTACTGGCTGCCGAGAAGAAAGAAACTGTTGTATTTGGCCGAAGCGTTGCAAGATTTGGAGTACGACAAACTGGACGAACTGTTTTTGTCAATGCCGCCGAGAATCGGGAAGTCCACTCTGATAATGTTTTTCTGCATCTGGGTTATGCTTCGGAATTCAGAACGGAGTAATCTTTACTGTTCGTACACGCAGAGTGTTGTCGAGACGTTCTATAACGGTCTTCTTGAAATATTTAATGACCCTGTGACCTACAAATGGCGTGAAGTGTTTCCTACGGCCAAGATTGCAAGCACGAACAGCAAGGAAATGACGCTGAACATTGACCGCCGGAAGAGATACTCCAGTATCACGGTAAAATCTCTTTGGGGATCTCTGAACGGTTCCTGTGATATTGGTGGCAGCGGAGACAATAACGGATACCTTATCGGTGACGACTTGATTTCCGGCATTGAAGAGGCAATGAGTAAAGACCGTCTTGATAAGGCGTATCTTCAGGTTACTAACAACCTTCTGCCGAGAGATAACACCGGAAACGCCAAGAAACTTTGGATTGGCACAAGGTGGGCACAGGGTGATCCGTATGGCAGACGATTAGAGTTGCTTGAAAATGACGAGCACTTCAAAGGCCATAGATGGAAAGTCATTAATGTTCCGGCTCTTGATGATAACGACGAGAGCAATTTTGACTATGACTATGGGATCGGGTTCACAACCGAGGCATACAAGCGTATTCGCGCGCAATTTGAACGAAACAATACTTACGCCGATTGGTGCGCACAGTACATGGGGGTTCCGATAGATCGCGTCGGAAGCGTGTTTGAACCTGATGATTTGAGGTACTTTAACGGCAACTTGCCAGACCAGGATCCCGATAGGATTTATATGGCCGTAGACCCGGCGTGGGGCGGTGGAGACTACGTCGCGGCGCCGGTATGCTATCAATACGACGACGACATTTACATTCCTGACGTGGTGTATGACAACCGTGACAAGTTTGTAACATGGAGCTTACTCGTGGCAGCCATTGAAAAATGGCACGTTCAGGCGGTTACGGTTGAGGCAACGAAAGCGACGTCATCGTACTCGGAAGGATTGTCCGATAGGCTGAAGCAAAAAGGGATTAAAATCAATGTCACCTCATCAACAAAGAACTGGACGATGACCGGAAAGACGCAGCGCATCTTTGACAAGGCACCGGACATTCGCCAGCGCATGATCTTCTTGGCTTCGGGCAACCGATCAAAAGACTACGAACGGTTCATGGCAAATGTCTATGCCTTCAAGATCACCGGAAACGTCAAAAAGCAGAGCGATGACGCGCCAGACTCCCTTGCACAGGCAATCAATATGGCGTTTTTCGCTCCGGCAAAAGTAGTCGTAATGAACAGGTTTTTCTAATTTTCCTAAATGTAGGTTTTCTTGTCATAAATACCCACGAAAATCCGGCTTTTTGTGGTATAATGGCTATAACCCGGAGTGGGATATTACACGTTAACACGAATCTTTCTCATAGTACTCCTTTCGACCGCGCCCATCCGGTAATAGGTGGGCACCTCTCTTTTTAAAATCTTTGGAACAACGGGGCGATTTAGTGTCTTACAACTCGACAACAAACGACATTGAACGTGTCGAATTTAATCTCTTTGGTAGACGCGACATTTACGCTTCCGTTGAGGAAATAACGCCCGAAAATGTCATCGAAGAAGTGAATTCCGCGCTGGTCTTCCATATGCAGAATCTGATGGAAGAGGATTTTCTGTACTGGTACCGCCGTGGCGTCACGCCTATTCTTAGCCGAAAAAAGGAACGCAACAGCTTTGTCTTAAACAAGGTTAATGTTGCGCTGGCAGAGGAAATTTGCGCTTTTAAAAACGGCTATTTTATGACACAGCCTTGTTTTTATACGGCCCGAAACAATGCCTCTCAGAGCAATGTCGACAAAATGAACGAGTATCTTTATCGTTCCGGCAAACAGCAAGCCGACAACAAAATTGTCGATTGGTTTCATACCGTTGGTAAGGCTGCGCTGTTTGTGGAGCCGGGAGAATCGGACGAAGTTCCATACCGCGCATATGCGCTTGATCCGCGCTCCGCGTTTGTAATTTATTCCTTGAAGCCCGGAAATCGCCCAGTTATGGGTATGAACATCGTAATTCAGGGCGATGCACTTCTTGTCGACGCTTATACCGAAAGCGTGCTGTATCGCTTAAAGGGTTCCTTTAACGGTAGACGTACAACCACATATCCAAACTACGAAGCGCTGGCAACCGATATCGTAAAAATCGAACCGAATGTCATCGGAAAAATCCCGATCGTTGAGTACCGTTACAACTCAGTTGACATGGCTGCTTTCGAGCAAGTCCTTGGGTTGATTGACGCAGCGTCCAGGCTGCAATCGGATAGACTCGACGGCGTGGATCAGTTTATCCAATCGCTGATTGTACTTTATAACGCTGAACTTCCGGACGGCGAAACGTCAGACTCGCTGAAGCAGAAGGGCATGATCCTTCTAAAGTCGAGTGGAGAGAATAAAGCCGATATCAAGATTCTTTCGGAACAGCTTAACCAAGACCAATCGCAGACTTTCCTTGACAGCATTTACGACGAGATTTATTCTATCTGCGCAATGCCGAGAGTATCGAAACACGGCACAACCTATGACACCACAGGGGCAGCCGTTATGGCAAATGCCGGGTTCTATCAGGCAGACGCCGCGGCAAGGAACTGCGAAGATCTGTTTAAAGAGTCGAACAAGTATTTTGACGAAATTGTGCTTGACATTCTGAAACGCAAGGGCCTTCTTGATCTCAACATTGCGGACTTAGAACTCCACTTTGTGCGCAACGAGAGCGCGAACATTCAGAGCAAAGCGCAGGCGTTCAACACGCTTCTGTCTTCCGGTCTGCATCCTGAACTGGCTGCCGCGAAGTCCGGCGTTTCCAACGACCCGGCTGGCGACATTAAGCGTTCTGAGAAGTATCTTGAGATGGTTTGGGGCAATCCTAACAAGGTTGATGAGACCGAAGAGGAAACGGACGGCAAGGGCGAAGCTGAGATTATTGAGGAAGACAGTTTTAACGGCGAAAACGAAACAGGCGGTTCGGTATGATAGATGTGTCGAAACTGCCAGATGTGGTTAAAGCGGTTAACGCGATCCTAAACGCCGGGAACTCCGTAGAACTAAAGCCTGAAGCGAAGGGGCTTGTAGTCGCGGAACAGATACGGTTGTTCAAGGGAAAATTTGAATACATTGGGGACTCCGGGAACGAAGAGGAATAAGTCCCTGAAGCCGGAAACGAAGAGGCTATTACTTACCATGTGGTAGGTTATAGCCTCTTTTTGTTTTTTGGAGAGTGAGAATCGGTGACAGAGCTATTATTTGACAACTTAAACGTGCTGAAAACCGACCTCACCGAAGCGTACAACACCTACGGCTCACTAAAAAACATTCCGGTAAAACTGGATGACATAGTGTTAGATTACTTGATCTATGCGTATGTGATGGGTGTTGAGGATGTGAACGAGACATTCGGCACGAATGTTGAAGTGCAAACCGATAGGCTTGAAATGTCCGTCTATAAGAAAATCGCAGATAAGGATTTTCGGCAACGTGTAGAAGAATATGTCGAGAGTGGTGGCACGGTAGAAGATATTATGCGTATCGCAGAGACAGACACGACAAGAATATATAACGAAGCCGGACTTGAAACGGCTCAAAAGGTGGGTGCGACACGGAAGACATGGCACACCATGCTCGACGACCGTGTTCGTGAAACACACGATTACATAGAAGGAATGACAATACCACTCGATGCCAGGTTTTATACATTTGACGGAGATTCTGCTTTATTTCCAGGCGGTTTTACGTTACCGGAAAATTCGATAAACTGCCGATGCTACCTGACATATTCTTAACGGATTGAACAGCGCAAAAGCGTTGTTAGCATATCACTTGGGAGATCAAGTATAAAAGCGCAGGCCGGAAGAGAATCCGGGATACAAGTTTCGCACCATCACGGAAACGTGACGACAAAGAAGTCGAAAATTGCAAAGGAGAAATTGAATATGGCTAACGAAGAACTCAAAAACGAAGTTCAGACCGAGGACACGCCCGTCGAGGAGAAGACTCCAAAGCTTGACTATGCAGCCGAGTATGAGCGGCTTCTACGGGAAAACGACAAACTGAAAAGGGCACAGAGTAATGCGTCCGCAGATGTGTCACGGCTGAAAAAAGAACTCGAAGCAAAAATGAGTGAGGACGAACTTGCTAAAGCAAAACGAGACGAGGAACTCAACCTACTCCGTAGCGAAAACCAGGCGTATAAAGAGCGCGAAAGAATTGCTTCTTACAAGGCAAAGTTTTTGGAATCCGGCTATGATGCCGAGACCGCCGAGCATTTAGCGAGTACTCTTCCTGAAGGAATTGATGATGAGTTTTTCAAAAGTCAGAAGTCATTCCTCGAAAGCACAAAAAACAAGTTCCGTGCAGAAGCGCTTGGCGCGCAGCCGAAGCCTTCTGTTGGCACAACACCTACTGCACAGACCGCAGCCGAAGCGGAACAGGCAAAACTCCGCAAGATGTTCGGTCTGACATAAAACAAAAAACAGGAGTGAATCAACTATGGCAAACACCGTTTCCGCGCCGGCAAACAACAGCATCGCATATGCGCAGAAGTATCTGCCGCTGCTTGACGAAACTTATAAGGCAAGTTCGCGCACCGCGATCCTTGATACGGCCAGCGATTTCGTTACCTTTACTGGCGCCAACACCGTCAACATTTTTAACATCGACCCCGTCGGCATGGGCAACTATGACCGCGACGCCGGATTTGTGCCCGGTGATGTAACCGGAACATGGCAGCCGTACGTTCTTGAAACGGATCGCGGCCGTTCGTATCAGGTCGACTTTTTAGACAACGACCAGGCAATGGGATTGGTCGTTCCTAATCTGCTTGGCACCGTAGAACGTCAGCACATCATCCCGGAAATTGACGCGTATCGTTTTGCACAGTATGCGTCCGGTGCTGCTTCTGGCAACATCGTAACCGAAACGCTTTCCGCTGGCGCTGCGACCATCGCTTCGATTGATAGCGCCACCGAAGCGCTCGACAACGCTGAAGTTCCGTATGAAGGACGTATTCTGTTCGTAAGCCCGGCTACTTATCGCCTTATTAAGGGCGGCGTAACCAGAATGGTTATGAACGGAGACCGCGACGTTAACTACAATGTTGAAATGTACAACGACATGAGAGTTATCACCGTTCCGCAGCCTCGCTTTAGTACCGCAATCACGCTGAACGCAGCTTCCGCGAGTTCTGACGCCGGTGGATATACCGCGTCCGGTGACAACATCAACTACATGATCATTCATCCGTCCGCTGTTCTTCAGGTTATGCAGCACTATGTACCGCGTATCTTTAATCCTGAGCAGAATATCGAAGCTGACGCATGGCGCGTACAGCCGCGTTACGCTCACGGCGCGTGGGTTAAGCTCCACAAAAAGAACGGCATCTTTGTTTCCCACGCTTAATGGCGGTGCGAAAAAATCCCGATGGCTCTATCACGGTTGGAATCATCCGAGAAGAGCCGAAGGAAGAAAAGGCTGTTCAAAAGATTGAAGAGGTTGCAAAGCCAAAGAAGACCTCTTCGAAGAAAAAATAACTTTCAAAAGGAGCGCGCCGTATGTCAGACGCTGAAAAGCTGAGTTATTTAAAAACCGTTCTGTTCCATAGCGACGTTGACGAATCGCACGATACGGAACTGAATGTATACCTGACGTTAACGGCACAAGAAATCCTCAACTGGAAGTATTCTCTCTGCGGTGGGGTGCCGGACGGCGCTTCGGTATCCCCCGTGGATGAAGTAACGCAAATCATGGCGTGCGCTGCCGGGTTTGGGCATCAAGGGGCACCGGATCAGCTTGTACACACAGAAAACGGAATTAACCGCGAGTGGAAACACGCTGATATGGTTGCTTACGTCCGCGACCGTGTCACAATTTGTGCCGGAATTCCGGGGTGATTGCCATGATGTGTTTGGGACTTAACAAGCGGACGTTTTACTACTCGCTTTATTTAGGCGAGACGGACATTGTCGATTCCGAAGGGAACCTTACTGGCGGTAAAGCAAAGCAGTATTCGGAACCCGTTGCTGCGGAAATGAATGTTTCGGCAGCGCATGGGGACACGTCGGTTGAACAGTTTGGCTTAAATGAGAATTATAGCCGGACGATAGTTACCGACGACATGAACTGCCCAATCGACACGGACTCTAAGCTGTGGATTGAGATTCCACCGACGGAGCCGTACAACTACCGCGTCGTAAGAGTTGCTAAAAGCCTGAATTCGATCACCTATGCGATCCGGGAAGTGACCGTGAGTGCCTAAGACAATAGACGTAGAGCTTACGCCAGAAGGCGTTGAAAAGTGTCTTCGGGAACTCAAGGAATACTTTGAGTGGGTTGAACGAAAGACCAATGAGATCCGCGAAAAGCTGGCAATCATTGGAGCACAAGAAGCATCAATCCGGTTTGCTTCGGCTATGTACGATGGTGTAAACGATGTTTACATTGACGTACAAAAGGTTGGGGAAAACGCATGGAAAATTGTTGCCCAGGGCGATGCCGTGTGCTTCATAGAGTTTGGCGCCGGCGTCCATTTTAACGGCGTTGAGCCTTATCCTAAACCCCGTCCGCAAGGCGTGGTGGGTATCGGTGAATACGGCCTTGGATTAGGCAAGTATGACGGATGGTATTACTTGGACGATAAAGGTGAACTGGTGTACACACACGGTAACCCGGCGGCAATGCCAATGTACTACGCTGGTCAGGAAATGCGTAGGCAACTACTTGCAATTGCAAAGGAAGTGTTTGGAAATTGAGATACTCGCGAAACGCGGTATATACGCGCGTTGTCAACGCAGTAAAAGCTGAATATCCAAACGCCTACTGTGCCGGAATGATTGAACCGTTACCGCCGTCTTTCCCGGCTGTGTACGCCACGGAAATTGGTTGGACTACGCCTCAGACTAACGAGACGTTGGAATACGATTCTGACCAATGGGTTTCGACCTTTGAGGTTCAGGTGTATTCGGCTATTGCAAATGACGCTGGATCCGAAGCGTTCGCAATCATAGACATCGTAAAGCGCACAATGCAGAGCCTTGGCTATCTCTGCGATATGTGTGAACCGATGCCAAATGTAGACACAACAATTTTCCGTATAATCGGGAGATGGCACAGACAAGTCGGCGGCGGCGACGCGATGCCGACCACATAAAGAAAAAATAAGGGGTGACACTTAATGGCTGGCGAAGTTACTTCCATTAAATGTAGTGTCTCATATGGCGTGGCGGCTACTCGTCCGACGGCAGCGACCGGGTATACCGTGAAACTCACGGGCATCAAAAGCGTTTCTGCCATCAACAACGAGCCGTCCCAGCTTGACACGACTACGTTCGATAATCCTACTTTCCGCAGTTATACACTTGGCCTGATTGACGGTGGCGGTAGCGCAACCCTGACGGCCAATAACACGGACTCGTTCCAGACCGAATGGTCTGCTCTCGTTTCCGCTGCCGCAACTGCTAAAACACAGAGTCCACAGCAGTACGTTTGGTTCTGTGTTCAGTTTGAAGGACTTGCAAACGCGTTTTATTTCCGTGGCGAGCCGGTTGCGCTTGGCATGAACGACATTGGCGTTGACGAGGTTATTGAAGTTGATGCATACGTTTCTCTGTCTGAGGTCGTAGGCTGGGCGGCAAAACCCACAACGTAAACACAAAAATTTTGGGCATACGCCCACAGGAAAGGGGCATTGTGAATTTAACATTCCGATGCCCCTAATTTTTAGATTGAGATAGTAGTATGAAGGAGAATTGAGCAATGGCAAACGAAAAAATTGAACCGGTTACCCTTACAGACAATGATACGGGGATGAAATATGTCCTTGAGTTCGATCGCGACTCCGTAAAGTTTGCGGAAGCAAGAGGATTTAATATTGAAAAGATTTCTGCTGCCCCAATGACATATATCCCGGACTTTTTCTTCTACGCTTTTAGAATGCATCACAAAAACGTAAGCCGTGAGAAAACCGACCGTATGCTATTTGAAGATCTTGAAGGCATGCCCGATGGAATGCTTGAACGGCTTGGACAACTTTGGGCGGTTCCTTATGATGCACTTGTTCAGGACGAAGACCGAAAAAACGCAAAAATGACGGTTTCCTTCTAACCGAACCGGAAGAAGACAAACCGTCAAAAAAACGCATAACATATACCGAAGTTTTCGAGGAAGTGCTTCCGTACTACCTGTTTATCGGTATGAGCGCCGAGGAATTTTGGAATGGGGATCCGTGGCTGGTTAAGACCTATAGAAAGGTACACGAACTCAAGATCCAAGCAAAAAATGAGGAACTATGGCTCCAGGGCCTATACTTCCATGACGCGCTTGGCGTGGTTATCGGAAACGCTTTCGGTGGAAAACGGGCAAAGAAACTCAAGTATCTCGAAAAGCCGATTGACATATTTGCGAAAACCGATGATGAAATCCGGCAAGAAGAGATAAAGAAACAGAATCAAATCATTGCAAACCTCAATGCCATGAAAGTAAACTGGGATGCAAGGCAAAAGAGGTTGCAACAGCAACAGAACTAATTTGGAGTTGATGCGCTTTGGCAAACATTGACAGTTTAACAATTCAAGTAAAGGCGAGTAGCGCGTCGGCATCTAAGGATATAAACAGGCTTACCGCTGCCATTGAAGCCTTGAACAGGGCGACCAAGGGCGGTGGCATGATTAGAATCGCACACGAAACAAAAGAAGTCAGCAGAGCCACAGAAACGGCTACGAAGGGTGCGTATAAGTTTCTTGCGTCTATCACAAGGATTGCGAAATACAGACTTCTGCGCACAGCCTTAAAGGAAATTACGCAAGCATTCCGGGAAGGCATT
>JAZRZU010000108.1:0-2577 GCA_045601465.1 Acutalibacteraceae bacterium
GCCATCGCTATAATATCCCTGGTCAAGTAAGCCGTGACAGAAATACGGTTTGCCATTGAGTAAAATACAGGATTTTCCGTTCGCTTCGCCTACCGAGATCGTCCGCAAAGCAAAATAGCTGTAAACGGTGTCTTTGCCGGACGAGATGGTCAGGTCATACAGATAAGGGTGTTCGGGGGTCCACAGTAGCGGGTGCTTGATATCCAGTCGGAAGGAATCACCGGTAAAGGTGTATTCTTTCTCCTCAAAGACGATGGTTTTTTGAGATACACCGCCGGTAACAACAAGATCAATACCGGTCAGGTCGGGGGTGATCTTGACGGATTCGATATAGCCATCCGGCACACTTTCCAGCCATACCGTCTGCCAAATACCGCTGATTTTGGTATACCACATACCGCCACGTTTGTCGGTTTGTTTGCCGTACGGCAGGTCACGGCAAAGCGGGTCGGTTACTTCTACACGCAAATGGTTTTCTCCGTCGTGGATGGCGGCGGTAATATCCAAACAAAACGGCAGATATCCGCCGGTATGTTCACCGATTTTGCGATCATTTACAAACACGGTTGCATATTGGTCAACGGCACCAAAGTGCAACAGTACACGGTCTTTGATAAAATCGGGTTGTAGGTATAAGGCTTTTTCATATACCAACACATCCTCTTTTTCAACGGTGCGTTCCACACCCGAAAGGCGGCTTTCGGGCGCGAAAGGAACGAGAATGTTACCGTTGTAGACAGCCTGTCCTTTTCGTTCGATGCGAAAATCCCATTTCCCGTTTAAACAACAAAAGGAATTTCGTTTCAGTTGCGGACGGGGATATTCGGCAAAGGGGATACCGGTAGTGGTCAGATCGTCCTCAAATGGTGTTTTGAGCGAAACCAGCCGAGGTTTACGAGAGAATTTGTTTACCAAAAAGAAGGGGAGTACCGTCAGCAATACGATAGCGGCACCCAGAAAAATCAGTCGGTTGGGTACAAAGGAGGTGGTGCCGTCGTTGTTTACGATCACCTCGGCTTTTTCCAGTATGGTTTTACCGATAAAGGGACCGATCACACCCGGAATCAGCACTTGTGAGAAAATGCGAATACCTTGAAACTGCCCGGCTCTGCCATCGGGCGTCAGATCCCGAATCAGCGCTCCGAACACCGCCATGCCGGCAAGATAACCACTCATCATGAATAAAGAACCGATAAATACGGGGAGGCGGGTTTTGGTGAAAAACAATACAGCGTAACCCAAAAGCAGAGATAGCACGGCAAGTAATCCCGAAAAACGAAAGCCTTTTTTGTCATAGACCTTGCCCCATAAAGCGGTGACGATCGATGCTATGATAATGGCAGGTGCCATGACAAACACATAGTCCTGCATGCCGAGGGATACTTCATAATAGATGATGAGGTACGGCATAAAGATTTGAATGGAGATATTGAATAGAATGAACGCCGCCAGGGCAATATACAGCGGGGCATGTTGGCGGACGGTGGCGGGTCGGAAACCATACAAGACAGTACCAAAATATGAGCCTTTGTGAGGTTGAATGTTCGGTTCTTTGATGAGGAAAAAGCCCAGTACGCCGATTATCATCACGGCAACACCAATGATGGTGAATATGTAGGTCCAGCTGGACGGGCGGTCTAAATCAAAGAAGAGAAAACCGCCGAACACCACTAAAACGGACACCAGTGGCATCATCGCATTGATGCCTTCGGCCGCACCTCGGTTGGTGGGGTCGGTGGAGTCGGTCAGCCAAGCATTGAAAGCGGCGTCGTTGGCGGTCGAGCCGAAAAAGGTCATCACGCAGTCAAGAAGAATGGTTAGATGAATGCCGAGCATGGCGGCATGGGTCGTGATAGCGGCTTTCGGTGAAACCGGGTTTTGCGAGAGAAATACAAAACTAAAAATGGAAATTCCCCACAGAATATAGCCCAGGCAGATGAATATTTTTCGCTTGCCGATTTTATCCGACAGCGCACCCATGAAAACAGTGGTCAGGGTGGCGGTGACGGCGGATGCCGCTACCATAAGCGAAATATCACCAGCCGATGCCGAAAAGAGCTTATAAATAAAAACGTTAAAATACATGTTTTCAATGACCCATGCAACCTGTCCGATCAGGCTGAATACTGTCAAAGCACACCAAAATGAGGGGGAGAGTTTTGTTTTCATACCGAAACCTCCGAGATCCAGAATATAATCAGTATAGCATATATTTTCCATATACACAATAAAAAGCGGATGTTTCGACCGCTTTTCTTATTTTTTACTATATAGCAAAGCAAAACCTCCAAAATGTATAAGGGTGAGAATGTGTCCTAAAAGCAAAGAAATTCAATTTAGGGCTTGCAAAATGATGGGAAAGAGTGTAAAATAACTATGCTTTGGTAAAAGCACGTATATCCGCCCGTGGCGAAGCTGGATATCGCAGTGGATTCCGATTCCAAAGGCCGGGGGTTCGAATCCCTCCGGGCGGGCCAAAAACAAAAAACACACCACCGCAAGGTGGTGTGTTTTGTTTTGCACGGAGGGATTCGAAAGGCCGTCAAGAAAACATACAGGCATTGGTGTTTGAGAATG
>JAZRZU010000109.1:0-1697 GCA_045601465.1 Acutalibacteraceae bacterium
ATTCCCCTCTCAAGAGGGGAGGATATGATTTTAAAACAGATTTTAAGATTCCAATATTAAATAAAGCCCGTGAGGGCGAGTATTAACACATTAATAATAGAAGAATATGAGTTTTGACAACGAAAACAAGTCGTACAACAGATACAACAACGATGGCGAACAGCGTCCACGCCGTCCACGTGTAGGAGGTTATAACCGTGAAGGTGGCGAACGTCCATACCGTTCTTCTTATGGAAACCGCAGTAACAATGGCGAACGTCCGCAACGTCCTCGTTTCAATGCGAATGCGGAAGGTGGCGAACAACGTCCGTACCGTCAGCGTGTAAGCAGTTACAACCGTGAAGGTGGCTACAACTCGGAACGCCCGTATCGTCCTCGTTATAACTCAAGTATGGAAGGCGGCGAACGTCCACAACGTCCTCGTTTCAACCCGAACCGTGAAGGCGGCTATAATTCGGAACGTCCGCAGCGCACATACAGCCCGCGTCCCCGTTTCAACCCGAATATGGAGGAAGGCTATGCTACTGATCGTCCGCAGCGTCCACGTTTCCAGGGTGCTCCGCAACCAAAGAAGAAGCGTCCACGTTCGGCAGACTACAATCCGAATGCGAAATACAGCATGAAGAAACAGATTGAATACAAGGATATCTTGACAGACCCGAACGAACCAATCCGTCTGAACAAGTATTTGGCGAATGCCGGTGTTTGTTCACGTCGTGAGGCGGACGAATTCATCACTGCAGGAGTCGTGTCGGTGAATGGTGAGGTGGTAACAGAATTGGGAACCAAGATCAAGCGTACCGATGAAGTGAAGTTCCACGACGAACCGATAACGGTAGAACGCAAGGTATATGTGTTGCTGAACAAGCCGAAGGATTGTGTGACTACATCGGACGACCCGCAGGAACGCAAGACCGTGATGCATTGCGTGAAGGATGCCTGCAAGGAACGTATCTATCCGGTAGGTCGTTTGGACCGCAACACTACAGGGGTATTGCTCTTGACCAACGACGGTGATATGGCCTCCAAGCTCACTCACCCGAAATATCTGAAGAAAAAGATTTATCACGTATATTGCGACAAGAACGTGACCAAGGCCGATCTCGACCAGATTGCAGCCGGTATCACTTTGGAAGACGGTGAAATCCGTGCTGATGCCGTCAGCTATGCATCGGAAACTGACAAGAAGCAGGTGGGTATCGAAATCCACTCGGGCAAGAACCGCATCGTCCGCCGTATTTTCGAATCGTTGGGCTACAAGGTGACCAAGCTCGACCGTGTGTACTTTGCCGGCCTCACCAAGAAGGGCCTCAAGCGTGGCGACTGGCGTTTCTTGACAGAAATGGAAGTGAACATGCTCCGCATGGGATCGTTTGAATAATAATGATAATATGAATTTAGGCACGGATTACACGGATTAACACGGTTTTTGAGTGTTAGGTTATCCGAACTTTATCCGTGAAATCCGTGTAATCCGTGCCTAAAGATAATAATAAATAGAATAAATACTATATGGAAAAAATCCGTAGAACAAAAATCGTAGACCTCCTCCAACGCAAGGACTGGGGAGCGATGCTCAATGTGAAAGGTTGGGTGCGTACCCGCCGTGGAAGCAAGCAAGTGAACTTTGTGGCTTTGAACGACGGTTCTACAATAAATAATGTACAGGTAGTTATCGACCTTGCCAACTTCGACGA
>JAZRZU010000110.1:0-1782 GCA_045601465.1 Acutalibacteraceae bacterium
GTCCATCAAAGCACAGTCAATCGTGATGTTTGTTTCCGACAGTTCCGACGTGCCCAAGATTGTAATGGTCTGATTTCCGATCGTGATCACTCCGTCCTGTCCTGTCGGTCTGATCACCACATTTATCAGCGGTTTACTGCCAAAACGTGTCGGGTTTTTCATGCTCGTCACGGGTGCACCGCTTCCCGCCGTTCCGGCTAGGTCAACCCATCTATCGCCGGATTTTAAAAACCTTTCTGGTTTGCAATCGAAAACGACCGTGGTTTTGCCTGTTCTGTTAAAAGCCGACGTTTCAAATTGTACTCCCCCGGTCAGCATCCCAAGACGATATTCTTCAGGGTGATAAGTGTCTTCCAGACGGGCATACGTTGACGGCTCGGAAAGCCATGCCCGGATCGCATCGGTCTTTTCTTTAAACTCGTCCATGACGACGATATTATACGCAACCTGTGCGTTTAGATACCGCCCGTTGTCCATGATCAGGTCGCCGTTTCTGCCCGGAATTGACACCTTTTGAACGTCCCTCTGGGGGGCATTGTATGTCCCTTGCCCCCCGATATAAACACCGTAATCAAGCGATGATTCGCCGTTAAACAGAAAATAGCTTATGCCCATACCATCTGCTCCTGACGATAGCCAAATGCGATTTTCTGACTGATGATTTCAGCCAAATCGTTTATGTTCTGTCCCTCTGCCCCGTATACGTTGATAACGACGCTCCGATTCGCAGACGCAACTCCGTTTGCTCCGTATAATCCGCTGTCAGACGATAAATTTGCCGTCATATCGCCATTTATATCACTTAATGGCTCCATCCCGCCAATAACGTCCTCTGCCATTTCTTCCGCAGATTTCACGGCTTCTCCGGCACTCTTATCAATACCTTCGGCAAGACCCATGCCGATCATTTTACCGACCTGATCCCGGAAGACCCGGGATGGGGAATTGATTCCGAGGAAATTCTTAATGCCGTCTAATGCACCTCTCGCCGCATCCTTTGCTTTCTGCCAAAGCCCGCTTGCGAAGTTAACAATACCATTTCCGATGCCCTCAATAATCTGCCGTCCTACATCAAGCCAGTCCGTTTCCAAAAATGCATTGATTACGGCTTCGATGATTTCCGGGATTTTGGCAATTAGCTTCGGAATTGCTTCGATAAGACCGCCCGCCAAGGCTATGATGATTTCAATTGCCGCCTCAATAAGTAAATCCAGATTGTCCAAAAGGGCATCCACGATGGCAAGGACAACATCAATCGTTGCTTCTATGATGTCCGGCAGATGGTCTATCATGCCCTCTATAATCGCCATAAGCAGTGATATACCGCTTTCAATGATCATCGGCAGATTATCCATTACATACTGTACAAGAGTCTGTAAAACGGTGGAAATCGCCTCTATAATGGCGGGTAAATTTTGGATGATGCCCTCTGCAAGTTTCATCAGCAGTTCAATGCCTGTCTTGATAATGACGGGCAAATTCTGCGTGACGAAATTTACGATTGCTTCAATGACTTTCGGCAGTGCTTCGACCAACTGAGGGATGGCTTCGACAAGACCGTTCATAATAGCAACCAGTAAGTCGATCCCCGCTTCAAGGATTTCCGGCAGATGTTCAGTGATAAACGTGGTGATCGTTTCAAGGATTGTGGTAAATGATTCCACGATCAACGGGATATTATCCACGATTCCCTGTACAAGCATTTCAAGTAATTCGACACCCGCTTCAAGTATCTTTGGCAGATTTTCCGACACCGTTGTAACGATGTTTTCAATCAAAACG
>JAZRZU010000111.1:0-11320 GCA_045601465.1 Acutalibacteraceae bacterium
TGGCAATGGGCCGTGCGATGATGAGTCGTCCTGAACTACTTATGTTGGACGAACCGTCTATGGGATTGTCGCCGCTGTTGGTGGACCAGGTTTTTGATATTATTAAAAACTTCCAAAAGAACGGCACGACCATTCTTTTGGTGGAACAAAACGCGGGTAAATCCTTAGCAATTTCCGACCGTGCGTACGTACTGGAAAACGGAAAAATCGTATTGTCCGGTACAGGCGACGAACTTCTGAACAGCGATATGGTTAAGAAAGCGTATTTAGGTGGCTAATGTAATGAAAAAGCGCCGTTGTGTTTTCACACAACGGCGTTTTTTTGTCCGTTCCTATTTAACAAATACAGATTCCACCGACAGGGCGGATGGTTAACGTGTGACAGCATCCTTCCCCGAAAACCGTTTCCATTGTTTTTACAAACTCGGATACCAATTCATTCGGTACAAAATTTTGGGTTGTACCACCAAATCCGCCACCGTGTATGCGCCATGCTCCTTTTCCGTTTAATACCTGTTGCGCTAATGCAAGCGCTAATGCAGCACCTTGTTGTTTCATTGCTGAGCTTGCAGAAATGTTTTGTAAATATTCAAATGAGGAATGTCCCGATTCTAAAACGAAGGTTTTAAATGCTTCAAAATCTCCACTTTCCAATGCATCAGCTTGTTGAATGACCCGCTCGTTTTCGGACAGAAAATGCAAAGCCCGCAATATGGCTCGGTCACCACATTGAGAACGTAGATGCGAGATTTTAGGAAGCAGTTTTTCGTACGTGGCTTCTCGCAGAAAAGAGACACCAAGTTCACGGCTGATTTGTTGCATTTCGGTCGTGATATTCGCATACTCGTGGGTAAGGTCCGCATGATTGTCACCGACATCCACAACACAAAGGCGGTGTTTGCTGGTAGAAAAATCAAATGCAATCTTTCGCACCATCGGCTTCTCGCTGTCGGCGAGGTCAAGCATAATAATACCGCCAACTGCCGATGCCAGTTGATCCATCAAACCGCACGGCTTGCCAAAATGTACCACTTCGGCATATTGAGCGATTTTTGCAATTTCTATGGCATCGATAGAGCGTTTGTTATATAAATGATTGAATATCGTCCCGATTAACACTTCAAAAGCGGCGGAGGAGGAAAGTCCCGAACCTTTTAATACTTGCGAGGTGGTGTAAGCACGAAAGCCGCCGACCGCATAATCCAGCTGCGTAAAGCGATCGGCTATTCCACGAATTAAGGAAGCAGAACGGTTTTTGTCATTCGGCACAATGGATAGCTTGGACAAGTCAACAATGTCTGGGTCAAAACCATATGAGTTGACCCGAACGATCCCATCTTTTGTTGGTGCCACAACCGCAATGATATCCAAATTTACGCTTCCGGCCAGTACAAGTCCGTGGTTATGGTCGGTGTGATTACCACCGATCTCGGTGCGTCCTGGTGCGGAAAATAACCATAAATCATCTTCTTCGCCGTATAGGGTAGTATATTGATGAATGGCATCGATATACCGAGTGCGTTGACAATCAATAGAGTCGTCACCGTACAACGTCTTAAAAAGCGTATCGAAGCCGCCACTTGTAAGTTTTGAAAGAAGAGTACTTGTGTTACTCATGTATATCACCTCGATTATTTCACAAAGAAAGTGTATCATAGTTTGCCTTTTATCGCAACCCTTAGCACAGATTTGAAAAGACCAAAGGGTATCCTATGGACAAATGTTGCACTTTGTGATATGCTGATAAAGAGGTGATAAACGTGGAGGGTGCAAAGCGGATATTTAAAGACACATTAAAAGAAAATTTATCGATGGCCGTATACAACACGGGTTATGAGCAATGTGTCGGCGGTCACAAGTGGGGACCGGCTGTACGGGACCATTATTTGGTACATTACGTTCATTCCGGAAAAGGATCGTATCGAGTACACGGCGTTACGTATTCTTTACATGCAGGGGATTTGTTTTTAATCTATCCGTCGGATCTGGTATCCTATACCGCAGATATCGATAACCCTTGGGAATACTATTGGGTTGGATTTAACGGAACCGAAGCGGGGAGAATGTTACAAGCAACCGGCTTTTCAAAAAATAAACCCGTATTACACGTGGATGATGCCGGAAAGCTGACGGAACTTCTTTTAAATATTTATCATTCCAGTGGCAATACCCCCGAAGCGGATGCGGATATGGCGGGATATTTGTATCTGTTTTTAGGAGAACTCATGCGTGCGACGGGGCAGTCCCGTCGTTATGCAGATGTGCAAGATTATCTCACACAAGCACTCCGCCATATCCAACACAACTATGCCAGTATCGTACGTGTCGAAAGTGTTGCGGCACACGTGGGTATCAGTCGCAGTCAACTGTACCGTGCATTTATGGAAAAATTTGAACTGTCACCTCACGCTTTTTTAACACGGTATCGTATCAACGAAGCCTGCACCTTACTTCGAAAAACCGGTCTTACGATTGCTGAGGTATCCAGTTCAGTCGGCTTTACAGATCCGTTGTATTTTTCAAGAGTATTCAAAAAAATCAAAGGTGTGACACCGTCATCCTATCAGGAAAAGCACAGCTAAAAAAAGAGCACAGACCGTAAAATGGTCTGTGCTCTGTTTTTAAAATCCTCGAGAAGCGCCGCCGCCGCCAAAGCTTCCGCCGCCGCCGCGGAAACCTCCGCCACCACGGTAATTCCCAAAACCACCGCCTCCAAAAGGACCGATGGGGAAAAACAGAATACCGCCGTGGCGTGCTCGGCTTCGACTTAACAGAAAACTTAGGATACACAAGGCAAGGAGGAACCCAATCGTGGATACCGTACTTTCTTGTTCCAGCTCGTCGACCGGTACATAATTCGGATCTGCTTGCATGCCGAATTCTAAATATACTTCGTTTATGAGAGCATCGTATGCATCTGCCATACCGGAAGAATAATCGTTATCTTGGAAATGGGGAAGAGCATACGTGTCCAGAATGACACCGGATTGTACGTCGGTAACAGCCCCTTCCAAGCCGTAACCAACAGCAATACCCACCTCTCGTTCTTCCAGTGCCAGTAATAATACAATGCCGGTATCTTTTTCGGCATCACCGACACCCCATGTCCGACCAAGTTGCGTGGCATAGTCGTTGATATCTGCACCGTTGATCGTGTTTACTGTTACGGCAACAACCTGTGCGCCGGTTTTTTCTTGCAACTGTACACCGGTGGTATAGATGGTTTCCTCATCTGTTGGGGTTATGACGTTGGCAAAATCGTTGACGAAAAAACGATCGGTTGGTTTTACCGAAATGGTTAATGCCGATGCCGAAAGTGCAACGGCAAATATGAAAAGCAGCGAAAAAAATCCCGAAAAAACAGTTTTTTTCATATTTTTAGAACTCTACGGACGGCACGTTCTGGTCATCGTCAGGAGCTTCGTACATTGTTTTCTTTTCAAAGCCAAATATACCGGCGATGAGGTTGGAGGGGAAGCGGCGAATTTTGACGTTGTATTTTTTAACCGCCTCGTTGTAATCGACACGTGCTGTGGAAATTCGATTTTCCGCACCTTCTAATTGGTCCTGCAACGCAATGAATTGCTGGCTTGCTTTGAGTTCCGGGTAATTTTCCACTACAACCAGTAAACGACCCAGCGCAGATTCCAACTGTGCGTTTGCGTCTAACGTTTCTTGTGGAGTTGTGCTACCGGCTAATTTGGCACGGGCATTTGCCAGTTCGGTGTAGATTTCCGTTTCGTGTGCCGCATACCCTTTTACCGTATTGACAAGATTGGGTATCAAGTCAGCACGTCTGGTCAGCATGGTATCGATCGTGGAAAATTTTTCGTTGGCGCTCTCCTCGGCGGATACTAATCCATTATACGAGGATACAAATAAGCCGATTAAAATGAGAACAAAAGCTACTATGGCAATTACGATTATCGTTTTCTTTTTCATCATATCTACCTCATTTCCTTTTTGATAAATTTAGTGTAGCAAATTTTAGAAAATTTTTCAATAAAATTTTGTGACCCGGCTTAACTTCGTCATAATCCGTCAACGTATTTCCCTATAATTAAACTAAGGGGTTGAGAAGCATGCCGGTTGTGTATTTGGATGTGCTTATTGTAATTAATTGGCTGATTGATTGTTTGCTGCTGTCTGCGATGGATTTGATCCTTCGCCGCACGTCAAAACGATGGCGAATCGTATTGGGTGGTTTGATTGGTGCAGTTTGTGCGGCGTTGCTCTTTATCAGTCATTTACCAACCACATTGTTGATAGTATTACACTACATAAGCGCCTGCATACTGGTACGAGTTTCCTTTCCATATGTTAGCCTGGTGTATTTTTTGAAAGAAACGGTTGTGCTGTATACGGTTTCTGCTTTGTTCTCAGGTGTTATGACGGCTTTGTGGACACTTACAAACAGCGAATTTTTTTGTGCCAACAACGGAGTTCTTTATATGGATCTATCACCTATTTCTCTTGCACTCTTGGCCGTGACCAGCTATGGCGTTATCCGTTTATACGAGTATTTCACCAGACAAAAAGCTCCTGTTAGTCATGAATTTCGGTTACAGATTGATGATAAAAACGGCATGTGTGAGTGCCGTGCGTTATACGATACCGGTATGCAGGTTACAGAGCCATTTTCGGGGAAACCGGTTGTGATTGTGGAACGGTCGGTATTAGAACCGTTTTTATCGCATGACTTATGCGAGGCACTTTGTTGTGCGGTCGGAATACAGAATATGGATTATACAACGCAGTATCGTCGTGTGAGGATGGTTCCGTATCGTTCTCTGGATAGCGAGGGGATGTTGCCTGCATTTATTCCGCATTCTATGAGGATTGGTAACGTAACGGGTAATTTTCGGGATATCAGTGGCACGTATGTAGCGCTTACAGGCAGACTGGGTCAAGGCGACTATCAAGCGCTTGTCGGGAGCGAATCAGTGGAGGAGATAAAATGAAATATTACATAAGAAAAATATGGTACTTTTTCAAAAGAATTTTGTGGCTATCGGTGAAGAAACAGGGCGAAGGTATTTATTATATCAACGGCACCGATACATTGCCCTCTCCGCTTTCAGCAGAAGAGGAACGAGAGATTTTAAAACAGGCGAGCGAAGGAAGTGACGAGGCGCAAGATACGCTTATCACACATAACCTCCGTCTGGTTGTGTATATCGCTCGGAAATTTGAAAACTCAGGCGTGGGGATAGAGGACTTGATTTCCATTGGTACCATTGGGTTGATAAAAGCGGTACGAACGTTTTGCCCGGAGAAAAATATTAAACTGGCAACCTATTCCTCCCGTTGTATTGAAAATGAGATTTTAATGTATCTGCGCAAACATTCACAACTACGTAATGAGTTGTCGATTGATGAACCGCTGAATGTGGATTGGGACGGAAACGAGTTGTTGTTATCCGATATTTTGGGAAGCGAACCGGATGTGGTTAATCGGAACGTTGAGCAAGAAGCCGAGCGGGATCTGCTGCTGGAATGTGTATCCAACCTGTCGGAGAGGGAACAGACCATTATGCGGTTGCGATTCGGCATCGGCGGGGAACAAGAACATACGCAAAAAGAGGTCGCTGATCTGTTGGGAATCTCGCAATCGTATATTTCTCGACTGGAAAAAAAGATTATCAAAAGGTTAAGACGGGATATTGAACGGGCGGGCTGATCATAGTTGCTTTTTGATACGGTCAAGTGCGCCTTTTTCCAAACGTGACACCTGAGCTTGTGAAATACCGATTTCAGAGGATACCTCGATTTGTGTCATTCCTTTTAGAAAACGGAGATGCAATATCCGCTTTTCACGGTCGTTTAGGTTGCGTATGGCTTCTTTTAAGGCCAGTTCTTCCAACCAGTTTCTATCATCGTTGTAATCGCCGATTTGGTCCATGATATAAATGGTATCGCCTGAATCAGAATAAATGGGTTCATATAAAGAAACCGGATCGACAATCGCATCTAATGCTAACACAACTTCTTCTTTGGGGAGCAGGAGTCTTTTTGCGATTTCTTCAATCGTCGGTTCACGGTTCATTTCATTGGTTAATTGTTCTTTGGCTTGCATGGCTTTATAAGCGGTGTCTCGCATACTGCGACTGATACGAATGGCATTATTGTCCCGTAAATACCGTCTGATTTCGCCAATGATCATTGGAACGGCATAGGTGGAGAAACGCACGTTTTGTGAAATATCAAAATTATCAATGGATTTTATGAGCCCAATACACCCTACTTGGAACAGATCATCTAAATTTTCTCCACGCTGTGTAAAGCGTTGGATGACGCTGAGCACCAACCTTAAATTACCGTTTACCAGTTCTTCACGAGCAGCCTTATCGCCGTTTTTTGTGCGTTTGAGTAAGGCTATTTTCTCTTTTTCACTTAACACTTTTAAGTCAGAGGTATTGACGCCGCAAATTTCGACCTTGTTATACAAACCCACTGTCACTCCTTATACTGTGTGTTGACAGTATGACCACATTTGACTCTATGAATTCATAAACGAGAGGGGAAAGCGGTATTTTTTCAAAAAAGCAAGCATATATATTGCCTTACAAGGGGGAGTGGACAATGCTTTGCAGAATAACGGACATGCATAACAAAGAGGTTATCAACATTTGTGACGGAATGCGTCTTGGTCATGTAGATGACGTAGAGGTGGACACTTGTACGGCTCAACTTGTATCCATTGTTATATACGGTAGTCCGAAGTGTTTGGGGTTACTCGGTCACGAGGAAGACATTGTGATTTGTTGGAAAGAAATAGAGGTAATTGGGGAACACACCATTTTGGTGAATCATCCTCTCAGCTTGTGTGGACCGCAACTTGGGAAGAAACGTCGCAGCCATGGTATTTTAAACGGGATTTTCGGAAATTCGTAAAAAAGTTTTCCAAAAAAGCTTGCTATTTCTAAATAGCTGTGGTACAATATCACGGCAAAATGCATACGAGAAATTTTGCTCCGGCGGTGTCGCAACTGCGATTCCGGAGATGCGGTCAAAAAATTGTCTTGGCCGACAGTTCTCGTAGAGGTGAAAACCAAGGAGGAAAACAAATGTCTATTGTATCCATGAAACAGCTGTTAGAGGCCGGTGTCCACTTCGGTCACCAGACCCGTCGCTGGAACCCCAAAATGGCGCCGTACATCTTTACAGAGCGCAATGGTATTTATATCATTGACCTGCAAAAGACGGTTCGCAAACTGGAAGAAGCGTACATGTTCATCCGTGATCTGTCCGCTGAAGGTAAAACTGTTCTGTTTGTCGGCACCAAGAAACAAGCTCAGGATTCTGTCGCTGAGGAAGCCGTTCGTGCCGGTGTGTATTTCGTAAACGCTCGTTGGTTGGGCGGTATGCTGACCAACTTCCGCACCATCCGTAGCCGTATCGCTCGCTTGAATCAACTCAAAGCGATGTCCGAAGACGGTACGTTTGATCTGTTGCCGAAGAAAGAAGTTATCAAACTCAACCATGAAATTGAGAAACTCGAGAAATTCTTGGGCGGTATCAAAGGCATGGATAAGATCCCCGGCGCTTTATTTATTGTTGATCCTCGTAAAGAGAAAATCGCTGTTGCGGAAGCTAAGAAACTGGGTATTCCGATCGTTGCTATCGTGGACACGAACTGCGATCCCGACGATGTTGATTATGTGATTCCCGGCAATGACGATGCAATTCGTGCTGTTAAATTGATTGCCGGTGCGATGGCCAGCGCTATTATTGAAGGCCGTCAGGGCGAGCAAGTTGAAGAGGAAACTTCGGCTGAGGAAGCTGCTGAAACTGCCGCAGAAGCACCCGTTGAGGAATAATTAACAGGAGGAATATAGTGATGGCTTTTACTGCACAAGATGTTAAAAAATTGCGTGACATGACCAATGTCGGTATGATGGACTGCAAAAAAGCTCTCCAAGAGACCGATGGTGATATGGATAAAGCGGTTGACTGGTTGCGTGAAAAAGGTTTAGCAAAGGCTGCTAAAAAGGCGGATCGTGTTGCGGCTTTGGGCGTTGCTTACGCTGCTGTTATCAATGGTGTCGGTGTTGTGATTGAGGTTAATACCGAAACCGACTTCGCTGCCAAAACTGATTCCTTCTTGGATTTGGTGAAAAATCTGGCAGAGGTTGTTGCTACACAAAACCCGGCAGATGTCGAGGCTTTGAAAGGTTGCACCTATCCGAATTCTACTTTGACCGTTACCGAAATCATGCAAGAGAAGGTTATGTCCATTGGTGAGAATATGCAGATTCGCCGTTTCTCCCATTTTGCTGACAACACCTCTGTTGCTTATGTTCATGCCGGTGGTACGCACGGTGTTTTGGTTAACCTCGCTGTTGAGGGTGGCATAGATGCTACCGAGATCGGCAAGAACGTTGCCATGCAGATTGCGGCTATGGGCCCTCGTTACTGGGATAAAGCTCAGGTTCCGCAGGAAGATGCCGATAAGGAACTCCAAGTTCAGATCGCTTTGATGAATAACGATCCGGCAATGGCTTCCAAACCGGATGCTGTGAAAGAGAAGATTGCCGCCGGTAAGATGGCTGCTTTCTACAAAGAGTCCTGCTTGTTGCAACAAGAATTTGTTCGTTCCGACCTGTTCAAAGGTGACGTTGCCGGCTACATTGCCGACGCCGCCAAGAAATTGGGTGGCTCCGTCAAATTTGTAGATGCCATTCACTATATCATGGGTGAGGGTATCGAAAAGAGAGAAGACGATTTCGCAGCCGAAGTTGCTTCGATGACGAAATAAGATAGTTCTATCGAAATGAAACTCCCACAGCGTACAAAAACCGCTGTGGGAGTTTTTTTGTTTCCTGTTTGCAAAATAGTCCCTTCATTGACTTTTATATCGCAATATGGTACGATAAGGATACTATTTTACGGGGTGAGAATGGGTATGCGGTGTATTGCACACATTCATAACGATTTTCAAAGTAAATTCGGTATCCCGCGTCAAAGCGGACTGGTCAATGAAGTGCTATCGACCATTGTGTTTGAAAAACCGTTCCGTGATCCCCAGGCTTTGCGTGGAATTGAAGAATTTTCTCATTTGTGGTTGATTTGGCAGTTTTCCGAAACACAACGAGAGGGATTTCACCCAACTGTTCGCCCCCCTCGTTTGGGCGGGAATCAGCGAATGGGCGTGTTTGCTACTCGTTCGCCTTTTCGCCCCAATTCAATCGGTTTGTCTTCGGTAAAGCTCGTTGGCGTACAGGATACACCCGAACATGGAACGGTGTTGATTGTTGAGGGAGCCGATTTAAAAGACGGTACACCGATTTTGGATATTAAACCTTATATTGCGTATACCGATTCCCATCCGAACGCTGTTGGCGGATTTTCAGATGCGGTACGGGAATATGCCGTGAAAGTGGATTTCCCGCAGGCATTACGGGAACGTATCTCATCGAATAAGCAGACGGCGCTAATGAAACTGTTGGAGCAAGACCCCCGTCCATCGTATCAGCAAGATGAAAACAGAGTGTATGGTATGACTTTTGGGGGTTATGATATTCGGTTTCAGGTCAAGGATATGGTGTTGACGGTTATAGACGTTCAGCCATCAGAAGGGATGTCGAATCATGAAAGACGTGACGGTTGAGGCGGTCATTGTTGCCGCAGGAAGTTCCACTCGTATGGGCGTGCCGAAACAGTTTATTTTGTTGGATGGGAAACCGGTTATTCTCCATACGCTCACAGCCTTTGAACGTTGCGACGTGATTAAAAGTATTGTGGTTGTTGCACGTGAACAGGATCGTGCCAGATTATGGGAGTTGGCAAAAACGGCGGGTATCCGTAAACTAAAAGAGATTGTGTGCGGTGGCAATACTCGTCAGCAGTCTGTATATAACGGCGTGTCGGTTTGCAAGGCGGACTATATCGCCATCCATGATGGCGCACGTCCTTTCATTACTCCCCAAACGATTGAAAAGGTTGTGCAGGCTGCTGTGGAACACGGCGCTGCCACGGCAGCCGCTCGAACAAAAGATACCATTAAGATTGCCGATGCGCAAGACATGGTGGCTTCGACCCCCGAGCGGGCGAGGTTATGGAATGTTCAAACGCCACAGATTTTTAAACGAGATATCTATGAGCGTGCGTGGGAGAATAGCCAGCAACTTAAACTGGATGTAACGGATGATTGTCAACTGATTGAGGCTTTATCTTTACCGGTCAAACTGGTGGAAAGCCCTTACACAAACATGAAAATCACAACACCGGAAGATGTGTTGTTTGCGGAGGGATTATTGAAATGCGAATCGGACACGGATATGACGTTCACCGTCTAGTAGTGGATCGTTTATTGATTATTGGCGGTGTAACGATTCCTTATGAAAAGGGGTTGCTGGGACATTCCGATGCTGATGTACTGGCGCATGCTATTGCTGATGCATTGCTCGGTGCGGCAGCGTTAGGAGATATCGGGTGTTTGTTTCCGGATACCGACCCGCAGTATGGCGGTGCTGACAGTTTACAACTGTTAAAACAAGTTGTAAAGGCGGTGGAAAATGCCGGGTATCGGGTTGTCAACGTCGATTCGACTGTGTTGGCACAAGCACCGAAACTCAAACCCTATATTCCCGAAATGCGTCGTCGATTTGCTGAGTCGCTTGGTATCGAAATGGATGCGGTGAGCATTAAAGCGACCACAGAAGAGGGATTAGGATTTACCGGTAGTGGTGAAGGAATTGCAGCGCATGCGGTGTGCTTGCTTGAAAACATATAAATAAGAGCGCCTCTCTCGAAATCGAGAGAGGCGCTTTATCATTTAGTACTTATTTTGTACAACTTCTACTTTTAAAAGGTTGGTGCTGCCGGCCGTATCGAGCGGTACACCCGCAACGATTACCACACGATCGCCATTTTTTACGGCATCGATTTGCTTGGCGCAATCGACGGCGTGTTGCAACAAATCATCCGAAGTCCTTTGATACTGCGAAAGCACCGGGTATACACCCCAAGAAAGCGCCAACTGGTGAAAGGTTTTTTCTTCCGGTGTTGCAGCGATGATGGAAACTGAGGGACGGAATTTCGACATGCGTCTGGCAGTTTGACCGTATTTTGTTAACGTGACGATCGCATCGGCTTTAATATCTTTTGCGGTTGTGCAGGCGGCATCACATACGGCATTAGTGGTATCGGTGATATCCAGGTCATACAGAATATCCTTATATACGTCCATTTCAAAAGCATCTTTTTCCGCTTGCTCAGCGATCTTTGCCATAACCTTTACTGATTCCACAGGGTATTCACCGGCAGCGGTTTCACCCGATAACATGACAGCGGATGTACCGTCGAAAACGGCATTGGC
>JAZRZU010000112.1:0-5206 GCA_045601465.1 Acutalibacteraceae bacterium
GGCGATGATTTCTTCCCCCGCCTCTTTGTCAATAATAAGCTTATATTTCATTGCCTCAAATCCTTACTGTTTTTTCATTTGTTGGAGGAAACAGAACACCGCAATCATCGTGGTGAGTACACTGTACACAACAATGGGCAAGATATGTGCGGCTGCAACCTCGAAATTTCCATTAAATAAAGCTTTTTCCATTTCTGCTGCATGAACGAAGGGGAGAAAATGGGCAACTTTTTTAAACGAACCACCTACAAGATTCAAATCAAACCACACGCCCGAAAGCCATGCGGAAAGATTGGTAAGCAAGGCACCGCATACGCCGCCCACCTGCTTTACACCTAAAACACTTCCGCACAGAAGTCCCAATGCGATGTTGAAAACAGCCATGGGGATGATCCCAAGGATAGCATAGAGGATATTGGCATCAACAGACAGGCCCAATGGAATGGCAAACAGGTAGCAGATGACGGTCTGTCCAAGGGTAATCGGTAAGAGTGGGAGCATATACCCCAAAACGATGTCCAATCCTGTCAACGGTGTGGTGTACAGCCTTTGTAAAAGAGCGCTTTCCCGGTCTTTTGCGATCAGAGTGGCAGAAAAAAGAGTCATGAACGACAGCCCAAATACGGTAATGCCGGGCGTTAGTGTGTCGATCTCAAACAGGTTGACCGGGATGTTTGCCTGAATAGCGCTGAGGAGTAACAATAGTACGAGCGGGAAACCTAACCCGAAACCGAGATTGATAGGATCTCGTAAAATTTCTTTTGAACATCTTTTTGCAAAAGTCATCATCCTCATACCGCAGCCTCCTTCGTAATTGCAACGAAAGCAGCTTCAAAATCATCCGTCTCGGCCATGGCGTTGAGCTGTTCTACCGTTCCGATTGCGAGAAGATGCCCGCTTTTCATAATACCGATGCGATCGGAAAGCGCCTTGGCTTCCTCCATGTAATGTGTAGTCAGTATGATTGTTATCTTGCCCTTTAAAGAGCGAATCACTTCCCAAAGATCGTGCCTTGCCATGACATCCAAGCCAAGGGTCGGTTCATCCAAAAACAGAATTTCAGGCTCGCTGATCAGCGCCATGGCAATGCTGACACGACGCTGCCAACCACCGGACAATTTACCGGCTTTTCTATGTAAAACGCTACCTAAGGAAAGTTTCTGCGACAATGCTCGAATTTTCACTTGTGTTTTTTCCTTTGAAAAGCCATGAATCCCACAGATAAGTTCCAGATTTTCTTTTACCGAAAGGTTCGGTGCGATGGCGGTTTCTTGTGGAGATACGCCAATCAGCCTCTTCACTGATTTTGGTTCTTTGACAATGCTGTATCCGCCTACGAGTGCATCACCGTCTGTGGGTTTCGTTAAACAAGAGAGCATTTTGATTGCAGTGGTTTTTCCTGCTCCGTTAATACCCAGTAGGGAAAAGAGTTCGCCTTGATGGATTTCTAAATTTAGTTTGTTCACAGCAGTGATCTTGCCGTATTGCTTGACCAGTTCCGTTGCTTGAATTGCCGACATTTGTCGCACCTCCTTATTTACAAGTGATAGTATACCAAATAAAAGGAGGGAAGTGTTGATTTTTGCCTGTTCGGTCTTTTTTAGCAACTCATCGGTTAAAGAGAGAACTTGGCGATGCGTGGTTATGAACACCAGGTATCGCCAAGTTCTCTTGTTATGAAAAGCGGTATACGGATTTCCTTGTTAAATCGTAACCCGTACCATCTTTTCGTCTGTATAGTCAATTCTGTCCCCGGCAGTATTCAAGCTGTCGACATACGACAGGTATTCCTCTTTGGATGCAAACATGGGCTCGAATTCTTCTATGACTTGTTTTGCTCTTTTTGCATCGTCAGAGAGAAGTATCCACAACATGGCCAGCTGCATTTTCGCACTCGCCACACAGGCTGCAACGGGGTCGGAAATTTCATAATTATTACCGTGAGATCGTCCTGTCGCACCACCGGCATAAGGATGAACGACCGGCATGATGCAACTTAGATCACCCATATCGGTGCTGCCGGAACTAATGTTATCCATGCACGTGAACCCATATTCAGGAATTGCCATGCGTGCAGCCTCTACTGTTACCTGTATTAAGTTTTTGTCATTTTTCAGTGGCGCATAGCCTGAGGTGTCGGTTATCTCAATATTGGTTCCGATAGAAAGTGCAGCACCGCACAAAGCTCTGTTGACCTTAAAATTGGCGTTCAAAATTGCATCAAAGGTTGCGCCACGCACATAGCTTTCTAAAACTGCTTTTTCCGGAATCGCATTCACCATGGAACCGCCATTCGTGATGATGGGATGAACACGGATAATATCCTGTTCTTTAAAAGTTTCCCGAATAGCATTAATGGCATTGAGTCCGCAATTTGCTGCGTACAGTGCATTTCGACCGTTCCAAGGGGATCCACCTGCGTGTGATGCCACCCCCTTGTAGGTGATCTGCTTTGCCAAACAACCCACCACACCTTTTATAACCGAAAAAGCAGAGGCGGTATGCACCATAAAGGCGATGTCCACGCCGTCAAAATATCCTCTTGATAAGAATTCGCTTTTTCCGCCAAAGTATTTGATTTTTCCTTGCTTTTTCAATTCGTTGCGGTATTCGATCTCCAACAGTTCTTCCGCCGGAACGGCGCAAAGCCGTATTTTTCCACAAAATTTATCCAGTATGCCGGGTTCTTTCAAAGCTGCTGCAATGCCCACAAGCGCAGCGCATTGCGCATTGTGTCCGCAAGAGTGGACGGCTCCGGTAGCAGGGTCAGCATCTTTGTGATCGGGGCATATAATGGAATCCAATTCCCCTAAAATCAAAATTTCCGGTCCCGGTTTGCCGGTGTCTAAAACGGTATAAAAGCCGGTGATTCCCTCAGCCATAATCAGATCATAACCGAGAGACCGAAACGTATCGGCCATGTATGCCGAGGTTTTAACTTCCTTATATCCGGTTTCGGGATTTTTCCAAATGTATCGTTCAGTATTTAGGATCCGTTCGGTATGTTTTTCAACCGCTGCAATCAGGTCTTTCATATCCATTTGCTCCTATTGTTATGATAATATAGTATACCACAAAATTTAATAAAGCAAATAATTTGTTTGGATTTGTTTGCGAGTTTGGATACAGTGCGGCAGGGGAACGCAATCCCACGCCCTAAAAACAGTCCACCGGACTGTTTTCTTAACGCCCTTTCGAATCCACCTTCCTTTTTGAAGAAACAAAAAACCGACCCTTTTGGGTCGGTTCATTGTTTTGGTGGGGGAAGGTGGTCATTGTGCAGTGTGGCGGTTCGATCTCGTCTGCGAGTTTCGGTACAGTGCGGTAGGGCGGTGCAATCCCACGGGCTAAAAACAGTCCACCGGACTGTTTTCTTAACGCCCTTTCGAATCCACCTTCCTTTTTGAAGAAACAAAAAGACCGACCATTAAGGTCGGTCTTTTTTGTTTGGTGGGGGAAGGTGGATTCGAACCACCGAAGTCGGTGACAACAGATTTACAGTCTGCCCCCTTTGGCCACTCGGGAATTCCCCCGCGTCAAACGCAAGTGTTACTATATCATGCTATTTATAAATTGTCAAGCGTTGTTTTAAATTTTTTACACTTTTTTACGAAGATATTTTATTTTTGAATTTTCGACAAAATATATACCCTATACTATGGTATATGTGGTTGTGTTAACGTAAGGGATAGCGAAAGGGGAGCTTTCTAAAAAATATAAAAAGCGCTTTGTCGAAATTGGTGAATTTATGCAAATGTAAGAAAGTTTTTGACACAACGGCAAATTTTTTCACAATTTGTCTAAATTTTTTTAAAAAAAGTGTTGACAATCAAAAAAGTACAGGGTATACTTTAAAATGTTGTGGAGTCTTTGTGATGAGGTGATTCTGCTTTGAGTGCCGTTGGGATTTGTCTTAGCGGACTGTCTGATGAGCAACTGGCAGTTTTAGCTCGTGAAAAAAACGAGGAAGCCTTCGCTATGTTGGTTACTCGGTTTTCCGGAATGCTGAAAGCGCTTTCTTCGCAGTACTGTCGTGGGTTGTTTGATTGCGACGATTTGGCGCAAGAAGGCTTGCTTGGCTTGTTGTCTGCGGCGCAGACCTATCAAGCTTCCGAAAATGTCACCTTTCGCACGTATGCCTATGCGTGTGCCCGAAATCGGATGGTTTCAGCACTAAGACGGCGAAAGGGAGTAGAGTTGACCCCGCTGGACGAAGAGGACGAGCTGTCTTGGGGCAATGAGAACGAGGATCCACAGATTCTACTGGTTCGTCGTGATGAAGTTTTGCAATTACAAAGACGATTACAGAACATATTGACGAAACTGGAATATCATGTGTTGATGGCGCAACTTTGCGGATATTCCTACCGGGAGATTGCCAAACAGTTGAACGTTACTGAAAAATCAGTGGATAATGCCTTGTTTCGGTTACGCCGCAAGTTGGCAACGTCTTTTTAATCTTTTAGGTTGTAAACGGGTTATGCCGTTACACAATATATGCCGGGCAGCTCAATTAGAGCGTTACTTTAAAAGGTGTCGATCTTTTTCCGTTGCGGGCAAACATTATTTAAAGCGAGGTAAAACACAATGTACGAAGACAAGACCCTTATCTGCAAGGAATGTGGCGCAGAATTCGTTTTCACAGCTGGTGAGCAAGAGTTCTATGCTGAGAAAGGCTTTGTGAACGAGCCCCAACGTTGCAAGACTTGCCGCGACGCTCGTAAGAACGCTGCCAGACCTGAGAGAGAGATCCATACCGCTATCTGTGCGAACTGCGGCAAAGAGGCGAAAGTGCCCTGCAAGCCCCGTGAGGATCGCCCGGTATATTGCAGCGAGTGCTTTGCAAGCATGAGAGGCGAAAACTAATAGCTCTTTCAAAAACCGCCCTTCGGGGCGGTTTTTTGCATATTTTTCGTCGAAAAAGTATAATTATTCTCTTGACAAGTATAGGACTCTCCTGTTATAATTAAAAGCACTTTTAATTAGGAAAGAGGTATTTTTATGAAAAGAATAGTCTGTATGTTACTCGCAGCTCTTCTTATCGTGACCTGCTTCGCCGGTTGCGGTGATGAAAAGGCAAACGAGATCTTTATCGGTGCAACCGGTCCGTTGACCGGCGATGCTTCCTCGTATGGCATCTCCGTTAACAACGGTGCTATGCTTGCTTTGGAAGAGATCAATGCCGCCGGTGGCTTGAACGGTATTA
>JAZRZU010000113.1:0-12331 GCA_045601465.1 Acutalibacteraceae bacterium
CGGCGAATGCCAAGCCTGCCAAGGTGTCCATGATCATGTTTATCCAGAGCATTTGCATGACGGTTACGGGAGCATCAATCCCAATAAACGGCCCGATGATGGATACCCCCACAGCGCAGAGATTCATCGTTAACTGAAATACAATGAATTTGCGAATACTTTTGAAAATGGTTCTGCCGTATAAAATGGCTTTTGTTATTGATGAAAAATTGTCATCCAGAATCACGATATCGGCCGCTTGTTTGGCTACTTCTGTTCCACTTCCCATTGCGAACCCGACATCTGCTTTTTTGAGAGCCGGTGCATCGTTTACGCCGTCGCCTGTCATACCAACAACAAATCCACATTCTTGCGCTAACCGTACCAAACGACTTTTATCGGAAGGCAGCGCCCGTGCAACAACCGACAGGGAGGGGAGAATCGCTTTGATCTCATCATCTGTCATGTCGGAAAGTTCAGAACTGGTAAAGATGCTGTTTTCCTCGCCCTGTTTATTCTTAAAAAATCCGGCTGTTCGAGCAATCGCAACGGCGGTTTCTCGGCTATCTCCCGTCATCATAACCACTTGTATACCGGCTTTTTTGACCAGTGAAACCGCACTTCGTATTTCACTGCGAACTTCATCCCGTAGACCGACAAGACCTAATAAAATAAGGTTTTTTGGGGCGTTTGTCACCGGCTTATCTGAGATGGCCAACAACAGCACACGCATGGCCTGTTGTTCTAATTGCTTTTGTGCTTTGACAATATCGGCTGTTAGTGGATACACATTCCCGTCCGGTGCTAAACAACGATCGCAGTGCGGCAACAAACGATCGGATGCCCCTTTATAAACGGAAATACAGGATAGCTCGGTTTTGGAAAGTTGCGGGATTTCGCCTGTGAGTTCAACGGCTGACCATTTTCTATCACTGTCGAATTCAATTTGTCGGCTGACGGTAGCATTTTTATGTAATGGACGGCGATCATGTATATAGGATAAAAGAGCTTTGTCGGTTGCATTCCCACCCACAATCTCGCCACCTGAAAAAATGCTGCTTGTGTTATATAAACAAGACAGACGCACACATTCTCCCAATTTCTTTTTTACCATCAAATGGGAGAGATGAGGGTAGGAATTTCCTTCGGCATCGATAAATACCGAAACTTTGGGCTTGCCTTCGGTTAGAGTGCCGGTTTTGTCTGTGAAAAGCATGGTAATACTACCGGATGTTTCGATTCCAACTAATTTGCGAACCAAAACATTGTCCTTTAACATACGGCGCATATTGGAAGACAAGACGACGGTAATCATCATGGGGAGGCCTTCCGGGACGGCTACCACCACCACCGTGATGGCTAACGTAAGCGCATGAAGAATGTTCGGCATGATAAGCCGAAAGCTGGACAAACATTCAAAAATTGCCGGAAGGGAAAAGTTGTTTTTCATTACAACGGCATAAAACAGGTCGGCAAGGCCGACAAGTGCCGCTGCTATGAATCCAATGCCGCTTAACGTCTTTGCCAAGCCGCCCAGCCGTAATTTCAAAGGGCTTTCCCGTGTCTCCTCCTGTAACTCGTCTGCAACTTGTCCGTAAACGGTTTTATCTCCGACGGTTTCCACACGCATTATACCTTTGCCTGAACAGACAACACTTCCTCGCAGTAGTTGAGGCGATGAATCCGACGGACGTTTTGTGATTTCTTCACTTTCTCCATTTAAAGCGGACTGGTCAATGGAAATTTCGCCTTCAATGATGATACCGTCCGCCGGGACACGTTCGCCGCTTTGCAAAAGCACGATATCACCGGTTACGATATCATCGATCGGAATGGATTGGACTTGTGCGTTGCGTCGGACTCGGCATCGGATCATACCGGCCTCTTGTTGAAGTTTTTCAAAAGCGGATTCACTGCCATATTCCGATAAGGTGGATACAAAAGTTGCCACAAAAACAGCAACCGCAATACCGGCGGTTTCATACCAATCGTGGTTACGAAATAAAAACAAAATATTGATACCCAGTGCTGCTAATAGCACTTTGATAATCGGGTCTCCGAAATTACTGAGGAAATGGCTCCAAAATCCTTGCTTTTTCTTATGCGTAAGCGCATTGGAACCGTGTTGGTTACGTGAAAGAATTACCTGTTTTTCGGTAAGTCCATCCTTGGAATGATTTTGCATACCGACACTCCTTTGAATCATCCTGTTCCACCAATATATTCACAGCTCGTACAGAATAGACCCCGAAAGAATATGCCATATATCGAGAAAACCTTCTATTTTTCTCTGACGGTATGTGACAGAAAAGACAAGTGGACAAGCTTTATAATGAGAGTACAAGGTGGTGTGTAGGTATGAATATTGTGGACTTAAAATCGGGGACGATTAAACGGCCATGGTGGGAAAACGGTGTGGGACGTACAGCGATTGAACTTGTAAGCGGTATCATACTGGGATTACTGTTGCCGAGAGCTTCGGTGTATGGGGGGTTAATGCCCTTTGGTATCGGTTTGACTGCGGCGGTGACAGGGCCCGGCACAGTGCTGGTCTTTTTGGCAACCTTGATGGGATATTTACTTTGCGGTGCAGCGGTTTCTTTGCGATATGTGGCGGCTTTGGTAGCAGTAGCGGGAATTCGTTGGGCGGTTAACGGTTTCCATGCCGTTTCACGCTCGATACTGTTTCCTGTAACGGTATCGTTTTCCGGCTTATTGATAACGGGTGCGGCTTTGTTACCCGGGGGAGCGTCGTCGCTTGGCGACATACTCACGATTGTAGCCGAAAGTTTGCTCGGTGGAGGATTTGCTTATTTTGCTGCATTATTGTGGCGTGAGATTCCGTATTGGGGAGAACGACAATTATCCGAGCAAGGCCAACTCAGTGCAATTGTTTTGTCTGCTGTTATTATGATGTCACTACTTACCATTCACATTTCGGGAATTTCTCCCGGACGTATTCTTTGCGGTATGATCATTCTTTTGGCAGCAAGATGCGCAAGCGTTACAGGGGGGACATTAGTCGGCATTTTGATGGGGGCATCGGTTTTATTAGCAACACCGGATATGGCTCATCTGGCTCCTGCGTTTGCATTAGGCGGGGCATTAGCGGGTGTGTTTTCAGAAAAAGGAAAAGTTGTGTCTTCGCTCATGTATATAGTAGCTGTTGGAATCGCTACCGTTCAAGCAAGCCACGAAACGGTCATTATTATTGGACTGTATGAAGCGGTTGCATCCTGTGTATTGTTTTTAGCGATGCCAACGGTAGTCGGTACCGCAATTGAACGAGTCTTTTTAAAAACCAGACAACTGCCCCAGGTGAAATCTTCTCGTCAGGCGGTGTCATCCAAATTAGCTTTTGCTGCCAAAGCCATGTCAGAGGTAGTCGGTACGGTGGATGCGGTCTCGTGCCAGTTGACGACTGTTGCATTGCCGGAAATTAACAATATTTGTCGAGAAGGTACTGATGAAATTTGCCGACATTGCAAAAAACGAGTGGGATGTTGGGAAACGTATTTTTCGGCTATTATGGATTCGTTAAATCATGCTGTGCCAATTTTGCGTGAAGCAGGGGAGATCACAACAGAAAACATCGGAGGCTTTCTAAAAAACAATTGTCCAAATACTGAAAAAATTGCTCTTGCTATTACAGCTCGGTATCGAGAATTTTTAGTTCAAGAATCCGCATTTCGTCGATTGCAGGAGTTGCGTAATTCAGTTAATGACCAATTTGACAGCATGTCTACCATGTTGTCCGAATTTGCACAAAGGCTCTCCTTTCCGGAGTGGTCCGATACCGATACAGAGAAAAGAATACAAAAGGTATTGCGAAAAGAAAAGGTGAATGTACAGACCATTTCCTGCCTAGTCAACGACCAAGGACGAATGACGATTGAAATTCTATTAAATGGACGCTATCAACCGCATGACAAAGACACTTTTCGAAAAAAATTAAATGAAGAATGTGGCAGACAGTTTTGTTCACCTTTGACGGAGTATGCATCCGGATTAACCCGTATTTCTTTCGTTGAGAAGCCAAAATATCGGATTGCAGTTGGTGCGGCTCAAATTGCCTGTAAAGGGGAATCCCTTTGCGGCGATTCGTATGAAATTGTGCGTGATAATGAAGGACGGCAACTTTTGGTTCTTAGTGATGGGATGGGAAGCGGTGGTTCTGCGGCGGTAGACAGTGCTATGGCTGCTGGACTTGCGGTTCGACTGCTAAAAGCCGGGTTTGGGTATGAGAGTATGTTGAAAATGGTCAACACTGCTTTAATGACCAAATCCGAGGATGAGAGCTTGGCTACGTTGGATATCGTTGAAATCAACCTGTTTAACGGCAATACGAGCGTTTTGAAGGCAGGGGCAGGTGCTTCTCTTTTGTATAGCAAAGGGCGTGTTTCTCATATTGAAGATTCTTCGCTACCGCTGGGTATTTTACGTGACCTTACGTTTGCGCATACGAGGGATAGACTGGTTGAGGGTGATGTTTTCATTGTTATGAGTGATGGCGTTAGCAATGGTGGGATAGACTGGGTAGAAGACATGATAAAACTTTTTGATTTGGAGAACGACGGACGGTTGAGTGAACTCGCAACGGCAATTGCTGAAAAAGCACAGGAGCTTCAAGAAGACGACCCTGACGATATTACCGTGTTAGTTGCCCAAGTTCAAACGGCTATATAAAAATATCCCCTCTGCAATAAGCAGAGGGGATATTTTACTATTAACGAGCTTTATCTGCCACTTCTTTGAGAGCTTTTGCAATAAAGTCATCCAACGGCATGGTGCCGAGGTCGCCCTCTTTACGAGAACGGACAGATACGAGGCCTGCCTCCGCTTCTCGTTCGCCGACGACCAACATATACGGAACTTTTTGTAACTGTGCTTCACGGATCTTATAACCGATTTTTTCGTTACGGATATCCGTTTCAGCACGGAAACCGTATTTCGTTAACGTATCGGTAATTTCCTGTGCTTTATCCAATAGTTTCTCAGATAACGGCAACACACGGATTTGTTCCGGTGCCAACCAGAGCGGGAAGGCGCCTGCGTATTTTTCGATCAAATAGGCAAGGGTGCGCTCGTAGCAGCCAAGACTGGTACGATGGATGATATACGGACGGACTTTTTGGCCGTTTTGATCGGTATATTCCATGTCAAATTGTTCAGCTAACAGTTGGTCAACTTGAATGGTTACGATGGTATCCTCCTTGCCGAAAACATTGCGGTATTGGATGTCTAATTTGGGGCCATAGAAAGCGGCTTCATCGATACCAATGGTGTAATCAAGACCAAGGTCATCTAAGATTTTGCCCATTATACCTTGCGCTTCGTCCCACTGTTCAGGAGTACCGATGTATTTTTCTTTATTATCGGGATCCCATTGAGAAAAACGGAAGGTACAGTCTTCCCACATTCCAACCGTGTCTAAAACGTGTTTTGCCAGTTCTAAGCATCCTTTAAATTCACTCTCTAATTGGTCAGGACGGAGAATGAGATGCCCTTCTGAAATGGTGAATTGGCGAACACGGATAAGGCCGTGCATTTCACCGCTGTCTTCATTACGGAACAGGGTAGAAGTTTCCCCCAGACGCATCGGCAGATCACGATAAGAACGGGCACGATTTAGAAATACCTGGTATTGGAACGGGCAGGTCATGGGACGCATGGCGAGACATTCTTTGGATTCGTCTGAGGGATCTCCCAACACAAACATACCATCCAAATAATGGTCCCAGTGACCGGAAATTTTATAAAGATCACTTTTTGCCATCAGGGGTGTTTTGGTCAACAGATAACCACGTTTTTGTTCTTCGTCTTCGATCCAACGCTGTAAAAGCTGAACGACACGAGCGCCTTTGGGAAGCAAAATCGGTAATCCTTGACCGATAACGTCTACCGTTGTGAATAATTCCAGTTCACGACCCAATTTATTGTGGTCACGCTTTTTGGCTTCTTCTAACTGATTTAGGTGTTTTTCTAATTCGGATGCTTTGGGGAACGAGATACCGTAAATGCGCTGTAACATTTTATTTTTGGAATCGCCACGCCAGTATGCACCCGTTGCACTTAACAACTTAACCGCTTTTAAACGGCCGGTATCCGGAAGATGAGGACCGGCACACAAATCAACAAAATCTCCCTGACGGTAAAAAGAAATTTCACTATCTTCCGGAAGATTTTGAATCAGCTCAATTTTATATGGCTCATCTGCCATTTGTGACAACGCATCTTCACGGGATAACGTAAATCGTTCGATGGGTAACGCTTCGTGGATGATTTTTTTCATTTCGGCTTCAATGGCGGACAAATCTTCGGGAGAAAATCCGGAGGTATGATCAAAATCATAATAGAAGCCGGAGTCAATAGACGGGCCAATGGCAAGCTTTACGGTGGGGTAGAGTCGTTTGATTGCTTGCGCCATAACGTGAGAGGTTGTGTGCCAGTAAGCTTTTTTTCCGTCATTATCATCAAACGTTAAGATTTCTAACGTACAATCCATCGTTAGAGGGGTACGCAGATCCACAACCTCACCGTTTACCCGAGCTGCACAGGCAGCGCGGTACAAACCCATGGAAATTTCACGGCAAAGCGTATCGATGGTTGTATTCTCTGCAACTTCACGTATGTCTCCGCCTTTTAATGTGATTTTCAGCATAACAAATCTCCTTTCAAAACAAAAGCCCCGCCCCTTGATATACCAAGGGGCGGGGCATAGATGCCACGCGGTTCCACCCAAGTTTACGAATAAAATTCGCACTCATTACAACCGATAACGGAGTGACCCGTCATTCTTTCACCGAAGTTCCCGAATGCACTCAAGGGTGGTAACGCATGCCGTTTCCTTGTATCCTTTTCAGCTGCCGGATACTCTCTGGAAGGAAAGATAGCAAGCGCCGTCCCTCTCATAGTTTTATAACAATATCATCCTATCATTATGCTGCTGTTTTGTCAAGAACATTATGAAAAACATTGACTTTGTATCTAATATAAATTACAATATAAACATCTGTATCGAAAAGGAGGGATTTGCGTGAATGTACACCGTTTTTTGCGGATTGTCGCTATTGTTCTTTGTGTGAATGTATTGTTGTCAGGCTGTAATATGATTGGTCTTGACGTGGAAAATCAGCTGATCCCTCCGCAAAACGATAAGGAACAAAATGCTATGCAAACGGCGTTGTATGCGTATTTGGAAAGCCACAATTTCACGCTTACATACCCGAATGAGGGAAACTATCAAACGCCGTTTATTGTGCTCAACCAATTAAAAGATAATGCGGTAATATCGCCGGAAATACAGACGGAAAGCGTCACACCGGATTCTCTTTCACTGGGGAATTGGGGAATCGTTTTTTACCGCTGGAATACCGATAATGCCAAAACAAGAATTCATTTATTGAGAAAAAACGATAAAGGAACCTGGGAAACGCTTGCTGATATCGCCGGGTTCAGCGAGGAAGTCGCAGAGGTCAATTTTTCAGATTTGAATGGTGATGGGTTTCCGGAATTGCTTGTCGGTTGGAATTTGTATAATTCCAATGACAAACGACTGGCGGTATATCGTATTGACCGCCAGTTAACCGAGATTCCATTCAATAATGCATATACAGCGTTGCTGACAGGTGAGTTGACAGATGACAAGGCGCAAGATTTACTGTTACTTACCATTGGAAGTGGCGAGGCACAGGTTGAAGCGCAGCTTTTCTCATGTGTGGATAATCAACTGGTATTTCGTGGTCAAACGTTATTGGATAGTGGTATAAAAACTTTCGGTTCCTTTCACATCGCCTCGCTCTCGCCATCCGTAAACGGAGCTTTTATAGATTGTCGAAAAGATGCGGATACGATTATTACCGAACTGATATATTGGGATAACAGTTCGTTAGAATCTCCGTTTAGTGATCCTTCAACTAATTTGAATAGCATAACTGCTCGTGAAGTGGATATCGAGTGTCAGGACATTGATGGTGACGGTGTCGTTGAATGGCCTGTTTCTAAGCGCTTAGAGGGGCAAGAGAAGGCGCCTCGTCGAGAAGTGCTTCTGGAAACGGATTGGTTCTCGTATGATTTTCGGTCGAGAAAAGCAGTACGGGATTTCAGTAGCGTTGTGAATTTAATTGATTCCTATATGCTTCGCCTTCGTGACGAATGGGTTGATCAGGAAATAGCAATATCGTATGACGGTCAAAAACATATCATGAGTTTCGAATTAAAGGATAAGCAATCTTCTTGCTTTTTGGAAATACTGGCGACTCATTCTGATACGAAAATCGTATTGCCCGAAGGTTTTACCTATTTTGATGGGTTAGATACTTGGCGTTATGCAACTCGGTTAAATACAGATATCATTACGACGGAAGAGCTTCAATATCTTTTCATTCAGCTGTAATTATTAAGACAGAATCCCATTTGTCACACGGAAGGGTTGAAAGTGATGAAACGTGTGTTGGTTTGCGAGGACGAACGCCCAATTCGTGAACTGTTGGCTGTTAATCTCCAACGATACGGATATGAAGTGATTGAAGCTTCCTCCGGTGAGGAAGCACTTCAACTATACGATTCAACTCCCAATATCTGCTTGGCGCTTTTGGATTTAATGTTACCCGGTATTGATGGGTATGCGGTATGTGAAGCATTACGTGAGCGCAGTGACGGGTTGGGCATTATCATGCTGACGGCACGGGCACAGGAATGCGAAAAAATTAAAGCATTACATCTGGGTGCCGATGACTACATAACAAAGCCGTTTAGCCTGTCGGAATTAGCGGCACGGTTGGAAGCACTGGAAAGACGCATCGCCCGTTCGCAGATTAGTATTTTACAATCCGGAGAGTTTACACTGGATTTACGTATGCGTACATTAAAGAAGCAAAACCAATTTATTGAACTCACGCAGGTGGAGTTCCAAATAATGCAGTATTTTTTAGAGAACCCCAATCGACCATTATCCCGTGAAGATATTTTGCGCACGGTATGGGGTGAATCGTATTTTGGTGAAGAAAAAATAATTGATGTAAACATCCGACGTTTGCGTATGAAAATTGAGAAAAACGCTTCTAACCCGTGTCATATTGTTACCGTGTGGGGTCAAGGGTACTGTTGGCAAGAAGCATAATATAATCCAGGATGAGAGGAGGACCGAAAATGTTTTTTAAAAAGGTGACACGTCGTTGGTTAATCAATGGGTTAAGCACAGTTGTGGTGCTGCTCATTGTCATCGAGATTGCCGCCGCATTTTTGGTGCGCTCCTATTATTATCAACAAGTGCATAACAGTTTGTATACCCGTGCTGTTTCGTTATCCGATATGTTGGACTTATATGTTAACGATGTGGATTTTAATTTCAAGAAAAGTGCGAAAACATACATGGAGGATTTTTCTGAACGCAATAGAATTGAGTTTCAAATGTTGGATGCGAAAGGGAATATTTTAGCAAGCTCCACCGGATTTTTGCCACAATCAGATTCACTTCTGGATTATAAAGCTGCCATGCAAGTTTTACCGGTAAATCCAAAGGAAGCGTGGGGCGTATGGAACGGTAAGAATGCCGTTGGTCAAAATGTATTGGCGATGACCATGCTCATTACAAAGTCGGACAATACCCTGTGTGGTGCTATCCGCTATGTTGTGGCATTGGATAATGTGGATAAACAGGTAACGCTTATTATTTCTGCAATGGTTACGTTTGGTTTTGCCATTCTGTTCTTTGTGATGCTGACCAGTGCATATTTTGTCAATGCCATGCTTCGTCCGTTAAGTGAAATTGGTGCCGCAGCCGATAAGATTGCGCAAGGAGATTATTCACACCGCATTAAAAAGCAGTATGACGATGAAATCGGCGATTTGTGCGATACCATTAACGCAATGGCGGCGCAGATCGAATCGGCCGATCAGCTTCAACAGGATTTTATTTCTTCTATTTCGCATGAACTGCGCACCCCGCTGACCGCCATTAAAGGCTGGAGCGAAACGCTAAAAGATGGGGCGACGGACGATGTTGAGTTACTCAGTCGAGGGCTAGACATTATTGGTAGTGAAACCGATCGTCTTTCGGGAATCGTGGAAGAGTTGTTAGACTTTTCTCGTATTCAAAAAACAAATCCGACGGTTCTGAATGAAAAGATTGACGTGTATGCAGAAATTCAAGAAGCTGTGTTTTTAATGAACGACCGTGCCAAAAAACAGGGACTTCAATTAACGTGTTGCCAACAAGAAGAATTGCCGCCGATCCACGGAAATGGTGATAGGCTGCGTCAGGTGTTTGTAAACATTATTGACAATGCCATTAAGTATTCAAAAACAAATGGTTCAATTCATGTGGATGCTGCTACTGTACCGGGCGGTGTACAAGTTGTAATCAGTGATGATGGAATTGGTATTTCAAAAGACGACTTACCGTTTGTTAAAGAAAAGTTTTATCGTGCAGCTAACGTGCAACCGGGGTCAGGTATCGGCCTTGCGGTGGCAAATGAAATCATTTTGGCGCATGGTGGAACTTTGACGTTGGAAAGCGAATTTGGTCAAGGTACCGTTGTAACGGTAACGTTGCCAGTGTAAAGAAAGGAGATTATCATGCCGGACAAAAAGAAGACATCCATAGGCGGCCAGGCGCTTATCGAAGGTGTAATGATGCGTGGTCCTGAAAAGACTGCGATGGCGGTACGACACGTTTCCGGGTCTATTGTTACCGAAGAGTGGGACATCGATACGACAAAACGTCCTCGAATTTGGAAATTGCCGCTTTTGCGTGGCATATATGGCTTGGTTGATTCCATGCGGTTTGGATATAAATGTTTGATGCGTTCAGCAGAGCTTGCCGGTTTGGAAGAGGAAACCACCGAGGAGGATCAAACGACCGGTCAAAAAGCCCAGATGACGATATTGATGATAATAAGCACGGCGTTGGGTATTGCGCTGTCAGTCGGTCTTTTTATGTACCTTCCATCCTTTTTATACAAGGTTTTTGCAGGCGGTTTGGATCGTTTGAGCGGACAAAATTTTTGGATGAATAATGCTGTTCTGCGTGGCATTTTTGAAGGACTTATCCGTCTGGTTTTATTTTTGGGATACATTTTGTTGGTGTCGCTGATGAAGGATATTCGCCGTGTGTTTATGTATCACGGCGCCGAACATAAAACGATCTTCTGTTATGAAAACGGCGAAGAGCTAACGGTAGAAAATGTGAGAAAGCAAAGCCGTTTTCATCCCCGTTGCGGTACATCTTTTTTGATTATCACCTTGTTAGTTGGTATTATTGTTTCTATTTGTATACAAGTGCAAACCGTTTGGCTGCGTGTAGTGATCAAATTAGCGCTATTACCGCTGACGGTGGGCATTGGATATGAACTTATCAAATTTGCTGGGCGAAAAGACAATGCCTTTACACGGTTTTTCTCGGCACCCGGTCTGTGGATTCAACGGATAACAACCAAAGAACCGGATGACAGTATGATTGAGTGTGCTATCACAGCATTTACAGCAGTCATACCGCAAGACAAAACATTGGATGAGTGGTAAAGCGATGACTGTTTTGGAAATTCAAAAACAAATGGAAGCCATATTAGAGGCGGGCGGTTGTGAGACCCCCGCCTTTGACGCCTTATGCTTATTAGAGGATATTGGTGGGCTCGGCAGAGGAAACGTTTCACTCAAACGCTCTCTTTGTTTGTCTTCTAATACAGAACAAGCGCTTCTGTCTGCAACAAAACGACGTGCCGAAGGCGAGCCGTTGCAATATATTTTGGGTACATGGGATTTTCTATCACTTACTTTGGAAGTAGGGGAAGGGGTATTGATTCCTCGTCCTGAAACCGAGCTTCTTTGCCAGTTGTCTGCGGAACATTTACAGTATACTAAAAATAAAACGGTATTGGATCTGTGCGCAGGAAGTGGATGCGTCAGTTTAGGGATTGCTTCACTTTGTCCTGAGACTTCTGTTGTGGCAGTAGAATTATCCAAACAAGCTTTTCCTTACCTTGAAAGAAATCTTAAACGGTATCCTGGCTATCAAGTGCAAGCAGTATGTGCAGATATTTTAAACGATTTTGACCGATTTGAGAAAGGTGTGGACGCTATCGTTTCAAATCCGCCATATATCCCCACGGACGAATTGGATGGCTTACAACGTGAAGTACAACACGAACCACGAATGGCATTAGATGGGAAAGACGGTTATCTTTTTTATCGTTCTATTGCTGAAAATTGGGTTGAAAAATTAAATCCCGAGGGTTTTGTCGCTGTTGAGGTGGGCATAGGGCAGGCTGAAACGGTATCCCATTTGTTTTTTGATGCAGGTTTGACCGACGTTATGATATATAATGACTTTTCCGATATTCCCCGTGTAGTA
>JAZRZU010000114.1:0-19143 GCA_045601465.1 Acutalibacteraceae bacterium
GGGGGGGGGGGTGTTGGGGAGGCGGGGGGCACGGGTGATAAGGGTGCTGTCAAAGGATAATAAGCGGGAGATGGTGACAGCGCCGAACACTAACAGAATGGTTTCGGGAATCATATAGGTGGCATTGTAGCTTAACGAATATGCCATTGCCTGTGCGGTGGGGACGGATAAACCTGCCCAGACCGTACAGCCGGTGATGACGTGGCACAGGTAACGGATGAGGCTGGATAAAACCGCCGCCCAGCCGAGTGCTGCGCCCTGTGACAGGGTACGGCGGAAGATACCGCCGAGTCCCAATGCCAAAAAGGCAAGCAGGTAGTCGAATACGGCAATGACCACCACCGCCGCAAACGAGGTGGCGTAAGAAAAGTTATCCAAGCCCAACAAAAGCTGAACGAGTCCGTAGGTAAAAGCGGAGAACAATCCCCACCGTGTGCCGTGACGATAGGCGATGAGTAAAAGCGGCAACATACTGCAAGCGGTAACGCTGCCGCCTGCCGGCATATCCACGATTTTTAAAACGCTGAGTACCGCCGCAACGGCAATCAGTAAGGCGCTTTCGGTTAAGCGATAGATAGAGGGTTTACGTGACATATTTTCTTCTCCTTTCAAATAAAAAACATCCTATCCGGAAATCCGAATAGGATGTTGAAAAGACAGAGGGTGCATGCAAAACCGCTGCTTGTAAAACATTCCTACGCCGGCATTATCCGGATCAGGTTACAGGGTTGGAACATGGTTCCTCTCAGCCGATGCGATGATCAGCACCCCTTGTTTAACAATGCGTATTGTAACACGACGGTGTTACGTTGTCAAGCCAATTTTTGGGCGATTGCGTCTAAAAATTCCAAAGAATTGACTTTTTTCTTGTTCGGCAGGGTGGACAGCAGGTATAAATCCCCTGTCATGATGCCGTCCTCGATGGTGCCGAGCGTGGCGGCTTCCAATCGGTCGGCAAAGGCGCAAAGCTCCGGTAGGTTATCCAATTCACCCCGTTTGCGCAGAGCGCCGGACCATGCAAAGATGGTAGCTACCGAGTTGGTGGAGGTTTCTTCGCCTTTTAAGTGTTTATAATAGTGACGGGTGACGGTGCCGTGCGCCGCTTCGTATTCGTAGTTTCCGTCGGGGGATACGAGCACGCTGGTCATCATGGCAAGCGAACCGAACGCCGTAGCGACCATGTCACTCATCACGTCGCCGTCGTAGTTTTTGCACGCCCAGATAAACCCGCCCTTCGAACGGATGACACGGGCAACCGCATCGTCAATAAGGGTGTAGAAATACGAAATACCCGCTTGCTCGAAAGCTTGTTTGTATTCCGCTTCATAGATTTCGGCAAAAATATCTTTAAACCGATGATCGTAGGTTTTGGAGATGGTATCTTTGGTGGAGAACCATAAATCTTGTTTTAAAGACAAGGCGTAGTTGAAGCAGGAACGGGCAAAACTGGCAATGGAACGGTCGGTGTTGTGCATACCCATGATCACACCGTTGTCATCGAAATCATGGATGAGCTTTTTTTCGGTTCTGCCGTCGGGATAGGTAACAACCAGCTCGGCTTTCGCTGCGCCGTCTACGTACAACTCAGAGTTTTTATAGATATCACCGTAAGCGTGACGGGCGAGTACGATGGGTTTTTCCCAGGTGGATACGCTGGGGGCAACACCTTTTACCACCACGGGGGCACGGAAAACGGTGCCGTCCAGCATGGCACGCAAGGTGCCGTTGGGGCTTTTCCACATTTCTTTGAGTTTGTATTCTTCCACACGTTGAGCGTTGGGGGTGATGGTAGCACATTTGACACCAACACCGTATTTTTTGATCGCATTGGCGGCATCCACGGTGACTTGGTCGTTGGTTTGGTCACGGTAAGGGAGCCCTAAATCATAGTATTCGCATTTTAAATCCACAAACGGCAACAACAGCTTTTCTTTGATGGCTTGCCACAGGATGCGGGTCATTTCGTCGCCGTCCATCTCGACAAGGGGTGTGGTCATTTGAATCTTACTCATACTACATCGTTCCTTTGTATATGAAAGTCTTTCTTATTTTACGGAATTTTTACAAGAATAGCAACTCTTTTTTATAGTTTTTTAAATTCCCTTGCGTCGTGGCGGTTTTTGCGGTATACTGTCTATTGAAAGAAAGGGAGGGAGTCAGGGTGCAGCAACCGCAAGCCTATCCGTATATGCCATCCCCGTTTGTGGTGGAGAGCAAAGCATTAAAAAAGACCGGCAACTTTGTTGCCGCGATCCTGCTTGCCATGTTGGCGGCACAACTGTTGTTAAGGACGCTTTCCGGTATGGGGTTGTTGAAGCTTGCCTTTTTTTGGGTGAACGGACACGAGACCTCCTTGATTGCGAATATGATCACCTACGTGCTGTCCCTTGCCGTTCCGGCGGTGTTGGTGGCACAGGCGTCCCATTGCCGGATACCGGCATTCCCTTCTAAACCGGTGGGTGGCAGCGTGCTTTCGCTGGGCGTAGTTGGCGGTATGGCGGTTGCCGTGTTTGCCAACTTGGTAGCCGGATGGCTAATGAGTGGTATGTCGGCGCTGGGGATTCCCGAGCCGGAGATGCCGGATCTTATTCAACCGACGATGGTAAGTTTTTTGCTCAACTTGATATCCACAGCGGTGTTGCCGGCGCTGATTGAGGAAATGATCTTTCGGGGATACATCCTCGGTGCGTTGCGTGCGCATGGCGACGGGATAGCGGTGGTGTTATCCGCCGCCTTGTTCGGGATATTTCACGGCAACGTATTGCAGCTTCCCTTTGCCTTTATTTTGGGGTTGGCGCTGGGCTATTTGATGGTCAAAACCGATAGCATTTGGCCCGCCGTATTCTTGCATTTTACCAACAATGCGTTGTCGGTGACCTTGTCGTTTTTGGAAAATCGGTATGCGCTGGATGCCAACTTCATCACTTCGCTTACCTTTTTAGCGGTGTCGGCGGTGGGTGTCGCTATGTTGACCGTTGTAGCGGTGTGCCGTCAACCGTTTACCCCGTTGACAAACGGATTATCGCTGTTTCGTGTGAGCACACGGGTCGGCAAGCTGTTGACGGCCCCTGCGATGCTGGTGGCACTCGCCATTTTGTTGCTGAGTTTGGTTGCCAGCATGGGAGTGATATAATATGACCGATACAGAGTGGATGCGTGTTGCCCTGCAAGCCGCCGATGAGGCCGCCAAAGAGGGTGAGGTACCGGTCGGGGCGGTCATTGTCAAGGATGAGCGTGTGATTGCGGTGGGAAGAAACCGCCGTGAGCTTGGAAAAAATGCGTTAGCGCACGCCGAGATCGAAGCGATACACAAAGCGTGTGAAGTGCTGGGCGGATGGCGGCTGTCCGGGTGTACGCTGTATGTGACGCTGGAACCGTGTCCCATGTGCGCCGGCGCTTGCATCAATGCACGGCTGGACCGTGTGGTGTACGGAACCGAGGACCCCAAAGCCGGGTCGTGCGGGTCACTGACCGACCTATTCTCGTTGCCGTACAATCATCAACCGCTGTTGACGGGCGGTGTTTTGCAGCAGGAATGTGCTGCGCAGTTACGAGATTTTTTCAAACAATTACGCAGTAAGAAGGAGGTGGAAAAGAATGAAAAAGTTTTTTGACGAGTTTAAAGCATTTATCTCCAAGGGTAACGTGGTGGATATGGCGGTGGCGGTTATCATCGGTAATGCGTTCAAAGCCATCATCACCGCATTGGTGGATAACGTCATCATGCCGCTGATCAGTTTAGCGGTGGGCGGTCTCAATTTTACCGAGTGGAAATGGGTGTTGACCCCCGCTGTGGTCGAGATGGTCGACGGCGTGGAAACGGTGGTAACGCCCGAGGTGGCGGTTACATACGGTGTGTTATTACAAGCGGTCATTGATTTCTTGATCGTGGCATTCTGTATCTTCGTGGCACTCAAAATCCTGCTTGCTTTGCAGACTAAAACCAAAGAATTGTTGCAAAAGAAAGTGGAAGAAGAACAAGCCGCCGAGGAGGCTGCCGCACCGAGCGAGACCGAGATGGACGTGTTGAAAGACATTCGGGAGCTGCTCAAAAAGCAAGAAGCAACCGAATAAACGTGCATTGAGGCGCCCTGTGCAGGGCGCCTCAATGTGTATTCGGATGTGAAATGGGGGTCCACCGGCACATTTTTTGCGTTTGTGTGTTTTTAGATGAGAGTTTTTATACGTTCGTTCGTCTAATGTAATAAAGAATACAAAAGGTATAGGAACGTGTTATAAGGAGGGCATATGACTGTTTTTCTGATACTGATTGCAGGTGTTTTTGTGATAGCGATCATTGGGATGCTTCGCAAACGACAGCTGGTTGTGAAAAATTTAATCGTGTCGATTATCGCACTTGCTTTGATTGCCGCTCACGCCATTGGCACATTGGTGAATCGGCAAAACATAAAAACTTTTGACGAACAGCTATATTCAACGCTCGTTGCGATTCCGTGGGGGAATACGGAGTATTTGGAAAGTGTTGGCTTTAACTGTGGGGAGGACAATGATTTTTCCGATTATTATCGCAAGACCGAACAAACGTTAGATGCGTATACACCGTGTGTTCAATTTTCGATTCAAGTGCGGAAAAAGTCAAAGGAAAGTGTTGTTGATAAACGGTATGATGTCTTTTCGTATAAAGATGGGGAGGCATACGTAAAACAATCCACGTCCTTATTTTATGAGAATTTTTGGTATGCGTTTCTCGGCATCCCAAACGGTATCGATCGAGATTGCAGTATCTATTGCAATGGATACGAGATTTGGATCTATGAAAAAAACTATGAATCACGTAATCATTCCTGGGCAGAGGAGTTTATCCGAGATATGGGAGTGTGGAAAGATATGGGGGTGTGGAAATCCGAGCAATCATAGACCGCCTCGTGACAGCATAACATCAAAGAAATGGGCAAAGGAAACAAGGGGTGGCAAGGGAGACGCTTTTCTTGTTTCACCTTTCCTCGAAATCAAACACATGGAGAATTTAAAGGAGGGCACCGACCATGGCATACAAATATTCTTACGATTATGAAGAAAAAGAGTACCGAGAACCCGAATTGCAAACCAACAGAAGTATGTTGAAACTTATGATTTTAAATCTTTTAACGCTTGGAATTTATAGCATCCTTTTCTTTATCCCGTTTTCCTTCGATCTGGATAAAGTAGCCCCCAAAAGCGATCGTTCAAAAACAATGAATTTCCTTTCTGCATATATTCTTGCTTTTTTTACTTTTTCTATTGTGTTGGTTATTTGGCATTACGAAATTGCAAAGCGTGTGGAGGAAGCATTATCCAAGCGCCAGATTGACTATACATTCACAACGGGCACCTTCTGGAAATGGTTCTTCTTTGGATCGTTTATATTGGTTGGTCCTTTTGTGTACTTCCATAAGCTTTGCCGTGCAATGAACCTTCTTTGCGAAGATTATAACAAAAGCCTGACTGTTAAGTAACGGTTTTGTTCAGTACAACATAGACAAAGCAAACGGTAGTATTATGCTTTAACGAAAAAGAGCCTTCGGGCAGACAAGGGGACGGTTCTAGGCAGACAAAGGAACGGTTCTATGCGTTTTCGGTGTTTCCCATTCGTGTTATGACTCGGACCAAGGGGAAATGTGGGGGCAACGTTATCACACCATTGCTTGGTTTCGATCTCAGAGGCCATCAGGTAAAACAAAAGCAGGTCGTATGACCTGCTTTTGTTACAACTATCGGTTATGACGACGTTGGCTGAACAGCCACCCGAAGAACTCCTCCCGGTCGGAGTAGAACACGGTATAAAGAGGGGAAATGTGGTCCCCGTCAGGATATTCGACGTATTTAACGTTGGGGTGTTTTGCATTTTGTAACTGTCGGTACAGCGAACGAGAACTCGACACGCCGACTACCGGATCGGTTGCAACATGATAGATGCGAAAGGCGGTGTGGTATGAGTCTAAGGGGGTTGTCAGGTTTTCAGCACCGCTGAGTGGTACGGCAGCGGCAAAGGTGCGGGGCATTTCGCGAACAAGGCGACATGTCATAAAGCCCCCCATGGATATACCGGAGAGATATATGCGCTCGGTATCGATGTTATATTGGCCAATTACATCGTGTAGAAGTGTCTTAAATGCTGTTACCTGAGAATCCGTCCAATTCCCTTCATACGCTAACGGGGTGGACGGCACCAAGGTGTAGGTGCTGTATTGGTGGCTTTCGTTTTCCAACGTCATCAGCGATTGTACGATAGGGGTTGCGGTGCCGGGTGAAGCGGCGGTCACAGAGTCCCCCTTGCCGTGCAGGAAAATCACCAACGGCATCAGTTCGTTGCTATGACGAAGCGGCCGGTGAAATAGATACTCTATGGTTTGTTTTGTGGCATTATCATGAAATTGGAGCGTTTCGAAATAGTCTTCTGTGAAATACACGGGTGTAAACGGCGTCGTATTGGGCTGAGTTGTCGTAGCCGCGGTGGTGTTCGTATTTGTAATGTTTTGTGTTGTTGAGCCGTCTTGGGGCGATTCGGTGGAGCAGGCTGAAAAGAACAGTGTACAAACGGCTAAGGCGCATGCGATCCTATATTTTTTCATCCAATCCCCCCTATGCTGTTATTATACCGTACCGTTGCGCTTTGTCAATATCTATGCGTTTTGATGGCACCTCTCTTTGGGGAGGTGTCATTTCTTTTCGGTTTACAGGGCATACTAATCGCCGAAAGGAGTGAAACGGTATGGCAGAAAAATCAAACGACCAAAGCACGCCGTCGACTCATTTTATCGGCGGTTCACCCGAAACGGCAGAGGATATGGTGGATAAGTACGGCACGTATGACATACAGCCGACGGCGGACAGCGACCACGTCTTTCCCGCCATTGCGCAAGGATTGCCGCAAGATTTTGATCATCCGATCGATAAACCGTGTATAAAACGCATCCGCAAAGGGGATGTTAACGACAAGGATATTTTATAACGGGGTGCAGAAGATGGATTGGTGGATGGTTTTGAAGGCGTTTGTGGTGGGGGGCTTAATCTGTGTGGTAGGTCAGGTGCTCATTGACCTCACCAAACTGACACCGGCACGCATTTTGGTGATGTTTGTAACGGCCGGGGTGGTGTTGACCGCCGTGGGGTTGTATGAACCCTTGATTGAGTTTGCCGGCGGTGGTGCCAGCGTGCCGTTGACGGGGTTTGGGTATTCCCTTGCAAAAGGTGTGCAAGAGGGTATCGCCAAGCAAGGATGGCTGGGCATTTTCACAGGTGGTTTGACCGGTACGGCGGGCGGTATTGCTTTTGCCATCACGGCCGCCTTTTTGTGCGGGATATTCTTTAAATCCAAAGATAAGTCGTAAAAAATTCCTCCTCTTGTTCAGAGGAGGAATTTTTTGTTTACGGTTCAAATTGTTCAAAGATGGGGAGATACCCCTCATCCACTGCTTTATCAAACTGCGCTTTATCGGTCAGCGTCCATGTGGCGCCCTGTATATGCCAAAAATGCCGAGCCAACCACACGCTGAGGGTGTGGCGGTGGTCAAAACGGTAGGCGATAAAATCGGGACGTGTCAAGAGATTGGTCAGCAGATGGGTGAGCAGGAATTTGACCAAAGGGGAGAGGGATACGTCGCTGTCAAAAAAGTTTTGCGACAGCTGTCCCCGTGCGATATGCGGATAACGGCGGCGCAGATGCCACAGGCATCGGGGGTCAAACGATTCGATCACATACGGGGCGGTGTAATCTGCTAATGCCGCTACGGCGGCGTCCACCAGCTGACGGGCATTGCCGTTTGCGGATTTGAGCTCCACGATCAGCGGTACGCTGTTGTCCAGCAACGCTAACACATCGGCAAAGGCGGGGATGGCTTCGGTCGTGCCGTCCAGTGTGTAGGCGGGAAGGTCTGCCGCTGTTAAGGCTTCGATCATACCGTTACGGCCGGTCATACGGGACAGGTCGTTGTCGTGAAAGACCGCTAACGTGCCGTCTTGCAACAAGTGCAGATCCAGTTCAATGCCGTACCGTTTTTGTGCGGCGGCGGCGAAGGCGGGTAACGAGTTTTCGGGACGGTCTTTGCGATGCAGGCCACGATGCGCAAAGACCTTGCCACGCAGAATTTTAAGGGTGGGGTGTCCGACTCGGCCGCCGACGCTTAATACCCACAAAACCGCCAACACGGTCAAAATACCAAACAGCCAGATCATCATGCATCAGTTCCTTTCAAGGGCTTTGCATCGCCGTGACGCACAAAGAGCATGGTGAAAAAGGCGAGTGCGACAAAGATGGCGGCGTAGGGGAACAAGACGGTTTCCGCTACGGTGTCCATTAAAAAGCCCGACAGCATGGGGGTGGCAATCTGTGCCGCCATGGAGGCGGTATAGTAATAGCCGGTGTATTTGCCGATGTCACTGCCGGTGCACAGTTCTACCACCATCGGGAATGAGTTGACGTTGATGGTCGCCCACGCAATACCGGCTAAAATAAACATGGCATTCATCAGCATGGTAGGGCTTTCGGAACGCATGAAAGCGGCAGTGCCGAACGCAGCGGCAAGCAGCGCCACACCGCCCAAAATGGTTTTTTTGCGGCCGATCTTGGAGGCGATGATACCGGCGGGCAGGTAGCTGACGATGGCGGCGGCCTGCGCTAACAGCATGGTGGTGTTATAGTCTTTGGCTAAAATGTTGGTGGCATATACCGCATATTTAGAGGTGACGGCATTATAACCGAAATACCACAACGCAATGGATGCCAAAATCAGTAACAAAGAACGTTTTTCGGATGCAGAGAGTCCACGCTTTTCACCGTTTTCTTCCACCGCGTCTTCCAACCCTAACCGCAAGCTGTCCTGTTCCATTTGGCGGGACCAAACAGGTTCCCGCACGGTCAACAGGAACACCGCTAAGGCGGCGAGCATGATGCCGGCAATGACGGTGTAGTAGGTGGTGAGGTTCATGAGCGCATTTTTCACCGACGAGGTGGCAAATACGATGCCGAGCACCAGCACCAGCATACCGCCCGCCGTACCCATCAGGTTAATGACGGCGTTGGCTTTGCTACGCAACGGTTTCATGGTGACGTCGGGCATCAGCGCAACCGCCGGTGAACGGAAGGTCGCCATCGATAACAACAACACCAGCAGCAAGCCGACAAAAAAGATGAGCGAGCCGGGGGAATGGGCGGTCATCTCGGCAGCATATGCCGCACGGGCGGGCGCTACGTAGTTGGTGTAGCTTTTGGAGGTTTTGAGTTGGCCGTTTGCATCGGTTTCCTGACAGGTGATGGCGGTGAATTCCTCCAAGGTAAAGGTGTCGGACAACACAAAGGTTTCACCCTCAGGGGTTTTGAGTGTCTTATCACCCTGCGTTTCATACAAAACCGTCAGAGCCGACGGGTCGTCGATTTTGGAAACTTGTTGGATATTGCGCAACTGCGCATTGTCCACAAACGACAGTCCGATCAGCGCTACTGCCGCAATAACAGCGCCGACGGTGATGAACGGGGTGCGTTTACCGAAACGGGAACGACATTTATCGCTCAATGCGCCGAACAACGGCAGCAGGAATACCGCCAACACGTTGTCCAATGCCATGATGATACCGGACAGGGTTTGGGACATACCGAATTTGTTGGTCAGAATGACCGGAATGGTGGCGTCGTATGCCTGCCAAAAGGCGGTGATGAGAAAAAATGCAAAACCGACGAGAATGGTGCGTTTATAGTTGAGTTTGTGCATCGAGGTTCCCTCCTTTTTCTACATTATAACGGGAAATACTGTAAAAATCCAGTCCTAAAAATTTGCGAAAGTTCTTGTGTAAACCACAGATCTGTCATATAATAACAAGAGAACACAAACGGGAGGAATGCCGTATGATGAAAATTACCTTTTTAGGTGCTACACATGAGGTCACCGGCAGCTGTACGCTGCTGACGGTGGGCGGTAAAAAGCTGCTCATTGACTGCGGTATGGAGCAAGGACGGGATTTGTTTGAAAACCAGGAGATCCCGGTATCGCCGTCGCTCATTGATGCGGTATTGTTGACCCATGCGCATATTGACCATTCGGGCAAGATCCCGATGTTATACGCAAACGGATTTCGGGGAACGGTATATGCCACCCGTGCGACCTGTGATCTGTGCCGCATTATGTTGCGGGATTCCGCCCATATTCAGGAATTTGAAGCGGAGTGGCGCAATCGGAAAGCACGTCGTTCGGGTTCGCCGGCCTACGTGCCGCTGTATACGATGGAGGACGTGGAGGGCGTACTGACGCATTTTGTGCCTTGCGAGTATGAGCAAGATATCAAAGTGTTTGACGAGGTGTCGGTACGGTTTACCGATGCGGGGCATCTTCTCGGTTCGTCGTCCATCACCGTCACCGCCACCGACGACGGAGAACAAAAACGGCTGGTGTTTTCGGGGGATATCGGCAACCACAGCAAGCCGATCCTGCGTGATCCGCAGCTGCTCAAAACCGCCGATTACGTGGTGGTGGAATCTACCTACGGCGACCGTACCCACGAAAGCGAACAACCGGATTACGTGCACGATCTTGCCGCTGTTATCCAACGCACCTTTGACCGAGGCGGGAACGTGGTCATTCCGTCCTTTGCGGTGGGGCGCACCCAGGAGATGCTGTATTTTATCCGTCAAATTAAGGAGCAACATCTCGTAACGGGGCACGGTGAGTTCCCGGTGGTGGTGGATTCACCGTTGGCGGTGGAGGCAACCCGTATTTTCGGGCCGACGGCGCTGGAATGTTACGACGAAGAAACACGGGCGTTGGTAGAGCAAGGGATCAACCCGATTGATTTTAAGGGGTTATCGGTGTCGGTGACGGCGGACGATTCTCGTGCCGTCAATGCCGACAAGCGGCCTAAGGTGATTTTATCCGCCAGCGGTATGTGTGAGGCGGGACGTATCCGTCATCACCTCAAACACAATCTTTGGCGGCCGGAATGTACGGTGTTGTTCGTGGGGTATCAGTCGGTCAACACCATCGGGCGGTTGTTACTGGATGGTGCCGACGAGGTGAAACTGTTTGGGGAAACCATCCGTGTGCATGCGGAGATTGCAAAACTTGACAGCATCAGTAGTCATGCCGACGATGCGGGATTGTTGCGTTGGGTCGGGTCGTTTGACCCCAAACCGCAGCGGGTGTTTGTAAACCACGGAGACGAGGCGGCTTGTGAAACGCTGGCCCAGCGGCTTTGCCGTGAGCAAGGGCAGACGGCGGTGGCACCGTACAGCGGTGATGCGTGGGATCTGTTGGCGGATGAACAGGTCGAGCAGGGAAGCCGCAAACGGGTGGAGAAAAAGGCTGGCGGTATCAGCCGAGAGAGTACGGTGTTTGGCAAATTGGTTGCCGCCGGTCAGCGGCTGTGCCGTGTTATCGAGGGATGCCGTGGACGTGCGAACAAGGATCTGGCGAAATTTACGGCGCAGATCCATGCATTATGTGATAAATGGGAGAGGTAAACATGATCGTATTACAAAATGAGAACGTAACCGTTACTATTGCGGAAAAGGGCGCAGAACTGCAATCCATTACCAAAAACGGGGTGGAATATTTATGGCACGGCGACCCGACCTACTGGGGCAGACGGGCGCCGCTGCTGTTTCCCATCTGCGGTGCGTTAAAGCAGGACACCTATACATACGAGGGGACGGCTTATACGCTGGAAAAACACGGGTATGCAAGGCATCAGACGTTTGAGGTAGAGAGGGCGACCGATACCGAAGCGGTGTTTTTGTTGCGGTCGGATGAGAATAGTCTGAAACAATTTCCGTTCGTGTACGAGCTTCGTGTCGGATACCGTTTGCAAGGGGATACCGTTGCGGTGTCCTATGCGGTGAAAAATCCCGAGGACCGGCCGCTGTATTTTTCCATCGGCGCACACGAGGCATACGCTTGCCCTGAGGGGGTCGGTGAATATGAGATCGAGTTCGACAAGGTGGAAACGTTGGATACCACCCCCGATCCGCTTCATTCTTACGATACCGAGCGTGTGCTGGAAAACGGCAAAGTGTTACCGCTTAAAGCGGATTATTTTGCGGTGGATGCGCTGATTTTCAATCGATGTGTCCAATCCGAGGCGCTGACGTTGCGGCACAAGAAAACGGGACGAGGCGTGCGTGTCGGGTTTGCGGGATTCCCGTATTTGCTGTTATGGCAAAAGTACGATGCGCCTTTTTTGTGCGTGGAACCGTGGTGCGGATACCCCGACACCCCTGACCACGAGGGGGATCTTACCCAAAAGCTCGGCATCCAGCGGGTGGACAGCGGCGATACGTTCTGTCGGGAACACACCATCACCTTGCTGTAACAGGAACGAAATAGGTGTTGACAAATCGACAAATTGTGATACAATGATACCGATCAATTGAATAGGTCCTTATCAAGAGTGGCGGAGGGACAGGCCCTGTGAAGCCCGGCAACCTGCATGACGTGCAAGGTGCTAAATCCTGCGGTTTTGACCGACAGATGAGGTGGATGTTCGCCCCGTAGTCTGTACGGGGCGATTTTTTGCAGTCAAAAGGAGAAACAAGCATGAAAAGACATTTTTTTACATCGGAATCGGTAACGGAAGGACATCCCGATAAGGTATGCGACCAGATTTCGGATGCGGTACTGGATGCGATTTTAGAGCAGGATACCAATGCGCACGTGGCGTGTGAAACGGTCACCACCACCGGTATGGTGATGGTGATGGGTGAGATCTCCACCACCGCTTCGGTGGATATTCCCAAGATCGTGCGTGGCGTGGTCAACGATATTGGGTACACCGATGCCGCTATCGGTCTGGATGGGTCGTCTTGTGCGGTGATGACGGTGTTGGACGAGCAGTCTCCCGATATTGCCATGGGTGTCAACGAGGCCATCGAGGTGCGTGGCGCCGAAAAAGGCGATGCGTATGATCGCATTGGTGCGGGTGACCAGGGCTTGATGTTCGGATATGCTTGCAACGAAACTCCCGAGCTTATGCCGCTTCCCATTTCGCTGGCGCATCGGTTGGCAAAGGCGCTGACCGCTTTGCGGAAAAACGGTACGTTATCGTATCTGCGTCCCGATGGAAAAACGCAGGTGACGGTGGAATACGAAGGCAATAAGCCGATGCGGGTGGATACGGTGGTCGTGTCGACCCAACACGCACCTGAGGTTTCGCTCGAAACCATTCGTCAGGATATCACCGAGCAGTTGATCAAGGCGGTGGTGCCGACGGAGCTGATGGATGCGAATACCAAAATTTTTGTCAATCCCACGGGACGGTTCGTGGTGGGCGGCCCGCAGGGTGACAGCGGTTTGACCGGCCGTAAAATCATCGTGGATACCTACGGTGGTTATGCATGCCACGGCGGAGGCGCTTTTTCGGGAAAAGACCCCACCAAGGTGGATCGTTCGGCGTCCTACATGGCACGTTATGCGGCGAAAAACGTGGTGGCCGCCGGGCTTGCCGAACAATGTGAAGTACAGTTAGCGTATGCCATCGGTGTGGCGAATCCTGTTTCGGTACGGGTGGACACACGTGGTACCGGTACCGTCTCCGATGACGTGCTGGCAGAGGCGGTCAGCCGTGTATTCGATTTCCGTCCGGCGGCGATTATTGACACGTTGCAGTTGCGTCGGCCGATCTATCGGCAGTTGGCGGCTTACGGGCATATCGGCCGTGAGGATTTGAACGTGCTGTGGGAGCGTACCGACCGTGTAGAGGCATTAAAGGCGGCTGTGCAATAAAAACATTGACTTTTTGACGAAAAAATGGGATAATAAAAATGTTATGAGAGTGATTACCGGAACAGCCAAGGGCTGTCGTTTGGAAACGCCGGAGGGGATGGACACACGTCCGACCGTCGGGCGGGTCAAGGAAGGGATCTTTTCGGCGATCTGTTTTGATATTGAAGGCAGGCGGGTGTTGGACCTGTTTGCCGGTTCGGGACAGATGGGTATTGAGGCGCTTAGCCGAGGCGCTCAGTCTTGCGTGTTTGTCGAACGCAGCCGTGCCACAGCCGAGTTGGTAGGACGAAACTGCAAGGCGGCTCACGTGGACAAAACGGCAACGGTGGTTTGTCGGGATGCGGTTTCGTATCTGGCGGGTACCGCCGAACGGTTTGACCTGGTATTTTTAGACCCGCCGTATGGGGCGACGTTGTGGGAGCCGTGTTTAGAGCGTTTGTCTGACCTGTTGGCGGATGGCGGAACGGTGGTTTGCGAGAGCGACCGTGATACGGTGTTGCCCGAAACGGTCGGTACACTTTCGGTCTTTCGTACCTATCGGTACGGGCGTGTTGCGGTGCGGTTGTACCGCAAGAAAGGGTAATGGATATGAAGTTGGCAATTTGTCCGGGTAGCTTTGACCCTGTTACCTGTGGACATATCAATATTATCACCCGTGCGGCGGCGATGTTTGATAAGGTCGTGGTCGTGGTGATGGTGAACAGCAATAAGCATCCGTTGTTTTCACAGGACGAACGGGTAGAACTTCTCAAACGGGCAACTGTTTCGCTGCCCAACGTTGAGGTGGAAGCGTACAGCGGGATGCTCGCCGAGTTTGCCCGTCAAAAACAGGCTTCGGTTATTGTCAAGGGCTTGCGTGCCATGTCGGATTTTGAGTATGAGTTCCAGATGGCGCTGACCAACCGCAAATTAAATCCCGACGTGGAAACCGTGTTCTTGACCACCAATGCCGAGTATATGTACCTGTCGTCCAGCTTGGTCAAACAGGTAGCGTCACTCGGCGGCGATATTCGTGAATTTGTGCCAGCGTGCATTGTAAAGGATATCTTAGAAAAATACGGAAGGAACGAGGAAACATGACCATCGAAATTTTACTGGACCAGATCGATGAAATGATCGACAAGGCTTGGGGTTTGCCGTTGTCGGGCGGAAAGTGCTTGGTAGAGGCGGATACGTTACGGGACATTATCGATAACATCCGTGGCAATATGCCCAGCGAGATCCGTCAGGCGAAATCCATTGTGGCAGACCGTGCCGACATCATTGCGACTGCCAAAAAAGAGGCGGAGGAGATCGTTCGTGTGGCGGAGGAACGTGCACGGGCGATGGTGATGCAGGAAGAAGTCGTCAAACAAGCGGCACAAAAAGCCAACGAGATCGCCACCACCACCCAGCAAAAATGCCGTGAGATGCGCAAGGGTGCACAAGATTTTGCGGATGACCTGCTCAAACGGGCAGAAGAAGATCTGGCGAAATACGCAGCCGAAGTGCATCAGACCCGTCAGATGCTGCGCAAACCAGCCTCTCGTGAGGAGTAAGTACAACAATAAAGAGTCGATGGTTCGCCGAGTGTTGATAGGGAAGTATTTGTTTCTCGGGGCAAAATCCTCTGTCTAATCGCCAAAAGCCTCGCAAGGCGCCAGCCTTGCTGCATTTTTGGCTTCAACACAAAGAATTTTGCTTCCCTACGAAACTGCGAAGCACTTTAAAAATCGAAATTTTGGATGCAAGAAAAGGAAAGCCCCACCGATAATGCTGACGCATATCGGTGGGGCTTGACACATTGTTGCGCCAAAAGATCGTTTTTTAAAGAAAAACTGCCTTATAAACGCTCGGCGTTCGCATCGGCTCTTTTTTTGCGAAAAAATTAACAAATTATGGGACAAGCCCCTTGCGTTTCTGCGGTTTTCGGGGTATAATAGGAACGTATTAAAATCCGAAAGGAGTACCATTATGAACTATTCCCATGAAGTTGAACAAATGTGTATAGTGAAAAAGGGTCCGCATCATGGTCCGGCTCCCATTCCCGAAGAGGGTAAATGGGTCAAGTCCAAGGAGATTGCGGACATTTCCGGCCTTTCTCACGGTGTCGGCTGGTGCGCCCCTCAGCAGGGTACTTGCAAACTCACGCTGAACATTAAAGAGGGTATTGTGGAGGAAGCCTTGGTGGAGACCATCGGCTGCTCCGGCATGACCCATTCGGCGGCAATGGCGGCTGAGATTTTGCCCGGCAAGACCTTGCTCGAATGCTTAAACACCGACCTCGTATGCGATGCCATCAACGTGGCAATGCGTGAGATCTTTTTGCAACTGGTATACGGTCGTACCCAGTCTGCGTTCTCGGATGACGGCTTGATCATCGGTGCCGGTTTGGAAGACTTGGGTAAAGGTCTTCGTTCTCAGGTGGGTACCATGTATTCCACCAAGAAAAAGGGCGTTCGTTATCTGGAAATGGCGGAAGGCTACGTCACCAAAATTGCGCTGGATGACGAGGGCGAGGTTATCGGCTATCAGTTCGTGAAGCTCGGTAAGATGTTGGAGGATATCCGTCACGGTATGGAACCCAACGAAGCATATGCGAAAAACATCGGTCAGTACGGTCGCTTTGATTCTGCGGCAAAGTACATTGACCCCCGTGAAGAATAAGAGGAGGTTGCAGAAATGGCGAACGATGTTAAATTCGAAGGCAAGGACAGACGCCTTGCGAAGATTGAGAAGTTTTTAGCAGAAAACGGACTCGGTTCGATGGAAGATTGCCGTGACCTCTGCGAGAGCAAGGGCATTGACGTGAATGCGATTGTCAAAGGTGTTCAGCCCATTGCGTTTGAAAATGCCGTGTGGGCATACACGCTGGGCGTGGCGCTGGCGCTCAAACGTGGTGTATCCGAGGCGGCCGAAGCGTCGGCGGTCATCGGCGAGGGCTTGCAGGCATTCTGCGTGCCCGGTTCGGTTGCGGAGCAACGCAACGTTGGTTTGGGTCATGGCAACCTCGGCAAAATGCTGTTGTCCGAAGAAACCGATTGTTTTGCGTTTTTAGCGGGTCACGAATCCTTTGCGGCAGCGGAGGGTGCCATCGGCATTGCCCGCACCGCGAACAAAGCTCGTAAAACCCCGTTGCGTGTTATCTTAAACGGTCTGGGCAAAGATGCGGCGTATATCATCAGCCGTATCAACGGTTTCACCTACGTGGAGACCGACTACGATTTCTATACCGATGAACTCAAAATCGTGCGTGAGAAAGCGTTCTCGGACGGCGAGCGTGCCAAGGTTAAATGCTACGGCGCCAACGACGTTTCCGAAGGCGTTGCCATCATGAAACACGAGAAGGTGGAAGTGTCCATCACCGGTAACTCCACCAACCCGACTCGGTTCCAGCATCCGGTTGCGGGCACCTATAAAAAATGGGCGATGGAGAATGACAAAAAATATTTCTCGGTGGCTTCCGGCGGCGGTACCGGCCGTACCCTGCACCCCGATAACGTGGCAGCAGGTCCGGCTTCCTACGGCTTGACCGATACCATGGGCCGTATGCACGGCGATGCGCAGTTTGCGGGTTCGTCTTCCGTGCCGGCGCACGTAGAGATGATGGGTCTTATCGGCATGGGTAACAACCCGATGGTCGGTGCGACCGTTGCTTGCGCTGTTGCGGTTTCCGAAGCACTGAAAAAGTAAGCATAACGACGATTTACAGATCGACTGCTAAAAAGGACCCGATGCCGCTTGGCATCGGGTCCTAAAAATTTTAAATGACCAAAACGATTGGTTTTATCCGTTTATGATAAGTTGCTACGAGTTTTTCGATGGATTGTGGTAACATAGACAGAACACTTGCAATAAATGGTTTTCTGTGTTAAAATGACGTTATCACACAAATAATGCTTGGAGGACCGATTATGAAGAAAATACTTTTGATCCTTTTGACGCTTACACTTTGTTTATGCGTTGCCTGCGCAAACACAGCAGGCGGTGCAGACGACGTTCCTTCCGAAGTGGTTGTAAACCTCGCAACGGATACGTCCTTGTATAAAACCTTTGGCAGGACCTACGTAAACGACGAGGGCTTGAACATGGATTTCCCCGCCCAGGGTTTTGAATTCGAAGCGGAATGCAGCGGCACCGTTTCCATCCAATACAGCGGTTCCGTGAAAACCTATTTCCAGGTTTACGTTGACGGAGAAGCGGGTCTTCGCATCTGCACCAAAATGGGTGAAGATCTGACCTGCGCCATTGCGGAAAACCTCCCTGAAGGGAAACACGTGATCCGCTTTGTACGTGACTCCGATGCCGCAAGAGGCGCCGAGTTGATGGCGATCCGTTCCGTAACTTTCACGGGCAAGAAATCGACCGTTAAAGCAACGGCTGAAAAGCCCCTGTACATTGAGTTTATCGGCGATAGCATCACCGCCGGAAAGTATACGTCAATGGAGGATGTTGGGACCGAGGGTATGCATAAGGCAACCAATTCCTATGCTTACCTCACGGCGGCAGCGTTGGATGCGGATTACTCTGTCATCGCAAAGGGCGGATGCGGCTATTTCCGTATTAAAACTTCCCCTAAGACGATGAACCAACTGTATCCGTATTATAACGGTTTTCTGCGAAATCCCCAAAAGTATCAAACGGCTCGTAAGGCTGATGTGGTCGTTTTGGCTTTGGGTACCAATGACAATGAGACCTACGTGAAAGAAAGTTACAACAACGGAACCGTTCCGTTTGCCACCTATGACGAGGCTTTGAACGATATGCTCAGCCAGATCCGTGGTCAGCATGGAGAAGACGTTCCGATTGTCCTTATGTACGGCATGATGAACTCGGTTTGGGAGGATAACTTCAAAAATGCTGCCAAAGACGAGCGTGTTCACCTCGTCAAGGTTCCGCAAAACCGAGAGGGCGGCAACGACCATCCTTCGGTTGAGGGCCACAAGGTCTTTTCTCAGCAGCTTGTGGATTATTTGAAAACCAACGTTTTGAAATGATTGATCCGATAAAAATAAGCCGAGCCGTCACACACGTGACGGCTCGGCGCTTTTTGGTGTACCAATAAACCCCCAGTTCTACTGGGGGAGAAGAAAAACTTTAGTAAAAGAAAAACCTCCTAATGTATAATGGTAGTGGTTTGGCGACCGCCTTACCAAGAACATTAGGAGGTTTTTAACGATGGAAAATGAAATAAGAAGTAGCGCACACTCAAAATACAGATGTCAATATCATATAGTTTTTGCGCCGAAATACCGACGCAAAGAAATATATGGAGTTTTGAAAAAAGATATAGGAGAAATTATACGGAAATTGTGTGCGGAGAAAAAGGTGGATATACTTGAAGCGGAGGCGTGTAAAGATCATATACACATGCTTGTGAGTATTCCACCGTACTTAAGTGTAGCACAATTTATGGGATATCTCAAGGGGAAAAGCAGTTTGATGATATTTGATCGAC
>JAZRZU010000115.1:0-3496 GCA_045601465.1 Acutalibacteraceae bacterium
GAATCCCCATAATGTTCTCCAACGCACCATGAATAATTAGCCGTTGGATCTTCGTGCCATCCAAAGCATATTTCTCAATATTCCGCACCGATTTTGGGATCTCTAAAACACCTTGCAGATTCGAGCACTCGTAAAGCACACCATCGTAAATCGCATCAATGTTCGGAGGGAATTCGATATGCGTAAGCGAACAACACTTTTCAAAAACTCCGGAACCGATATATTCCACACTTCGTGGGATATCGCATTCTTCCAACGCTTTGCAGTGAGAAAACGCAGACCCTCCTATTTCCTTCACGCCATTCGGTAGCACCACTCGTTTAATCGTTTCGCATCTGCTAAAAGCGTGATTAGGTATATATCTCACCCTTTTCCCAATGACAACTTCCTCGATGTTGTATTTTTGACAAATATCAACCTTGTAAGTACCATGTTGCGCTGCCCAAGCGTCCATATCTTTTTGTGTCTTCACCGTCATTACATTGCCTTGTATTGTAACAACCGGTTCTCTGCAAGCAACGCAAGGCAACAAGATAGCCACGACAATTATGACGCACAGTAATTTTGACAGTCTATTCATAACAGCATTCCTTTCGTTTGTTCCATCACTCCAACGGGGGAAGATCGTCTATACTGTCGATGCAAACCAAAGGGAAGCCATTCCAAATTCCATTGATTGACGAGAACAGATCAAAATATGTCTCCAAGCAATAAACTATCGCATCCGAATTTGTATTGTTCATAAGTCCGAAACGTTTCTCAGGAACACGTTCATAATACTGGGGCGGAGCACCCAAGAAAATAATCTGCTCAAGGCATGGCATATTGCTTGTGCGAATGGATCGGATTTCCTCTAAATCACCCTCAATTACTAAGCGTTTCATACCGGAATCCGAAAAGGCATCATAGCCCAGTATTTTTACGGATGCAGGGATCAATATACTTTCTAATCTGGTACAACCGCTAAACGAGTAGTCTTCAAGAATTTCCAACCCTTCAGAGAGTCGAACCTCCCTAAGCGCACTGCAATCCGTAAAATTGCATCCCATTTCTTTAAGCGAATCAGGCAAGTAGCAAGTCTCCAACTTCTCGCAGTTGGCGAATGCAAAGTCTCCTATCGTAACAACCCCCTGCGGAAGGTCCAGTATGCGGATCGCAGCGTATTCAAACGCACCATTCTCGATCCGTTCCAGTCGATCAGACCACACAATCGATGTCAGATTGCTACACCCATAAAACGCCCTTTCTCCTACATAGCGAACACCATCGCTCATGATGATGCTTGTGATGCCTGTATTATTTTCAAAGAGCTTTCCCGGAATGGCAGTTACATTATCACCGAAAACTATACTGGTGCAGCTTGTACAAGTCTGAACCGCATTTGCATCAGCAGACCATGCTTGAATGCCAAGGTCCGAAGCAAAATACAAGGTTTCCTGATCGACCCACCAATCCATCTCTGTCCTCGGCTGTGTAGCTTTCACTTGGCAGCCGATAGTAACAAAAACTAAAAAGACAATTCCCAGACAAAATAAACGAAGATGTTTCAGTTCTAATCAGCCTCCTTCTTAGCTTAAGATCCGAGGAAATGCCGTGGATATAAATATCCAACAATGTCGTAGGTGATCGTTTCGCCGTCGTAGCTTGTGAGCTGATCGCCCCAAGCGGAGTTTGCGTAGGTGTATACTACGGTATCCGAGGGGGTACCGAGCGTTCCCGGTCCTTTGGGAGCGAACGGTGCAATCGTGCCATGGCTCAGTTCGCTTTGCGACAGGTCAGATAAATCGCACCTTGTTCCTCGTCGTACTCTAACGTGTAGCCGAACACCTCCTCGTAGTAGAAGGAGAGAAATGGCTCCGTGCAATAGAATTCCTCATCGGTATAATGCAGGTTAACCCAATCGCCCGGTTCTATCAGCATATCATCTTCCACCGGCTCGCCGTTGAGCATCAGTTGAATTCGTGGGGTTTCTGTTGACATCACGAGTGTGCCGTTCCCAAGTTGGGCGATCTTGCAACCATCTTCCCAACCAATCGTCGCAGACATCGCCTTTAACGTGGCAAACATCGGCAAACGGTATCCCTCATACATCCGATAGGCGTCTACGTCGATCTGCGTGCCGTCGACATATACGTCCAATGCACAAGGCGCAGGAAAAGACTCTGCATCGTAATATTTGGGGTAAGGTGCACCAAGCCACCAATCCGTGTAGAAATCTTCATTCAGTGCCACCACGTGCACTTCCTCGTTTTGCCTTGCCAGCAGCAGGGGCGGAAAGCTTGTGTCCGTGGAAACGAGTAATTGGCAATCGCATGCGCTCCCATCCCCTTCCCATCGCTTGTTCAGATATTCCACGACCTGCAAGGGATCGCAAACAAACTGAGCCGTTTCATATTCAATGTAGGTACCAAAGAGGTAAACAACGTCTTCATATGCTCCTTCCACAGCTGTTTCGTCGATCGGGCCCAGCCAATCCACAACGCATTCCCGATTGTCATTCACGGACAACCTTGCCTGATATTGGCAGGGAACGTTGGTAAAGTCTGCCGTCTCAAACAGGGTGGCGCAATCCTGCCAATCCATCAACAGCAGCTCTACCCCATCGGCTTGCAATCGTGTCGATTCCACCTTAGCTTCCTCAGGTGCTTCCGTTGTTTCCGCAGTTTCCTCAAGTGCTTCCGTTGTTTCCGCTGTTTCCTTAGGTGCTTCCTTGGTGGTGCATGCTATGGCACATGCGATCAGGATACAGAAAAATACACTGTATCGAGAAGCAAACTTCTTGATGGAGATTCTATTCATATCATACACCTTCCTTTACCAATTTGGACTGATTCGCCCATTATGCCAATTTGTCTATTATCTTAGGCTTATTCACCATAGGAGACTGCCAGGACCCAATGCTCATCCACCGCATAGTACGATAAGAATTCGGATTTCTGCCACCAGTTTTCCGGTTCCGCATAATACAAGGTCGCCCACGCCCAATTAATACCGTCGCTATATTCCGCTTCGAGTATTAAGATTCCATCTACCCCCGTATCTTCTACATGTTTACTGTCGTCCTCCCATCTGCAATATACAGGTCGTTGTCCTTCAATCGCATTATATCGTATCAGCGCATCCGGCAACGGGGCGTTCTGTTCAATAAATTGATGGCCCCAGTAGTCAAAGTCCCCCTCCTCTGCCTCACGCAATACTACCGCACATTCTTCCAGTAAAGAACGGTTCTCCTCAAGAAAGCTTCGCATATCCTGCTCCATCTGATCGACCATAATGCAAAATTCATCCATTCTATTAGAACTATGTAATGTAACACTATGGCCATGACCATCTATGTAACCACATGCACAAAAGGCAAACACTAAAGCACCTGTCATAATTGAAACAATCCACTTACGCATCATCTTTTTCCTCCTTATCCCTCTTTTTTGATTTAACGTAGAACACAAACATAACTGCAACCATTGCAACATTTAATACAAAACTAACACAATCT
>JAZRZU010000116.1:0-8514 GCA_045601465.1 Acutalibacteraceae bacterium
TTCCTGTTAGATATCGTTTGTCTATCTCTTTTCCCTCATTTTTTGTATATCCATTGCATAATATACAGCATTATATACGTTATATACTGTATATGGTATTGATACAGGTTGCACTACCATATATTGTATATTAAGACTTCGTTAAATGAGTATTTTCTGAATAGTTGTTGATTGAGTCCGTTTTTTGGGACACCCCCGGGGGTATTTGGGCGGCCTGGATTTTTGGCGGGGGAAGTCCCCCTTATACCCCACAGCCAAAAAAGAGATACCATCTCTGTCCCCTCTCTGTCTCCCCCCCTTACATCCCCCAAACAAAAAAAGAGGTATCGATGTCTCCATCGGTATCTCTTCTCTGCTGCCGTAAAAAAGATGTGACCCCGGACAATGCGCTGATCCGAGGCCACGGTGGATGAGATGAAAAATATGGGGGTGAAGCGGAACTTCGATGATATTGTAATAGGTTTACAGTTATGAGTCAAGATGGTAGTATAGGTTGAGGGTTATAATATGCGATACACGAAGAGGAGCAGGAAAAGGAACGTACAGCGTATACTGAGGTGGTTCATGAAAGAGCGCAAGCTAAGTGAACTTGAAGTAATGCTTGGGATGCCTGAGTTATACGACATCGTAGAGAGCGGAGACGAGTTAGACTTCGACGATGTAGTGCGGGCATTCGACTATTTGGATGTTGATGTCGTGTGTGTACCGAGGGGTGAGAGCAAGGCCTACGATTGGTTTTGTCTGACGGAACTGCCCTATGACGATGGCGGCAAGAACCGTGGATGGACGCTGAAAGAGGAGCGGCGGCATATAAAAGCGAGGAGAGGAAAGATTGGACAGAGCGGAATACCGAAAACTGATAGGGAAGGTCACGAACCGGGCAGAGTCGCAGGGGGACGCAAAGGCGTTAGCTGACGCATTCGAGTTGGTGAAAGCGTATGACGAAGAGACGAAGCAAAGTGTATTTGATGACGATGGCAGCGAGATCTTCTTAGCTGACGGCTCGTTAGACGGCCTGGATGCCCATGAGATGTCGAGGCGCATACGGCGCATAGCGGAGCGGATGATCGCAGAGGGCAACGCCTACCTGAGTACGCTGAGTGAGATCGAGATAGAGTCGTTGTTTTTCGATGCGCCTTACGACTTCGATGCGTTCTGTCGGTACATCGAGAGTGAGCGAGAGGTTGAGAGGCAGTTCTACCTACCGAGGCGCAAGCAGTTATATCCGATAGCGAGGAGTCTGCAAGACCTTGAGATGGGGCGTTTGAAGCTGTTAGGCGTTTCGCTCCCGCCGGGAACAGGTAAATCGACTCTGGCGATCTTCTACATCTGCTTCACAAGCGGACGGCATCCTGAGATGCAGAGCCTGATCGGTTCGCATAACATCGAGTTTGTGAGGGGCGTATACGATGAGATACTGCGTATCCTGAGTCCGAAAGGGGAGTATTTATGGCATCGTGTGTTTCCGGGCGTACCGTTATCAGGCACGAACGCCAAGGACCTGCGTATCGACCTGGGCAAGAGGAAGCGGTTTCAGACGATAGAACTTGTCTCGATCAAAAGCGGTCTTGCGGGCAAGGTCAGGTGTACGAACGTGCTGTACTGCGATGACCTGGTCGAGGACGATGCCCAGGCATTGAACCGTGACAGGATGGATGCGCTGTACAGAAGCTATGTCGTAAACCTCAAGCAGAGGGAACTTGGCAACGCCGTCAAGGAACTCCATATCAGCACCCGGTGGTCGGTGCATGATGTGTTAGGGCGTTTAGAGGCCACGTTCAGCGGACAGCCGGGGCACAAGTTCATCAACATCCCCATCGAGGACGAAGACACCTTGCGCCCCAACTTCGACTATCCATATGGTCTTGGGTACGATGCGGAGAAGATAGCGGAGTTAAAGAAGTCGTATGAGGACGCACCGCATATGCTCCGGGCGTTATACTACGGACAGCCTGTGGAGTTTGAGGGTCTGTTATACCCGGAAGAGGAGCTGCAGTACTACTTTGAGCTGCCTGACACCGAGCCTGATGCGATCCTTGCGGTCTGCGATACGAAAACGACCGGGTCTGACTACTGCGCCATGCCGATCCTGTACCAGTATGGCGACAAGTACTATGTCGAGGACGCTGTCTGCGAGAACTACGGCCCTGACAAAGTGGAGATCAGCGTAACGAATATGCTGCTGAAGCACAATGTCCATGCGGCACAGTTTGAGAGCAACGTAGCGGGCGGTCGTATGGCGAGGGCGGTGCAGGAAGCGATAGACGAAGCGGGCGGTCGCACCCACATCACGACCAAGTGGACTCAGGCGAATAAGGAGACGAAGATCCAAAATGCCGCTCCGTGGGTCAAAAAGCGTTGCATCTTCAAGGACAAGAGCGTGATAAAGGGTGCTGAGTGGGCCGAGTACCGTCTGATGATGCGTATGCTGACGCAGTACACGCTTGCGGGGAAGAACAAGCACGATGATGTGCCTGATGTGTTCGCCCAACTGGCGAATTACGCCGACAGACGAGCGGGAGCGAAGCTGAAGCTTGAGAAGCGGTGGTTTTAGGGCAAAAAGATGCCCCTACAGGATGGGTGAACCTGTAGGGGCTGTTGAAGGAGGTACGCAAGATGCTAAGAAAAACAGATCCTGGCTTTGCGACTCCAATATATCGCAGGACTGTGGAAAAATCAAGGGCCTGAGAGGGGTTATCCACAAAATATCCACACGAAATCCACCGTTGTCTTGACAAAACTGTGGATAAGTATAATATGTTACATGGATGAGTGGTGAAAAAGAGGCATAGTCTACCCATTTTTGGGCGGGTGCAAGCGGATAGTACCGTAAGCACCCGCTTTTTTGCGTGAGGAAACAATGCCAAACAACAACGACTCCATCATCACAACTGAAGAAGAGAGCAGGGGCTGTGTGATCCGCAACGACCTGTTTGGTCGGCTCGATATATACGCCACCTATGACGATATCACCGAGACGAACATCATCGATGAGGTCAACTCTGCCCTTGTGTATCACATACAGAACCTCTTGCAAGAGGACTTCCTGTATTGGTATCGCCGCAATGTTGCGCCGATACTCTCCCGCCACAAGGATGTGCGGCCTGAGATCCTCAACATCGTGCAAGTCCCCCACGCAGACGAGATCGTATCGTTCAAGAACGGCTATTTCCTCACCAAACCCGCCACTTATGTGAGCAGGAGCGATGAAGTCCAGGAAAAGGTCGATAAGCTGAACGAATATGTGTACCGAAGCGGCAAGCACGATGCGGACAACGACATCACGGATTGGTTTCACACGGTCGGCAAAGGCGTTCTGTTCGTAGAGCCTGACCGCTATGGCTCAGAGGACGAGCCGTTCCATGCCTATGCCCTCGATCCGAGGTCGGCATTCGTGGTGTACTCTTTGAAACCGGGCAACGAGCCTGTAATGGGCGTTAACTTCGTTGTCCAGGGCGACATCAGCCGCTTCGATGTGTTCACAAGGGACACCATCTACCACCTTGTCGGCGGTTCTAAGGGTCGGATGATGACCACCCAGGTCACCCACGACTTCCTTGCCACGGCAGTAAGCATTGAGTCTGCCGAGCCCAATTACCTTGGCTACATCCCCATCGTTGAGTACCGCTACAACAGCATCAATACAAGTGCCTTTGAGTTGGTCGTGCCTATGCTCGATGCCATCAACAACGTGGTATCGAACCGCATTGACGGCGTTGAGCAGTTCATTCAGAGCCTGTTGGTGCTTGTTAACTGCCAGCTGCCTGACGGAGCGACCACGAATATGCTCCGTGACCGTGGCCTCATCGAACTGACGAGCGTAGGCGACAACAAGGGTGACATCAAGATCCTGTCGGAGCAGCTGGATCAGATGCAGACCCAGGTGCTTATCGACAGCCTCTACGAAGATGTCCTGCGTATCTGCGCCATGCCGTCCACGACCAAGGGTGGTCACAGCACTTCAGATACAGGTCAGGCCGTACTGTACCGGGATGGATGGGCGCAAGCAGACGCATCGGCCCGGAACACGGAAGACCTGTTCAAGCGGAGCAACCGTCAGTTCGACCGCATCGTCTTGAAGATCCTCAAAGACCGCAACCTGTTGGATATCAACCTGTCCGACTTTGAACTGCACTTCGTGAGGAACGAACAGGCGAACATCCAAAGCAAGGCCCAGGCATTCCAAACCCTGATGGCAGCGGGATTCCATCCTGTGCTTGCGGCGGGGAAGAGCGGCGTATCGAACGACCCTGTCGCCGATGTCGCAATGTCCGAGAAGTACTTGCAGATGATTTGGGGCGACCCGGACAAGGTCGATGAGGTCGAGACCCAGGGCAACGGACAGGGCGAGGCCGTCATCATCGAGGATGACCGTGATAACGGTTCTTCGCCGATGGGCGGTGATGTATGACCGCCACACTCCCGGACTTCGATGAACTGAACAACATCCGCACTACCTTGACATCAATGCTTGCGGAAGAAGTGGACGATGGCACAGGGATGGTTAGCCCCCGCCTCGACCGCAAGCGTTATGAGGACACCATCTTCGCCCTGATAACGATGGGCTATGTCTACGGCATCGAGGTGGCGGGGCTTGATTTGAATCAGGACATCCCCGCAAGCGGCGAGAGAATGTTTGAGGTTGCGAATACCCCCACCAAGGGCGAGACATTCCGTGACCGTATCAACACGCATATCGATGAGTACGAATCAGACCCCTATGCCCCCAATGCCCAGGAAAAGCTTGTGAATCAGCTGTCGGTGGTAGCGGAAACGGAAACGCACCGCACCATCAACACCGGGAGCATGGACGGCGCAGAGGAGTATCAGCGGAGACATCCGAACGAAATGGTGATGAAGACCTGGGTGACAGCCGGGGACGAACGAGTCAGGGATACGCATGACTACCTTGAGGGAGCAACAATTCCTCTCAACGCCAGGTTTTTTACTTACGATGGCGATTCAGCGATGTTTCCGGGGGACTTCATGCTTGCGGAGAACAACTGTGGATGCAGGTGCATTTTGAGATACATGACCAAGTAAATAACGTGGGGAGATAGGGTAGCTCCCGAACGCAGAAACGCCTATCTGCTTCTCCCCACTTATGAGTGATTGGAGTATTTCCGAGTGTTGCAGAGGCAACAGGAAAACCGCTTATGGATATATTTGGCGATACGCCGATGAATATATTTGTGGGAAAGAAACCACATAAAAAACTTGCAACATCGTGAAGAGAATCACGTTAATCACGCAGAAAGGATCTGAAATGGCAGACAACAACACGAACATTGAAACCGCCGAAACTACCGAGCCTAAAGAGCCTACGCCGAGCCTTGAAGACCTCAATAAGCAGATCAAAGACTTGCAGGCGCAACTGGCTAAACAGAAAAAGGCTACGGACAACGCATCGTCTGATGCGGCTGATTGGAAGAAAAAGTACAATTCGACACTTTCCGAGGCACAGAGAGCCGAGGCCGAGAGAAAAGAGGCTGAAGCCGCAAAGGATAGGCGAATCGCTGAACTTGAGCGGAAAGAGGTAGTAAGTGCGTACTCAAACCGGGCCTTATCGCTTGGGTATGACGCAGACCTTGCCGCACAGACAGCCGAAGCAATGGCAAACGGTGACATGGACGCTGTGTTTGCCGGGATCGGACAACTCATTCAGACGGTGAAGACCAAGACCGCAACGGAGAACCTTGGCAAGCAATCCGCTTTATCAGCGGGAACGCCGCCGTCAACCGCAACCGTCAACCTTGACGAAGACAACAAATACCGAAAGTGGATGGGATTACCACCACGCAAAAACTAAGGAGAAAAACAAATGGCAACTACTGTTACCGCACCTGTTACTAACAGCATCGCACTTGCACAGCGTTTCCTGCCCATGCTCGATGAACTGTACAAGGTCAACAGCCGTTCTGCTGTCCTTGATACCATTTCCGAGAGAGTAAGCTTTGTTGGCGCAAGCGCAGTCAACATTTACAACGTAGATCCTGTCGGCATGGCTAACTACAGCCGTAACGCCGGATATGTACCTGGCGATGTGGATGGCACTTGGGCTACCTACACGCTGAACACCGACCGTGGTCGTTCCTACCTGGTAGACGTTAAACTCGCTGCGTAATTCCTCACGCACTATGGCGTCTTTAAATCCCGGAATTAAGCGGGAAGGCTAAACCGAAAGGCAAGCTAATCCGAACCGAAGGCTATATGGAGTATAGTCAGGGGCAACGCATAGATGGTGAAAAGATATAATCCATCCACGAGGCCGGGACACCGTAAGGTGAAAAGATATGCTGAACATATGGGAAACCATATGAAGTAGGGGATAAAAAGCCTCTACGATAACAAGATTGTTAGACAACGAGGAATCTATGGGCATGGCCTTTGGCGGTCTGCTGTCCGAGGTCGAGAGACTCCAGGTCGTACCTGAGGTCGATGCATTTCGCTTCAGTCAGTATGCGGCGGGTGCTTCTACTTCCACGACCGCATCTGCGGCTATCACTTCCGGGTCTGCCGCTATTGCCGCTATCGATGCCGCTACGGTCGCCATGGACAACGAGGAAGTGCCGTATGAGGACAGAATCCTGTTCGTCAGCCCCTCTATGTACGGCTACATCAAGGCGGGCGTGACTCGCATGGTCATGAACCGTGATGACAATATCAACTACAACATTGATATGTACAACGACATGAGAGTCATCACCGTTCCTCAGAGCCGTTTCGTGACCGCTATCGACCTTGCCGCTCCTACGACCGCAAGCGCAGTTGGCGGCTACACCAAGGCCTCTACTGCCGTGGATATCAACTTCATGATTATCCATCCCACCGCCGTTCTCCAGGTCATGAAGCATTATGCTCCGAAGATCTTCAGCCCCGCTGTTGTCCAGGATGCCGATGCTTGGAAGCTGACCCTGAGATTCGCTCATGGTGCTTGGGTTCTGAACCACAAGAAGACAGGTATCTATCTCCACAAGTCCACCACCTGATAAGAAAGGAGACTTATGGCAATCCGCTACAACCCCAACGGAACTATCACCGTAGGGCTTATCGATGAGGAACATCAGCCGAAGATCGTTGCTGATGTTCCTTTCGAGGAAGTCAAGGCCAAGGAAGAGCCTAAAAAGCCTACCAAGGCCAAAACGACCAAGAAAAAGGGTAATTGACAATGAGCATGACCACAGCAGAGAAAATTGCATACATTCAGAGCCTGGTGGAGAATGACCCGGACGCTACCGATACCTTGCTTGACCTCTACTTGAAGAAAGCAGAGGCCGAAATAAATCGGCGTAGGTATCCGTTTGGCAACAAACCCGCTTCTCTCGTTGGCGTGGAAGAGGACTTTGAGTGGGTTCAGATTGAACTCGCCCATCGATATTTCCTGCGCCGTGGCGGCGAGGGCGAGGCTGTGCATATCGAAAACGGCATTCATCGTCATTATGGCTCTGTGAATGACGAGGATCTGCTGAGTCAAGTCCCTCAGGTGATACGCCTATGAAGATCCTCGCAAGAAACCGTATCACCCTGTTCTACGCTTTGGTGGACAGCGAGGAAGATGTCCTCGATGAAGATGGGAACATCACAGGCTCACCAAAGCTGACCTACAAAGCCCCTATACGGACAAGGATGGCGTTTGGCGCAAGGCACGGCGGTATCAATATCACGGCACACGGCCTGGAAAACAATTATGAACAGGTGCTGTTGACCGATGATATGTCCTGCCCCATTACGGACGGAACAATCATATGGATTGGGAAATGCCCTATGGACGGCAACGGCAACAGGACTCCGCACACGCACATCGTTAAGGGCATCATCCCCTCGCTGAATGTCATCGCCTACCGTATCGCAGAGGTAGCGCAGCCGTGAAAACCATCGAAGTAGACCTGTTCGATTCCGATTCCATTGACCGGGCGATAAAGCAGCTGAACAAGGCCCTTAAGGAGCGTGAACGGCGCATCGGCGTATATGTGCAGAAATTAGCGCAGATCGGCGAGGTAGCTGCCCAACGTGCTTTCGGCCCAAGTGTAAAGGTTGTCTCCCACAAGACCAAACGTGGTGTTTGGGAGATCCGGGCAGACGGCGACCAGGTCGTATTCCTTGAGTTTGGTGCGGGTGTGTATACCACAGACCACGGCCTGTCTACTCCCTTGAAGATCATCATCGCCCCAGGCGGTTGGTCTGAGACAGAGGGTGAACACCGTTGGAGCGAGTGGGTCGCATCCGGGCAACCATTGGAAAAATTCCCTTATAACCAACGCCCCAGGGCCGGGTTCTACGAAGCCTACAAGGCCATCGTAGAGGCTCAGGAGCGAGTCGCACAAGAGGTGTTTGGCAAGTGATTGATGTTGAAAACGCAGTAATCAATCGAATAACGACCGACCTGAGAGCGCAGTTTCTGTCTACCTACCCGCAGATGAAAGTCTACGGCGAGTATGTAGAGTATCCTGAGTTCTTCCCTTGCGTGAGCCTGTGGATGACGGATTGCTCCGTTGCCACGACCACAAGGGAGAT